>CAJWGN010000104.1 GCA_913031035.1 uncultured Gammaproteobacteria bacterium
ATCACCTACTGAAGTAATGTCTACGCCAGAAACATTAAAAGACCCACCCATTCCATTAGCAATTTATTAGCGCTTGTGATCACTTTAGGCGGACGCGAAAACGAGCCGGAAAGCACAGCCGAATAGCCTTCTCTGGCACTGAGCTCTTGTACTATCTTATCTAATTTAGCGGCGAGAGACTGCTGATCACCGGTAGTCTCACAGCGAATATTAAACTGACACACAGCTTGATCTGGCACTACATTGAACACGGTGCCACCGGTAACGCGCGCGACATTGACTGTGATCCCCCGCTTAGCATCTGACAGGCTGGCAATGGTCTGAGCTGCTTCGGACATTAACAATATTGCATTTCGTCCTTTGCTAATCTCTCTGCCAGCATGAGCCGCAATTCCATGCACGGTAAGCGTGAAATTACCCGACCCTTTGCGGGCTCCGACTAGCGTGCCATCGGCCAAAGCAGGCTCATAAATTAAGCCGGCATGGGCATTTTTAGCAGCTGAGCTAAGCAAGTCTGCCGACCCATGCGAACCAGTCTCCTCATCGGAATTCAAGATGACTCTCCAGCCCAATTGATTGTCGGTTTGCACTTGCTCAAACGCTCTTAAGGCATTAAGCATGACCAAAATGCCGCCCTTCATATCAGCAACACCGGGCCCGTGTATTATCGATTCATCAACAATTTTTGGGGATTGAAAGTGATAATCTTTTGGAAACACAGTATCCATGTGGCCCACTAGCAAAATTTGAATAGGCGCATCCTCTCGCTTTACGCAGCTAATAATTTTGCCGTAGTTCTCAAAATTTGCCTGCCCTAAATGATTTACTCTCTGTACCGATTTCGACTCTAGCACCTCGATGGAATCGCTAAGCGGAGCGAAAGCTTGGTAATACTCGTCACAAATGGTCGCGAGACCTTCAAGATTACCGGTGCCGGAATTAATTGATGATAAGTGCATCAATTGATCGACCATGGACTGCTGCTGAGACGCAATCCAACCTTCAATGTTTTTTTGACTCATTGCATTATTCAATTACCCGGCCTGCAGTTCTTGCAAGACGCAGGTGATGATTTTGATACCTTTAGCAATATCCTCATCACACATATTTACCGGTGGCAGCAAGCGAATCATATTGCCTCCTGATTTCCCAACAATCATATGGTGCTCGCGGAGCTTAACCAGAACGTCTGTATTAGGCACTATGCATTTTAAACCTATCATCAAGCCTAGGCCGTGAACTGAACCAACCACGTCAGGAAACTCTTGAGTCAAACGTGTTAATTCACTTTGAAGAAACTCTCCTTTACGGCTAATTTCACTCAATAAATTTGGCTCTAGAAGGAGATCCATTACCGCATTTCCGACAGCCATCGCCAGTGGGTTGCCACCAAAGGTGCTGCCATGACTTCCGAACACCATGGAGTTCCCCACTTTTGCCGTTGTCAAACAAGCGCCTATTGGAAAACCACCTCCGAGTCCTTTAGCCAGGACCATAACATCCGGGGTCACATTAAAATGCTCATAAGCAAATAACTTGCCGGTTCGACCGATCCCGCATTGAACTTCATCGAACATTAATACCAGATCAAGATCATCGCAAAGCTGGCGCACTTGACTCACAAACTCTTGGGTCACTGGGCGAATGCCGCCCTCTCCCTGCACAGTTTCAAATACAATCCCGGCGGTTTGATCGGTAACAGCATTCTTGAGAGCTTCGATATCTCCCCATTGCACTTGATCAAAGCCATAGTCAGTAGGAATAAAACCTTTCATCTGAGCCTGATTACCTGCGGCAGCTAGAGCTGCCAATGTTCGTCCGTGAAAGCTCTCTGTCAATCCAATAATACGAGTTCGCTCGGTGTTACCTTTGACGGCATGATAGCCGCGAATTGCTTTGATGCCTGCTTCTGCTGCCTCTGTCCCAGAATTGGCAAAAAACACATTGTCAGCAAAGCTGTTTTCAACAAGCCGTTTGGCGAGTAATTCCCCTTCAGGAATTCGAAAGACATTTGACAGATGCCAAAGCTTTTCGCATTGATCTTTAAGCGCCTTCACCAAGTAAGGGTGAGCGTGACCGAAGCTCGTTACGGCAATACCAGACAGAAAATCCAAATAGGCTGTACCTTGTTCATCAAACACTTCACTGCCAATACCGTGTGTAAAAACCAACTCTTTAGGCGGATTATAATTTGGCCACAATGCATCCCGCGGGTTGCTTTCATGGGTTGCATCAAATTTAGTTTTTTCAGCAATTGCAGTCATGGATATCTCCAACGAATAATATTTAGTAATATAGCTTAGCAAGAAAGCCACAGAAGGACTTATTTATCTTTTTGTATATGATAAATAACATGTTTTTATTTGGTGGTTATTCCGAATTATATTCGGTTAATTGAAAAATACCCCCTTACGAACAGGTTTTTAAGATAAACTAACGCACTTATGACTAATCTAAAACTCGACAAAATCGACCTAAAAATACTCGAAACGCTGCAGCAAGATGGACGAATCACTAACCAGGACCTTGCCGGCAAGGTTTGCCTATCGCCGAGCTCTTGTTTGCAAAGAGTGAGACGACTCGAAAGTCAGCAGGTTATCCAGTCGTATCACGCAAGGATTGACCTTGCTGCGGTGGCACGTCATATCATGTGCATAGCCACAGTTTCGCTAAAAAACCATACTCACGAGGAATTTAAAGCCTTTGAGACACTGGTAGAATCAATTCCAGAAGTAGTGGAATGTTACACAGTAAGTGGCGAATCGGATTTTATAATAAGGATCATCTGCGCCGACATGAATCGCTACTTAGAAATTAACAATCACCTAGTAAGCTCGAGCGCCTATCAAGTTAATATCAATTCCTATGTAGTAATGAAAGAAAACAAAGCATTTAAACGAGTGGAGTTAAAAACTTTAAAAGGAGCCAACTCCCCGGCGCCTGATTAACCTATCCTCTCAGCACGCTGGCATGTCTGTCCTGTAATAATTTAACCGTAAAAAAAAGCCCGCGCGGATAAACCGCATGGGCATAACTACCAAAAACCATTTAAATCTAGCTTTTTACGTAAACCTCAAAGAAAAAGGGAGAGATTCGTTCAGCTGGCTTACATAAGACTTAATGTAGATGATTAGCCATTCGCATAAGCCGTGCCAAACTTTACAGCAGCCTATTTGTCGGAGGCTACAGAAATGCTCGCGATTGGCTATAGACAAACCTGAACCATTTTAACTCGACCTTGCCCCGCTTTGCTGCCAACTCACTCCCTCGCAAACAGCAGAGCCTATCAACGAGGCCCTGATCAGCCAGCCGACCAGCGCTCAACCTTGTCCAGCAAATCCGCTTGGGTAAAAGGCTTCGCGATAAAATCATTCATGCCTGCTTCCATGCAGGCTTTTTTGTCAGCTTCAGAATTATTCGCTGTAAGCGCTACTATTGGTGTTTGGCAGCCCATGTCGCGCAACAATTGGGACGCCTCTATCCCATTCATCGTCGGCATCTGCAGATCCATTAAAATGACGTCATACTTGCAGGCACTTGCCAAATCCATCGCCATTTTACCATTAACGGCACTTGCAACCGTCGCTCCGCTTTTCTCAAGAATTTTTCTTGCCAGCAGCAAGTTAACTGCATTGTCCTCTGCAACAAGTACTGCAATCCCACTGAGCTTTACCGGAGTTTCAAAATCTTTGACTGTATCTCCCTCGAAAGAAGCCGCTTCTTCGTAGGGAATTTTGAGAGTGAAGACACTGCCCGTGCCCACCTGACTGACAACATTAATCGTCCCACCCAAAAGATCAGCGAATTGCTTAGCAATACTCAACCCCAATCCGGTGCCGCCAAAAGCATCTACATTGCTTGATGTGACTTGTTGATAGGGATCAAAAAGCGACTGAATTGATTTTTCTGCTATCCCAATGCCAGTGTCTTTAACTTCAAACTCCAATTGCCCGACTTGTTGCCGAACAATGAGAGATACATGGCCATTCTTTGAAAACTTAATTGCGTTACTTAATAAGTTGATCAAAATGTGTGAGCAACGAATTGGATCGGTGACCACATAAGGGGCAACGGCGTCGTCAATAATCACGTCCAAATGCACACTATTATCAAGGATCATCGGGGAAAGGGTGGCAACAATATTGTCGATCTCGTTTTTTAGGTTCATTGTTCTGAGGGATATTTCAACCCCACCTGCTTCTAGCTTTGAAAAATCGAGCACTTCGTTGACAACATTTAAAAGTAATTTAGATGAGCGCTGAATCTGAGTAACATAGTCAGCCGCGGCGATGCCAAGTGGCTCTTGCGCGCAAAGTTCACTGAAGCCAATGACACCGTTAAGCGGGGTTCGAATTTCATGGCTCATTGAGGCAAGGAATCTCGCCCTGCTCGCGACCAACTCAGCCTCAACCTCTTGTTTCTGTATGCGCTCGCCCAGCCTCTTCATCACCGCAACAACAACAAACATTAAGGAAACAGTTCCAGGGATGACGATAAAGTACTTTAAGTCCGGGAACTCACCAATAATCGCGAATGGCGTAGTCGCGAAAACCGTAGAGACGATAAGGTATCTCGACGCCATATCACCTCTCCCAATACTGACGCTGGCGGCACAAACGATAGACACCCCCGTCACTATGACTGAGACCAGAATTGCACCCTCATCTAAGACGGAGCTGATAGTAGCTAGAAAAGTCAGCGGGTTTAGCCAAAAACAAAATCTAACCGCTTTGAGAGAAAGGCTACCCTTGGCGCTTTCTTTCAAGAAATGCCAAGCGAACCAAGCCGAGCTGAACCCCGCCAGCGGACCAAAAACATTAAAGGCTCGAGCGCCAATTTCAGGAGAGTTGGGCCAAATAAGAAGGCTTCCGTATCCGGAAACAGTGATCATGGTAAAAAGCCACGTCAGCAGGCAAATCCCAAGTCGCCAAGAGTGCCCGTAGCTATTTAAAAGAGTCACGAAAAAGGAAAAAAGAATCATTAGAACGATGGCACCGTAATACATGCCGTCTCCGAGGAACCGTGTCGCTATCCTTTGAGTCACTTGGCTTACAGTAGAAAAACCAATCGGCAAATCATAACCACCCCTTAAGGCGTCGACTCGCAACAAAATATCACGTTCAAAAAAACCCGTCATTGGCAGCAAAAAATCTGGATGGAAAATTAAACGAGAGCTAAGCCCAGCGTCCAGTCCTCCTCGATAGAGGGTTTCCCCTGTTTCTAGCGAAATGATTTCGTAATTTCGTATAGTGGGGTTATCAAGATACATAAGCATAGGCCCCTGCTCAGGCACTCGCAGGTATAGCCAAGCTTCTTTGCCATCGAATTCGATTACCGAATCAATAGGCACTCCTGACCCATTTGCAACCATCCGGGCAGCGCTGGCCCAATCACGGGCTCCGGTTAGCTGCGTAATGGAATCGGCGCCATAGCCAGCCTGTGTCAGCAAACAGCTGAGCAAAATTAAAAGGATTTTAGGGTTCACGACACCACGTCAATCTAACGAAAAAAGAGAGCTGCAATTACAGCGTAAATACTAAGATTTGATTTCCAATCTAATTATAGAAGCGAAAGTGTGAGCATGCTGGCAAAATTATCTTAAAGTGACGTTAAAACGCTGAAAAGCCCTTTGTCATGTACTAATATATTAGAGAGCTGGGCGTTAGCTCGAATAAACCGTCGGCTATTTTTTAAAGTCGCGGTTTTTCGCACCACTACAGTGTCGTGTTCTGATCTTATGCACTATTTTGAAATCTTAAGAGTCTTCAATTATAGCGAGTAACAAACTGTAACTTACCCAACTGGTTGATTTTGTTAGAATCCACATTCTATTGGCACAACAAATGCTTTGTTTAGTATTAAATTTCGGTCTATTTTTTCAGTGAGCAGATGAATTATGAACAAGTTCGTATCCAGGCGTGAATTGCTAAGTTTGATTGGTAAAACAGGAGCCACCGCAGCGGTTCTCAAAGCAAGCACCGCCCTTGGCTTGGTTCCTGAAACAAACGTACAATTTCCAGATATCCCCAGCGTTAATCCGGCAAATCGACCAGCGGTTGTTATTCTCGGCGGCGGCATTTCCGGTCTCACTACAGCGTATGAGCTAGACAAAGCAGGCTACGACTGTGTCGTCTTAGAAGCGGCACCAAAAGCTGGTGGGCGCTGTATGACAGTGCGCTCAGGGGACTTGATCGACGAAGTCGGCAACCCTCAAATCTGTGAGTTCGATGACGAGCCACATATGTATTTTAATGCTGGCCCTGCGCGAATACCGAGCACTCACCGAAACCTGCTTCGTTACTGCCGCGAACTGGGTGTTGAACTAGAAATCTTTGTTAATGAAAACAAAGAAGCGTATGTCCAAGATGACGCCATGTTTAATGGCAAGCCTATTAAAAATGCAGCCGTCACCACAAGTGCCCGCGGTTTTATGGCCGAGATCATGGCAAAGAACTTTACCGGTCATGAACTTGACCAGCCGCTAAATCAATATGAAGCCGAAAGCCTGCTTAGTGCAATACGCTCATTCGGCGACCTAAGCGAAGGTGATGTCTTTAAGGGAAGCACCCGATCTGGCTACGCCCACGGAGGCTTCATCGAGCACGGCGTGCAAAAAGACGTGGCCGATTTCTCCGAGCTCCTGAAAACTGATTTCATGCGTATGATACTTGGCCAAAATGAAGGTGAAACTGGGCCTGTTCTTTTCCAGCCGGTTGGCGGCATGGACAAGATCGTTCAAGGCTTTACCAACAAACTGGAAGGCAAAATTTACTATGACGTCATGGTGGCCAGCGTCAATTTAAACAACGGCGACGGCGTTGAAGTGACTTACGAACATAAAGGCATGAAGTACAAGATCCAAGCAGATTATTGTTTTAACTGTATTCCTTCTCATTTGATGACTGGCATCGAGAATAATTTTGACGACAACTATATTGAAGCAATGCGCTATGTTCGTCGTGGCGAAGCCTACAAGTCGGCCTTCCAAGCGAAGACTCGATTCTGGGAAAAAGACGATATCTACGGCGGCATTTCTTGGACTAACCAGAAGATTCAGCAAATTTGGTACCCACCACACGGGGTCTTCAAAGACAAAGGCGTTATCTTGGGCGCTTATGACTATGGCGGTGGCATGCACTTCACGAAACTATCTCAAGAAGAGCGTCTCGAAACTGCTATTCGACAAGGTCAAAAGGTTCATCCAGAGTACCGCGACCAGGTAGAAAAAGGCATCACCATTGCCTGGCATCGTATGAATCACATGCTAGGCTGTGCTGCCAGATGGGCACGTAACCGGGACGGCATGACTGCCGATGAAGAGCGTTTGTATCGCACGCTTCAGCAGCCTGCTGGAGGTCGCCACTATATGATAGGCGATCAAATATCCGTGCATTCTGCATGGCAAGAAAGTGCAATTCTCTCAGCTCACTGGGCTATTAACGATATGGTTAAGCGCCAGTCAGGCATCTCAACCATGCCTGGCCAAAAGCTTTCCTGAAGTAACGAAAACGAAGTACAGGTATAAATGAAAAAGTTAATTAGCAGTTGTTTGTTCGCCCTTTTTTTCTCAATAACCACGCAGCATCAATCGGTATCTGGACAGCAGTACGATAAGCTAAATTTAGACAGTCAGCCTCTGAGCAATAAGGTCTGCGCCACTTGTCACGGTAGCTACGGCGTAGGCAATCCAATTGTTGGCGGGCCTAGTCTTGCCGGTTTAGAGCCTTGGTACTTGAAACGTCAACTAGAAGGCTTCCGCGCCAAACACCGAGGCAACGAGACTGATTACGTTCCAGGCAATGAGATGCAGGTTTCAGTTGCGCGCCTTTCAGATAATGAGATTGAAGAAGTCGTTTCTTTTATCGCCACATGGAAGCCCGTGGAGCCCGAGCAAACACTCAGCGGCGATGCCAATAACGGCTCAGCTTTGTATGCGAGTTGCGCCGCTTGTCATGGGATAAACGGGATGGGCAACGAACTGCTTGGCGCACCGGCTTTGGTGGGCAGAGATGACTGGTATATGGCCCGCCAGTTAAAGCTGTTCATGTCAGGCAATCGCGGAGGCAATCCAGATGATGTTTATGGACAACAAATGCGAGCCGGTGTTCAGGCCCTCGGCTCAGAGCAAGACATCAACGACGTGTTAGCGTACATCAATACAATGAATTAAAATTCATATAAGCAATAACTATAAATAATTTAAACTTGATCGGGGTCAGCGTTAATTAGTAATGATGATTCTGGGAAAAGCACTGAGGATCTAGGAATGGCCATTAGCAAAGAAGAAGAAATAATTGAGCAATCTGAAGAAGTTGCTGAAACAGAAGAAGTGCCCCAGAAAAGCTCATCGAGGGCGCCCCTAATAAGCAATATTAATATGATCCTAATCACCGGCTTTGGCATGGCGATTGTTATCATTATTGTCATGCTTGCAAGCGGCGAACCAGCCTCAGAAATGGCTTCGGCAGCGTCCGCTCCCGTTGAAACGGGTGTTGCACCATCATCAAGCGCCTCATCTGCCACAGCTACACCTGCCGCGGTCTCCTCCAGCGATGTCAATGTGGGCGGAATTGAGCGCAAGGGTGAAGGACGCCATTTTTACACTACAATCAAAATTCCAGCAAACGCTGAGACCCTCTACTTAAGCGGCTCTGGCGCTAGTCGCAATGCTGATGGCAGCTGGGGTGACATGGAAGCTCAGGTGGAAGACACCTTCAATAGCTTCAAAGCTAAACTTGAAGGCGAAGGCTGGTCGATGTCTGACATAGTGCAGGTTCGCGCCTTTGCAGTCTCAGATGAATATGGCCTACTAGATTTTGATGGTTTCAATCGGGGCTACAGAAAATTCTTCGGAACTGAAGAGAATCCAATGAAGCCAGTTCGTTCTTTTGTTGAAATCGCGGGCTTGGTAGTTCCCGGCTGGTTAATTGAAATCGAAATACGTGCGGCTAAACTACCGTAAAAGCCAATCTAACTAAATACAGCATCGAAAATTAAAGATGCTGCTCAAGGAACCTTGGAGCAGCATCTTTTGGTTTAGAACTAGCCACGATCTGCCTGCACATCCGCGTCAATTCCTCTGCCATCAATCCTCACGCCAATTTCTTTGCCAATCCCCTTGCTAATCTCAACTTCATTTTTTGCCGGTCGTTTGATCACAGTGGCCTCAATTTAGTGTTACTGCGAAGTTAGTAGCCCTCTAAAATTAACAACGCTTCAAAACCACCGTCTTTTAAAGCCTTAGGACAATCCGCCACTATTTTCCTCAATTTCAAAAACCTTGGTATCCTGAACATGAGATAACAAATATCGTCGCATTATTAATGTTTAATGCTACTATGTTTTTTAGGTGTTTTTCAGGACACGCTGACGTGTGCTATTGGCCGAATAGCACACGCTCAAGTGGAGAGAAGGCCAGGAAAAGTGTGCATGTGCAGTAAATGGTGAATATCCCGCGAATAACTGACCAACAATTAAGCTCGGCAACAGCGCATAACAGCACCAAAAAAGGACACTAATCTAAACCAAAAACTGTTTTTGGCGGATTCGCGCACTTACTTCCTACAATTTCAAAGAAATCCGCTCCCTGAAAAACACAATAACTTAACCAAATCAGCGGTTGTTTAGAGCAAATAAGCCTTATTTCTCTGTATAAATAAACTATATGAATGCAATAAAAATGCGCAAAACCTTACTTTCAAGCTCTTATAATGCTGTCTTGACCAGTAAACACGCATCTTTGGTATTAAATTTGCAACATTAGGAGTTGTAACGAATACTGAGAGGCATAGTCATACGCAACGATTATGGCCTCACAATAAAAAAAACTTACCATCAATGAGGATCCACATGAAAACTAAAACTCTACGACAGCATATTAATGGTGGCGCTATAGTCCTTTTAGCAGCAACCACACTCCCTCTATCGAGCTTTGTTGTCGCTCAAAGCGACGATGTAATAGACGAAATCGTGGTTACAGGCTCTCGAATCGCGAGAGATGCAAACCTAACTGGCGCGAACCCTATTCAATCAGTCAGCGCGGAAGATATTCGCTCATCGGGTGAATTTTCACTAACCGATGTTGTTAACGATATCCCATCGCTGCTGCAGTCTGTTTCCTCAGAACAGTCGATAGATACAGGAGGAGTAGCGGATGGAGGAAACGTTTTAAACCTGCGAGGACTAGGAGCAGAAAGAACCCTCGTACTCGTTGATGGTCGTCGTCACGTTGGCGGAGTTCAAGGTTCAGGAGCTGTAGATATTGGCTCAATCCCAGCAGGCCTAGTTGAAAGGGTCGAAGTTTTAACCGGCGGCGCCTCTGCTGTTTACGGTGCCGACGCTGTTACTGGCGTTGTTAACTTTGTTCTCAAAGATGATTTCGAAGGCCTAGAGTTTGGCGGCAATTTCGGAATGTCCGAGTATCGCGACGGACAGCAAAGCGCACTGTCTGTTTTATTTGGACGCAATTTTGCCGACGGCCGAGGTAATTTTACGGCAGCACTTGATGTTCGCAATGACGAGGGCCTCAAGGTTTCAGATCGTGCCAACGGCCTTCGCATAGGCTCCGGTAACGATCAGGTCAACCCAGCCCTACGCTTTCAGCAAGGTGACATTACTACCAGCACGCCGAACTTTGCTCGATTCTACAATTATGCCAATACCGGACTTACAAATTTCGGCTTAGCGGTCCCAACAGCCCAAGATTTTGCGACTCGCTATACGGATCAGTTCGGAGACGCCCCGAGCTTGACGGCACAGGAAACTGCGCTAATAGATAGAGCGAGCGGTGCACCGCAGCGAGCGGTTGCTCCTTTTTCTACGTTCCCTATCACCTCAGGGTACGGTTATGTCGCACCTGGCAACGCCTTTACCTTTGCTGGCTTTGATCCCGAGACAGCAATTGATTTAAACGCAAATGGCACGCCCGACTGTTTGGACTCATTTACTGGCTACAACTCTTCGTTCGGTGCAGAGTCATTTGGCGCCATCGGCGGTTGCTGGAATGTATCTCAAGATGGCAGCTATGCCCCAATTCAAGACGGCTTAATATCAGGCAATTTCGCAGGTTTTGGTGGTGACTCATACAACGCGTCTAGAGATAGCAGAGCTGACGTCTTGCTCCCAGATCAGAAAGTTACCTTAAATTTTCTCGGCCACTATGACCTAACTGACCAAATGACTGTGTTTGGTGAAGTTAAATATGTAACTCAAAAAACCAGCACTGAAGGCAACCCAAATTCATTTTGGGATTTACTATTAGGCGCACCAGACAACCCTTATCTGCCTGCGTTTTTGCAAGACGTAGCCAATGCAACCGGCGGTTTGTCGACAACAATCGACCCTTTGTTGTTTGGTGCGACTCGTACTACAGAACGAGATACGTATAGGGTGGTCGGCGGAATTGAAGGTGAGTTCGATAACAACTGGACTTATGAAGTAAGCTTTAACTACGGCAATTTTCAGCAAGACATTAGCCGCACCGGCGGACTTATAAATGATCGCTTCTTAGCAGCCATTGACGCGGTCTCCGATGCCTCTGGTCAACCAGCCTGCCGTTCAACTGTAGATCCAACGACACAGATTGTGGATACACCTTTTGACGTCCCTGGAAACGACGAAGGCTATTATTCTTTTACTCCAGGCGACGGGCAGTGTGTACCTCTGAATATTTGGGGAGGCCAACCAGGTGTAACCCAAGCAGCGACCGATTTCGTCACTACCAATACATGGGACGCGCTGGAAATTGAACAAACTGTTATTCTTGCAACCCTCGCTGGTGATTCTTCTGACTTTTTCGAACTGCCAGGTGGGCCTATCGGCTTTGCTACAGGTATCGAGTACCGCAAAGAAAAATCTACAGCAACGTTTGATAACTTTCAGCTAGGTATCATTCCGCAGGGCGCACCTTTTCCTGCCGGCACTAACATTAGTGATGTTTCGGACAACACAAACTTGATTTTTCGACCTCAGGTCGGCCCCAGCAACGAGTCAGGGGAATACGACACCACAGATGTTTTCTTAGAAACATCACTGCCAATTATAAACGGTGTTACTGGCATTGAAGAACTCACCTTGAACTTAGCGGGCCGTTTTTCTGACTACTCTACTATTGGCGAAGCGACAGCATGGGAGGCTCGTCTTATTTGGTCTCCTATCGAAGGGCTTTCAATTCGCGGCGGGATCTCTGAGGCTGTTCGCGCGCCGAATATCACTGAACTTTTTGGCCCGCAAGTAGGTACTACTTTTCGACCGGATGATCCCTGCGATGTCGCACAGATCAATGCGATTGCTGCCGAAAACCCTGGCTTGGCTGCAAATTTCCAAAGCACCTGTGTCACGGCACTTCAAGACATAGGCGTGGATCCGTTTG
>CAJWGN010000105.1 GCA_913031035.1 uncultured Gammaproteobacteria bacterium
CCGGCTAACTTTGAGCTGCTGGCTGGCCTCCTATGACTTTGTGGGTAGGTGGGTAGGTGGTTCGCACCCGGCAAGCCTGTTTTGCTGCCTGAATTTGCATCGGACTAAGATTGCTCTACCGATGGAGAGGCGAGTGTTACGGGACCAACAATAGCGCCCCCCAATAGCGACCTCATAGGCAGCTTGTGCTTTTTAAATCCATAAAAAATTTACAACGCTAAGGTATAGCCTACAGGACATAGGATCGTTAGTTTTCTTATCCATAAGCAAAGAAAACTACCCAGCCTGAGTGATATCCACTAGTATTCGTGCCTGCCCACAAGCTCTCACAACACGCCAAGCAAAAGCGTTGACTAAGCTCAACACAAGGCGGAATAGGGGTTTTGCTAGCCACATTGATTATCACTGCCACAATAGAGTAGTTCCTATGACCCCCTCACTGGACGACATTAAGCTTGCCGCCAATCGCATAAACGGCTCTGTCATCAATACCCCTTTTCAGAAATCAAAAACCCTGTCTGACATCCTCGGCGCCGAGATTTTCCTAAAGTTTGAAAACCTCCAATTCACCTCCTCGTTCAAAGAGCGCGGCGCGCTCAACAAACTGCTTCAGCTCACCGATGCTGAGAAAAAATCTGGGGTGATTGCCATGTCGGCTGGCAATCACGCGAAGGCAGTGGCTTATCATGCTCAGCGTTTAGGCATACCCGCTACTATCGTCATGCCAAAGAACACGCCACACGTAAAGGTCGAGGATACTCGGAACTTCAAGGCCAATGTGATACTTGAAGGAGACGGGCTGTCGGAGTCCGCTGTGCATGCTCATCAGCTTGCGGATGAACAAAAACTGGTATTTGTTCACCCTTATAACGACGAGAAGATAATCGCCGGCGCCGGCACTGCTGGACTTGAGATGATGGAAAAGATCCCCGACTTACAAAGTATAGTAGTACCCATTGGAGGCGGCGGTTTGGTTTCTGGTGTGGCGATAGCTGCGAAAGCAATCAATCCAGGTATTAGAATAATTGGGGTCGAGGTTGAGGGATATCAAAGCGTCTACAATTCGGTCAAGGGCATAGAATCTCCTCTAGGAGGCTCGACCATAGCCGAGGGCATTGCGGTTAAGCAACCTGGCGCATTAAACCTAGAGATCATCAACCGACTGGTTGATGACATTGTCATCGTTACCGAGGACCAAATTGAAGAGTCCATAAACTTATTGCTCACGATTGAAAAAACAGTCACCGAAGGCGCCGGGGCGGCCGGATTGGCAGCAGTAATGGGTAACCCTGAATTATTCACAAATCAGAAAACTGCAGTCATCCTTTGCGGTGCCAATATCGACCCAAGAATTCTGGCCTCAGTGCTCATGCGGCAGCTAGCCCGAAGGGGAAGTATTGTTCGCTACCTAATCAGGATAAATGACCTGCCCGGGGTGCTGTCTGATATCTCAGCGGGGATCGGTGACTTAGGCGGAAATATTCTCGAAGTTTCTCATCAGCGAATGTTTACCAGCATTCGGACAAAAGATGCAGATTTATATGTCACGGTAGAAACTCGGGATCGCCAACAGAGCAATGATATTTTGCGAAGGCTCATTGCTCTCGGGTACAAAGCGCAGCTTCTTGACAACTGAGTGAGAGAACCTCTTCGGGGCATCTATGTTACAAAAATTGATTAGTAAGCTAAGTGCAATGGACTAGCAGGTGACGTGTTTTGCCTCTTAAGCCATTGCACAAAAGGTTCCCGGTAATTCGTGTCCATATCAAAACCGTTTGGGTCGAATTCGGCAACCATGCCAAAGTCATCGCCACCGTCATACATAAAGCTATTGATGAGAACACGATAGAGCCCATCATCTGTCAAGGCCTTTCCGGTGCGTCTAACAATCCATTCCCCATTCACTTCAGTCAAGCCAGCAAATACTGGCCGTCCTCCCTGCTCGAGGGCTCTTTGCAAAACTCTTCCACTTAGCTGTGTCGCGATGATTGTGTTTGAAAACGGCAACATGGAAACAACACTCCCAAGGCTGATTTCACCGGCACTAATAGATGACCGGATACCACCGGCATTGGTAATGGCAACATCTGCAGTGACATCATACTCAAGCCAAGAATTAATAATTGTCTGCCGCAGTTCCGCGCCGGACCTGTCCCATTTCCTCGCACTAAAACCGAGATACTCCGCCAAGATCTCCTCTGAAAGAGATCGCCACTGACCTACGATTTCCACAATAGCAGCATCTTCCGACACGGCGCTATTCTGATGCGTTGTAAAAGATGAACCTATAACAGAGGCCGACCTTAGATCGTATTCAATAACCGCCTTGGCGTAGCTTGAAAAATGATAACCACCGCCAAGCATAACCGTATCGCCGATTTTCTCGGCCACCAATTCGTTGCAGTGGCCAGAGCCCATCACAGCAATGTCTAAATCTGCAACTGCGCTCGCCAACCCGCGCAGCTCATCCATGCACACATGACTAATAACAATAATGAGGTCAGGGTCGATCTGTTTTACGCTAGGCATGACCTTACGAAGAGCTTCTGCATAATCAGTAAAAGCCAAAGGCGCAACAACGCTCGGCATAGTAGTAGTAGCTGTATCGGTAGTTGATAATCCGATAATCGCCACATTCAAACCCGCCACATACTTCACCGTAAAAGGCAGTATGCCTAAATCCAAAGGATAGCTTCCGGAATTCTTCCAAGTAGTGTTGGCACTCAAGTAGGGGAAGTTAGCCTCGCTGGTTCGCGAAGCTAAAGCCTCTAAACCAAAGTCAAATTCATGATTGCCTATAGCGGACGCATCATAGTCCATCGCATTCATTACCTCGACCATACTCTCGCCTTCGACCCACGTTGAAATCGCAGGTCCTGTCCAGTTATCGCCACCGCTCAAAACTATAAAAGGGCCGCCTTTGGTAAACCCTTCTTGCCTGCGCCATTGCTCAAAAAGACTAGCAGCACCTCGCCCTTCTTCCACACCCTCCATCCAGCCATGTTCATCGTTGGTATAGAGAATAGTCAACTTAATGCTCTTTAGCTCATGGACCGAACCGGCCATATTAGTGGTTTGACAGCCAAAGAGTAGGGCAAGCAATACGGAAACAGTGACCTGCTTGAAGTCGGGAAAACTACAGAAATGTACCACAGAGAAACCTTTGTAACTGACTTAAGGGAATTGAATTTTATTCGCCACAACATACTACTAAAAACTCTAGCTATTAATCGAGCACGAGCGGGGTAAGTTTTCTCAAAGTGTCCGGCAACCTCCTAAGAAGCCCACAGCAATACCAGAACACTCAGCGCTATCAAAGCTATACCCACCAGTTCGCGCACTGAAATCTTCTCCGAAAAGTAGAAAGTGGTTATCGCTATCGTCACTAAAAATTCAGTTTGCCCAAGGGTTTTAACGAGTGCAGCATTTTGTAAACTCATCGCGGTAAACCAACCAATAGAACCTGCAAGAGATGTAATGCCGATAAGTATTGATGCTGGTAAGTTCTTGAAGATTAATGCGATTTGCGGATATTCAAAAATCACAACCCAAAGTAGGCACAACACAGTCTGCAGAGTAACCATAAAGACTAAAACAGTGGCTGCGCTAACGACAGCTTCTATCCCTAATGAAAGTGATGCATCTCGAATCCATAGAGAGGCAAGAGCGAAGCCTAGGCCGGCCCCAACCCCAAATTTTATACTCCTATTGCTTGCTAGGTCAGCCCAGCTAACGCGGCAGTTGCTAGCGACTAGGACCCCTGCCACCCCGAGGAAAACAGACAAATACCCTAGCAAATTTAGAGCTGCAGAAAAGAAAAGCGACCCAATAACAGCCGTTAATAGAGCTTCTGTTTTTGCCAGTGCAGTACCAACGGCGAAATTTTTTAATGTGAGGGCTTTTATAAGCAGCACAGTTGCGGCTATTTGAGAGACTGCGGCAAAACTAGCCGAAACAAAAAAAGTAGGGTTCAACGTTTCAATAATAGAGTAATCGGCCTGAAGCCAATAGAAATATAAGAGCGCAAATGGCAGTCCAAAAAGATACCTTACGAGGGTGGCAGCTTGGGGAGATATCTTTCTTGCAATTTGTTTTTGTGCAGCGGTTCGCACCGATTGCATAACCACAGCAAGCAAGGTAAAACTAATCCACGTGTCCATTGCTACACTATACCTGTATAGAAATCTGCAACATAGACTCGAGGAGGCTATCCATCCCCCTTTTTATTCAGGTTAAGCTCTGTCTATCGCTATAAGGAGACCTTCATGAAAAAGCCACCCCCTTCAGCCCACGCCAGTTATCTTGGCCAACAACTCGTTCAAGCCAGTCTAAGCAAATCACTAGCAGTGGCTTTAATGATTATTTTAATAAGCCCACTCACGGCAGGCAGCGCTCAAGCACAACAAGATTTAACGCCCTTGGACATCGGCCATGGCACACTAATGGCTAACATCTGGACCCCGCAATCCCAACCCTATGAAACAATTATCGCGCTGCCAGGTTCCGGCGGCGACGTCACCCGCTTTCGGTTGATCGCTCCCATGCTAGCAGAGGCTGGTTTTCAGGTAGTGGCTTTGAATCAGCGCGGAATTATGGGCAGCACTGGCTCGTTGGACCAGCTCACTCTGTACGATTTCGCCGCTGACGTTATTGCTGTGGCCAATGTCCTTAAGCTTGATAAATTCCATATGCTTGGCTGGGCCTTGGGAAATAGAATCTCCAGAGCAGCAGCGCTTAAGTATCCAGATAGGATAGCCACAGTCTCACTTCTTGCCGCTGGAGGCCTGGTAAAACCACTCACAATTTCAGGCGAGCTTGGCCAGCTTCTGGAAAACAACACCCTTGAATTAGATGAGAAGGTGACCCTAGCCAGAAGAACACTTTTCTCCCACGCCAGCCCAGAAGAGCTTATTCGTGACTATGCGGCATCCCTTAACTACTGGCCCCAAGCTAGACAAGCACAAATCCACGCTAACCGCGCCACCCCACTAAAGCAGTGGTGGGCAGGCGGCACTGGCCCGATGCTAATAGTTCAAGGCCTAGATGACAAAACTGCACCACCTGAAAATGGAGAGCTCATGAAAAAGGAGTTTGGTCAGCGCATTACACTCGTCAACTTAGCCGATGCTGGCCACCTCATGGGCTTGGAAAAACCCGATGAGACCGCACTCGCGATTACAACCTTCTTAAGGCAGCATTCAATTGGCAAATAGACTTGTCAACCAAACCACCCCAGCTCGCCAAAAATTTAGTGACTCTAGCGGTAAAGCAGCGCCTATTCCGGACAATTGCCCCTGCGCGCGCCAGTCTGACAGGGACCGCCACTCATTTTTAGTCTAAACTGATGTCCTAATTAAAAAGTATCGCAGGCCTTAAGTGTTTGGAACACCACAGGCCAAGCAAGGGAGAGAAACATTGAGCGTAGTGAGTTTTAAACAGCCCGTAGGATCATCCCCACAGCAAGCTCAGCAAAGAACTTGGCTGCGCTTTGTCACTGCAGCCAGCCTATTTGATGGCCACGATGCTGCTATCAACATCATGCGCCGCATTCTTCAAGCCAGCGGCGCTGAAGTTATCCATCTCGCTCACAATCGCTCAGTACAAGAAATAGTAGAAGCGGCCATTCAAGAAGACGCCGATGCCATTGCAATAAGCTCCTACCAAGGCGGTCACATCGAATATTTTAAATATTTGATCGACAGACTACGAGAGCTCGGCGCCGGGCATATCAAGGTTTTTGGCGGCGGTGGCGGAGTCATCATTCCTGCAGAGATTGATGAATTGCACATCTACGGAGTGACTAGAATCTATTCACCTGCTGACGGCCAAAACATAGGCCTGCAAGGTATGATCGATGACATGTTAGAGCGCTGTCACAGTGGCGAACAACGCCCCAACGCGCCATCAATTGAAGACTTAAGCAATGGCGATAGGCTTATTCTAACTAGGACAATCACCGCCTTGGAAAACGGCAGGTATTCTAGCGCCGATAGGGAAAAGCTAAAAACGCTTGCTGAGGAGACAACGACTTCAGCGGTTCTGGGCATCACCGGTACAGGAGGCGCAGGCAAGTCGTCTACAACAGATGAAATAATTCGGCGGTTTAGGCAAGACAGCCGTGATGAGCTAACCATTGCGGTACTGGCAATTGATCCCACCCGAAAGAAGACTGGTGGCGCTCTACTCGGCGACCGTATTCGAATGAATGCCATAAGCCACCCTAATATTTTTATGCGCTCTATTGCCACCAGAGACGCGTCAGTGGAAATCCCAGAGCATCTCACTGAAATAATTCAAGCGATGAAGCTTTCTGGTTTCGATTTAATCATCATAGAAACCCCAGGCATTGGCCAGGGCGACGCCGGCATCGTTCCTTTTGTTGATACCTCCCTTTATGTGATGACCCCAGAATTTGGTGCGGCCAGCCAGCTAGAAAAGATTGATATGCTTGACTATGCTGATGTCTTTGCAATCAATAAATTTGACCGCAAAGGAAGTGAAGATGCCTTACGCGATGTCTCCAAACAAGTGCAGCGAAATAGAGAGGCGTTCACAGTGATGCCTGACGCAATGCCAGTTTTTGGAACAATTGCCTCAAAATTTAATGACGACGGTATCACCGCTCTCTATCAAGCACTGGTTCCAGAACTGCAGAAAAAAGGCCTTAAAGAATTCAAACAGTATTTAGAAAAGGTCACTACCAAGGTGTCTACTGCGCGGACCCTAATAATCCCCGCTCAGCGGCAACGGTATTTGGCTGAGATCACAGAAATAATCCGGGACTATCATGACCAAGTGGCAGAGCAGTCAAAACTCGCTCGTGAGCGTCAGCAGCTGACCGCAGCCAAGTCTATGCTTGAAACTGCCGGGGAAGATGGAAGCAACCTCAACGACCTTATTGCGAAAAAAGACAGCACCCTAGACGGGCGAGCCAAGCGTTTACTAGAAGGCTGGCCACAGCTTAAAGAAGATTATTCTGGCGATGAGCTCATCGTAAAAGTACGGGACCGTGAAATACGCACAGAATTGACTAGGACCTCCTTGTCAGGCATCAAAATTCCCCGGGTGTCTTTGCCTCGATTTGAAGACCATGGCGAGCTACTACGCTGGCTATTATTGGAAAACGTCCCAGGCCGATTCCCATTCACGGCGGGAGTTTTTCCTTTCAAGCGAGAATCAGAAGACCCGACTAGAATGTTTGCTGGCGAAGGAGATGCGTTTAGAACCAACCGCAGGTTTAAGCAGCTATCCAAACACTCCGACGCAAAGCGCCTATCCACCGCATTTGATTCGGTTACTCTTTATGGTTTCGACCCTGACGTCCAACCAGACATTTACGGAAAAGTGGGCAACTCGGGGGTATCCATAGCGACATTGGACGACATGAAAGCCCTTTACGACGGCTTTGACCTATGTAATCCGAGCACCTCTGTATCAATGACCATCAACGGTCCTGCGCCTACTCTACTCGCTATGTTCCTCAATACAGCTATTGATCAGCAACTAACCGAGTTCAACGAAGCGAACTCAAGAGAGCCAAGCCCTGTCGAGTTCGAGAGACTCAAGGCACAGACCCTAGAGAATGTCCGTGGCACAGTTCAAGCGGACATTCTTAAAGAAGACCAAGGCCAGAATACCTGCATTTTTTCAACGGAATTTAGTCTTAAACTTATGGGCGATATTCAAGAATATTTTACTGCCAACAAAGTCAGAAATTTTTACTCAGTTTCTATATCTGGATATCACATTGCCGAAGCTGGCGCTAACCCAATTTCACAATTGGCATTCACTTTATCTAACGGCTTTACGTTTGTTGAAGCCTACTTGGCCAGAGGAATGAAAGTAGATGACTTCGCTCACAACCTTTCGTTCTTTTTCTCCAACGGCATGGACCCTGAATATACCGTAATGGGCCGTGTTGCTAGAAGGATTTGGGCAACCGCCATGCGCTTCCGTTATGGTGCTAACGAGAGAAGCCAAAAACTTAAGTACCATATCCAAACTTCGGGCCGGTCGCTGCATGCTCAGGAAATGTCATTCAATGATATTCGCACAACATTGCAGGCGCTGATCGCTGTTTATGATAACTGTAACAGCCTTCACACCAATGCCTATGATGAAGCAGTAACCACACCGACCGAGGAGTCCGTACGCCGAGCGATGGCTATCCAGCTAATTATTAATAAAGAATGGGGATTAGCACTTAACGAAAATTCGAATCAAGGGGCCTTCATCATTGAAGAACTCACTGAACTTGTGGAAGAAGCCGTATTGCAAGAATTCGAGCGCATCTCGGAGCGCGGGGGTGTCTTAGGCGCCATGGAAACCGGCTATCAGAGAGGCAAGATACAAGATGAATCGATGCTCTATGAACATCGCAAGCATGACGGCAGCCTTCCTTTGGTGGGTGTTAATACCTTTCTCAATCCTGAACCTGAACCGGAGCACGAGATCGAGCTAGCTCGATCAACAGTGGAGGAAAAACAAAGCCAAATTAGCCGTCTTGCAAAATTTCATCAAACACACGAAGACAAAGCAAACGACGCCCTGGAGCGCCTTCGAGACGCTGCGATTAAAGATGGCAATGTATTTGAAGAACTTATGAATGCGGTGAGATACTGCTCATTAGGCCAGATAACCGATACATTTTTTGAAGTTGGCGGTCAGTACCGCCGTAATATGTAATGAGTCGATCTTGGCGCTGAAATCAGCATCGTAGAGGTCTTGAGTAATGGCATATAGCCAACTGCCCGAGTCCTCTACGACAACTTTTTTACGTAGAAGGTTTGCGAAATAAATAAACAACCCGGTCGGTTTTGCCTCTAATCTCTGGATCACTCATCGCTGTAATGCGTCCGTTTTCTGGATTCCTCAGAACGTCAGACTCACCCTCAAAAAAGAATCCGGCCTGATCCAAATCATGGCGAATTACCGAAGGGTCGATACGATGAAGTGTATTCGCAACCTCAACGCTGACGCCCAAAGTAGCCGCGTGATCGACAATACCGATAACACCATTCGGCTTAACACTGTCAAAAATAGCAGACATAAAACTGTCAGCATCAATCGCAGGCCAACCTTCACTGGCATAATAAAGATCGTAAAAACCCAAAACAAAAATAGCCGCGTCATAGTTGCTGACCATGAAATTCGCTGCATTAGGCTCAGCAACTACAGACTCAACGTTTGGCAAACAGCTGCCTGCGAGTCGCTCCGCCACTACAGCTCCAACAAAACCATCCCAACTCCCGCTGTTATAGAGAGTCACGCTGCCGTTAACACCTACAGGATAGCTTAAGATCTCGGAGTAATAGCCACCGCCAGCAAAAATGTCTAATACCTTGATGCCAGCCTCGATACCAAAAAACTCCAAAATCTCAGCAGGCTTGCGGTTTGCATCACGAGCAGTATCCGCTTCAGGCCTATCACTATTGGCAACAGCGCCTTCGATAGCCAAATGTCCATCGGCCCAACTAAATCCTGAAAGTATCAGTGAAAGGAATACCAAGACTAGCTTCATGATACAAGCCACCTGTTGATACGTTAATAGGCTTACTAAACAGTTAACTTCTAGAGTTTATTACAAACCTTTAAATGGCAAAGTATTACTGAGATGACGGAGCAATCATCGGGGCCTTAAATCATTTTATCTTGTCCAATAAAAAGGGCGGTATATACCGCCCTTGAATCACTGTTTTGAGTAAAGAATAGTGTTTAGCTACTGCGTAGCTGCATTCATTTACTCAGTTACGTTCACTGTCACATAGCCGTCGTGATAAAGGCCGCCGTCATCAGCTCGCCCCCATAGAACATAAGTGCCGGGATCTTCGAACGTTATAGTTTGTTCATACATTCCATCGGCAGGAACTGGTGGCGGCACCCACAGTGCACCCCATGGTGAATTTGCACTGGTTCGCGTGTCTTCCCATGGCTTTGGCAATGGCGGATCGAAGGATACTTTGCCAGCGCCTCTATAGACGTTCCAAGACAAGAATAATCCATTCACTTTGCCAACAGTCACTCTTATTGGTGGTGAAGAAAAACGACGCTTGGCTACAGCTTCAGGGGTGACAAACGCAACCGCTAATGGCCCGCCTATAAATTGTGCAAACCTTTTAGCTTCAGCAACCACGTCAGTCGGAGTCGGCAAGCCATCATCTTCAACGAGGGTATTTAGTATCATTGCCTGGCCAGCTCTGACTGTGCGGATAGCATCGCCGCGAACTGTCACAATTGGCGCAATGTTTGAACGTGACTCAGGGCTACTGGTACCAGCACCTAAAGAGCCAGTTTCTGACGCAATAACCATGTTGTCGACAAGGTAATCCGACTTCAGAGTTGCATAGGCTTTTCGCTCTACTCCATTAACGGTCAATGTCCAAACCAGTTCACGATCACCCCAATCAGCAGGCACGTTTACCTCGAACGTGAATCGATTACGACGCGGTAAAAAGTGGGTTGGCTGACCTCGGTCAGGTTCGCCCGGTGCAAATGAATTATTTTCACCTATATCGACGTTTGGCTGTTCTTCCCAGTTTTCGTTCATGTAACCAAACATGAAATTAAAGCTACCATCGGGAAGTGGACGCCAACCTTCATAGGCCGGTTCAATATGCTGACCTTTAGTATACGACTGGGCCATTAGTCCCTGTGAAACAAGAGCAAGCAAGGCTGACAAGGCGACAAGGCGCATTGTTGATACCGCGCCATTTGTTAAACTATTAATCATGATCAATTACTCTCCTGGAGTGCGACTTCGTTGCCAGTTGTTGCTGGCTCTTCTCTTACTAAAGGGGCTACCAAAGGTGCTAAACATAAGGGGCATCCTATCACATGATCGTTTGGCCCCAAATCAAGCACCGTCCTTCTTTTCTCCATTTCTTCCAAAAACTGTTCGTCACTGAGTTTTACCCGCATCCCCAAATCAATGAACATATTGGTTACTGATCGATTACCTGAGCCCTGCCAATTACGTGGGTCAGGAACGTTCGGGTTAGTGCTGGTATTATTCATATATCCAACAATATGCAGAATAGTCCCCTTAGGAAGTAGTGGCGCAGCATCATCTTCATAAGCATAGCCACGTACCCAGTTATGGTCATAGCCAACACAGGATAATGTTTCTATTGTGTACCCCCAAATGGCCTCTAAGCACATGCGCTCACCGGGAGCATGAAGGTGCGGCTCAAAAGTAATAACCTTGATATTGTCAGTCAAGACCTTGTAAGCGTGAAGCTCTTGTTCGTTTTCATTGCCGGCAATACTGATATCAACGCCGTTGCCCAAGCCTAATACCGCTCGCTCATACTTTGGCTCATACCCTATCGGGTGAAATTTAAAACCAATTTCTAAGTGGCCTGACGTGTCTTTGCCATTAGAGTGGAGATGAACCGAGTCTGAGACAACGAAGCTATTTGCTCTAAGAAGCCGACCACCGTCTGGATCAAAGATATCAGGATTACGTCCGACCTCGTGCACTGGCCAGCTGGTATTAGTGCCCCCAACTCGCTCTCCGTTTTCATCGAGCTCTGACGTGCCCCAAATCATGTGATGGAAAATATAGCGGCCACCAACTGTGTCTCGGCCGGTACCCGCTTGATAATTGACGTCGTTAACTTCGACTATCTCCACCGACTTAACCCAGCGATCTTCATCCAAGCCTGTAGGCACTCTGTCAATTTCACCCCACCAGTCTGGAGTACCAGCTAGTTTGGTCACTGAATTAGTTTTAATAACTAAGTCCGGCTGGCCTGCAGTCCATTTTTGGCTGTCATCAAATACCAAGGCTGACGGCGCATCACCCTCATCGCCTTTGGCCGCGCCGGAACGTGCCCAAACCGAGATAGCTGATATCTCTTCATCTGTTAGAGAGGGGTCATTCTTATAATTCTGAATGCCAATGTTCTTTTCCATATACCAAGGAGGCATTGCTCCAGCGCGGTCACGCAGGCCTGTCTTATACTCAATAAGCCCTGCATAAGGCGCAACTTCCTCATAGCTTACAAGAGGCATTGGCCCAACGCCGCCGGCTCGATGGCAGTTTTGACAGCTGCGCTGCAATATAGGCTCAATATCTTTGTGAAAGGTGATCGTCTCAGATTGCGCAGCCACTGCACAAGGCAGCAAGAAGAACAAAATTGAGACAGCTCCGGCTAGTTTAGTCATTTTTTCT
>CAJWGN010000106.1 GCA_913031035.1 uncultured Gammaproteobacteria bacterium
TTTTTAATCTTGTTTTACTTTTACTTTTACTTTTACTTTTACTTTTACTTTTACTTTGCCTTTGGGTGCGGGTTTGATTTTCATGAGGCTTTTCGAGCAGCATTTCATGCAGCGCATAGAGCAACTATTCTTGGTCATCATTAACATTCTAACGAATGTAAGGGATGACAAGTTTATCGAAAAGTTATATTCATCGTCCTCAGCATTTGGCGTGAAAAAGAAACTGAGCCAGACTTCAACAGAAGATCTGGAGAGTCGAGGGGTTGGTTTTGCCCTAGCCGCTGACAGGATTTGAGCGCAGCAGAGACGGCCCTCACAGACTTGGTTTCGCAGCTGTGTGACTCCCATCAATTTCGCTATTTATCTGGCACATGCTTTGCACTCAGCGGCTTGCTGTCATGTCCGTCGTTGGTTTCAACACCGGCGGTGATAGTGCTCAGTGGCAGGAGGTCAAATATTGTGCCCCTATGCTGTCGGCTGCCGTATCGGCGGGGCTAATATTGCTCTTCAAGCAAAGTACTATTGTTCGACCTGATCGAACAAGGCTTCAAACTGTATCGAGTAGAGCCTCCGATACAGCTGAAGTTTTTAATTCAGCTTAGCCAAACGTTCGGCTTGAATGGCGCTGTAGTAGCCGAGGTCACTAAGCTTAATCTGAGAGCAGGAGAGCATACCAACGAGGCGACGATTAGCCCTGGCGGTCCTTGGTTGTTGGGCCAAGATGATCTTTATGAGCTAGCAGAGCCGGGGTGAGAAAACCCAACAAGGTCATCATGCCAGCCCTCAATTAAATGGGTGTTTTTCAGAGGTTGATCGGTTAGTTTGTGATCAGCAGGGGCAGGGGATTCAAGACCGACACAGACTACCATGATTGCAGGGTTCTTTTTGCTGATACTGGCTTTTGTGATGTTCAATTCGAAGATCGCAGGGCAAAGGTAAAGCTTAGTAGGCTCGCATTAGCGATGGCGCTTAGGGAGCGAGATCTTATGCTCGATAGTTTAAATGTCACTCAGGCTATTTCTTAAGCCACCGCAGTAAGCCGCAATTTGTACTAATTCAGTGCCTCTTAATAGTCCATTGTCTTGGGCTGTTTTTTCGCAAAGTCGCTCTATATCTACTATGGTAGGATGACACCTTATCCATAGTACTTTAGATAGGCTGATTTTCTCTAAATGTCTGATATAAATAAAATTAATGACGGCCTTTTGTCTGGGGCAAACTATGTTGAGTCGCCTAATCAAAGTGATAGGGAGGGAGGGTCTGCTATCGATTTACTTATAATCCATAATATCAGCCTTCCTCCTGGCCAATATGGCACAGGCTGTGTCGAACAGTTTTTTTGCAATTCCTTGGATTCGTCGGCACATTCTTTCTTCGAGGAGATCTCAGGACTTCGGGTCTCCGCTCATCTATTAATAGATCGTCTTGGACGTGTCACCCAATTTGTACCCTTGTTTAAGAAGGCATGGCATGCCGGGGACTCGATCTTTGAGGGCAGGGCAAATTGCAATGACTACTCCGTGGGAATTGAGCTTGAGGGAACGGATTTTGAGCCTTTCACTGATGAGCAGTACCAAGCGTTGGTCCGCGTAACAAAATTGCTGCTACAGGAGTATCCTTGTCTAAAGTCAAAGCGGATTGTTGGCCATAGCGACGTGGCTCCGGGCAGGAAAACTGACCCAGGGCCACATTTTGATTGGCCAAGGTTTCGCCAAGGACTGTCATGTTAAATCACTCTTTTTTTTCTAAACGAGCCCTGCTATGAGTTTTCTAGTTATCTTAATTTGCTTAACCACAAACTACCTTTGGCTGAAAGATTTCGATCGTTTCGATGATGGTTGGTTCTTTCGCTTTCGTTGTCGCGTTGAATCTTTTATGGGGACGACAGCAGAAAATCCGTCATTTGGCTGGGTTGTTGCTGCTCTTTTAATTTACGCAATTCCGATGCTCATCTTAGTTGCTGCTGTGCTTTTGGCAAGTGGCAGGGGGTTTGGTATCCCCACTATGTTTTTGCATATTTTAGTACTACTTATAGCCTTTGATCGGACCCAGCCGGGTAAGCTGGCAGCAGATTTTCTTGCCAAGTGGAATAATGCTGATTTCGAGGGCGCCGAGCTTTATTTGAAAGATGAGTGGCCAGGGCCTGAATTGAGTGCGGTCGAGGGCCGGATGGAGTTGCTGGATTATTTTTGTAAACAGCTAATATATCGCAGCTTTGAAAAAATGTTTGTGATGTTTTTTTGGTACATAATTGCAGGGCCTTACGGCGTTCTGTTTAGCTATGTGAGCTATCAGCTTCGCGATAGTCATAATGAAAAACAGTCTGCAGGGTTGGTGAAAACTATCTCCATGTTCATATGGGGCCTTGAATGGGCCCCGATGCGGTTACTAGCGACGACGTTTTCACTGGCAGGTAATTTTGTTCAGTGCTTTGAGAGCGTTAAAGAATCCTTTTGGAGCTTTGCGCTAGACTCTGACAACGCCGCATTACTCTATGCAAGCTCTGGTTGCGCGATGGCCGGCGTCACAGTCGATGAGTCTGGTTCGAGTAGCGAGGACAGCGGTTCGGCGGATATCGCACGAGGGGCGACTAGAGTTGGTGCACTGTTGGCATTGTTGGAGCGTTCTCAAGCTATATGGCTGGCTGTCTTGGCATTGATCACTGTTTTTGGAATGTAGGCATTCACCGCTTTGTAGAATTTTTTGGGTCCATTATTTTGTTAATTTATTGTAGTTTTTGGGCTTTCCTTCGACGATGGTAAGCGTTTGAGCTAGAGTTAAGAAAGTAATAAGTTTCATAAGTTGCTGTATTCTAAAAATAATAGCCGGGCTCTACTTCTTTTGGCATAGCCTCATTTTTATGTAGTAATACTACAAGAAGCCCCTTGTTTAAATGGAGCTAACGGTGGAAATACGGTAAAATTCATCAAATCTTGTAACTAAATTACAAAGAGTAGGGCTCTACCAGCGATCCTGGTATGCATGGGAAGTAATTATGGCTACGCAAAACGACGCTAATCCAGAAGAAACCAGAGAATGGTTAGATGCGCTGGACTCAGTTATCCAAGAAGAGGGCGTCGACAGAGCCCATTATTTAATTAGCAAGCTAAACGACACAGCGATTAGGACGGGGCGCTACTCTCCTATTACCTCGGTAAACACGCCGTACTCTAATACCATTTCTCCGTTGAACGAAGAGCGAATGCCTGGCGACATGTTCATGGAACGCCAAATCAGGGGCATTATCCGCTGGAACGCTTTAGCAATGGTTATGCGGGCCAATCAGAAAAACCCAAGTTTGGGTGGGCATATCTCGACTTTTGCGTCATCGGCCACATTGTATGACATTGGTTTTAATTACTTTTTCCGTGGTCCTGGTGAAAAGAATGAAGGCGACTTAATTTATTATCAGGGGCATTCTTCTCCTGGAATTTATGCACGTTCTTTTCTCGAAGGGAGAATAAGTGAAGAACAATTAGACAATTTCCGCCAAGAAGTTAATGGCAACGGACTTTCTTCGTACCCCCACCCTTGGTTGATGCCGGATTACTGGCAATTCCCCACCGTTTCTATGGGGCTGGGTCCGATACAGGCGATTTACCAAGCCCACGTCATGAAATACCTCAGCAATCGAGACTTGCTCGACAACAGTGATCGTAAAGTATGGGCGTTTCTGGGTGACGGCGAGACCGATGAACCAGAATCACTTGGTGCAATATCAAAAGCGGGCAGAGAAGGTTTAGATAATCTTATATTCGTTGTTAATTGCAACCTGCAGCGTCTCGATGGCCCTGTTAGAGGCAATGGGAAAATCATTCAAGAACTTGAAGGTGTCTTCCGTGGTGCCGGATGGAATGTAATCAAAGTTGTTTGGGGGCGCCATTGGGACCCTCTATTTCAAGCAGATACCGAAGGCCTCTTGCAAGACAGGATGGATGAGGTTGTTGATGGTGAGTATCAAAACTATGCCAGCAGAGGCGGTGCTTACACTCGCGAGCACTTTTTCGGCAAGAGCCCAGAACTTCTGAAGATGGTTGAACACTTGTCTGATGACGATATTATGGCGCTAAATCGAGGTGGCCATGATCCCTATAAAGTTTATGCAGCCTACGCTCAAGCGGCTAAGTCGAACGGTAAACCTACTGTTATCTTAGCGAAAACAGTCAAGGGCTATGCCTTTGGGGGCGGAGCAGAAGCTCAAAATACTACCCACTCTGTTAAGAAGTTAGATATCGAAGGTTTGAAGAAGTTTAGAGATCGATTTGGCATTCCTGTAGATGATGAAGACCTCGGGGAAGTTCCTTATTACAAGCCGGCAAAGCAGAGTTTAGAATACAAGTACATGACAAGGATTCGGTCTGAATTGGGAGGCCCGGTTCCCCAGCGCAGAGCGAGAAGCTACGCCTTAAAAGCGCCAGCTATCTCAGTTTATGAAAGTCAGACTAAAAGCAGCGGTGATCGCGAAGTGTCCACCACGATGTCATTTGTTCGTATCCTGTCTGCGCTTTGTAAGGACAAAGCTATTGGTCAGCGAGTAGTGCCAATTGTCCCAGATGAGGCCCGTACTTTTGGAATGGAAGGAATGTTCCGTCAGTTAGGTATTTATTCATCCACTGGTCAATTGTACGATCCTGCTGATTCAAATCAGGTGATGTATTACAAGGAAGATAAAAAAGGCCAGATGCTTGAAGAAGGTATCACTGAAGCCGGGGCATTTTCAGCTTGGATTGCCGCAGCAACTTCTTACAGCGTTAATAATTACCCTCTGATTCCGTTTTATATCTATTATTCGATGTTTGGTTTTCAGCGAATCGGAGATTTAGCTTGGGCTGCTGGAGATTCGCAGGCCAGAGGGTTCTTAATTGGGGCTACGGCCGGTCGCACCACATTAAACGGCGAAGGTTTGCAACATCAGGATGGGCACAGCCATATTTTAGCTTCGACAATTCCAAACTGTGTCAGCTACGATCCAACCTATGCCTATGAGCTAGCTGTTATTGTTCAAGATGGATTAAGGCGAATGTATGAAGACATGGAGTCTGTCTTTTATTACATCACGACCATGAATGAGAACTACCAGCAGCCTGAAATACCCAAAGCCTGCGAAGAAGGAATTATCAAAGGAATATACCTCCTAGAAGATAGTTCGGTTAAAGAGTACAAAACAACTAAACCGGTCAGTAAAGATGTCACCCTGAGGCTGTTAGGTAGTGGAACTATTTTGCGAGAAGCACGCAAGGCGGCGCAAATTTTACGTAGCGATTTTTCAATCAGCGTCGATGTTTGGAGTGTAACTAGCTTCAATGAGCTCAGAAAAGAAGCCTTAGAAGTCCAGCGTGTCAATATGCTGAACCCTACTAAGAAAGTCGGCGAACCGTTTGTAACTAAAGCATTAGCAGCTCGATCTGGACCTGTTGTAGCAACTACCGACTATATGAAATCGCACTCTGATCAAATTCGAGAATTCGTTCCTGATTCCTACAGGGTTATGGGAACAGACGGCTACGGTCGCAGTGATACGCGAGAAAATTTGCGCCACTTTTTTGAGGTGGATGCTAAATTTATTGTACTTGCGGCTTTAACCGAGCTCAAAGATCTCGATTTAGTAAGTGCCAAGCAGATTCATGAATACATGAAAGATACGGGTATTGAGTCAACTAAAACAAACCCATTGGCTCAATCGAATGAATAACTTTAATCAAATTTCAGGAGCGAGCTCCATTGGCTATTGAAAAACTAACAGTTCCTGATCTCGGTGATTCCAACGAAGTTGAGGTCATAGAGTTGCTCGTTTCAGTTGGCCAGTCGGTCGAAGAGAACGACTCTCTTCTGGTGCTGGAAAGTGATAAAGCCGCAATGGAAATACCCGCTCCTATGGCTGGGGTTGTGATTTCTATTGCAGTTAACTTAGGCGACCAAGTGACATCCGGATCAGAAATGCTATCTTTAGAAATAGCAGGAGACGCTGCCGAACCTGAGATGAAAGACGATAAAGTGGCAGAAAAACTAAAGGCCATTGAGAAAGCTGAGGCCGCAGAGGAAATAACGGATTCGCCGGCCAAGTCTTCAACGCCCGACAGCCCTGGGGCTGGAGAGGCCGTGTCTAGCGTTATCGAAGTGCCGGATTTAGGGACGGATGACGAAGTAGAAGTAATTGAAATTAGTGTCGCGGTCGGTGACTCGGTGTCTGTCGACGATACCTTGCTGACTCTTGAATCTGACAAAGCTGCGATGGATGTGCCGGCGCCGGTAGCCGGTGTGATTGAAGAGCTTTTAATAGTTATTGGAGACAAAATAAAAACAGGCTCTCCAATCGCTAGAATTAGCGCGGCTGGATCAGAAGAAGCCTTATCGGTATCTCCCCCCGAAGCAAAGCCTGAATCTGATGAGCCGGTTGAGCAAGATGCGCCTCCTGCAGCACCAAAAGTAGATTCTAAATCAATCCCATCAGCGTCGCCTGCGAGCCCTTCTAAGGCGCCTGCTGTTGCGCCAGCGCCAAGCGGTGGCAAAGTTTATGCCGGGCCAGCTGTGCGTAAACTGGCGCGGGAATTGGGGGTTGATTTGGTTTTAGTAGCCGGCACTGGGTCAAAGTTCAGGATTATAAAAGATGATGTCCACGACTATGTAAAGGCAAAAATTAATGCCCCAGCCAGCGCTAATAGCGGTGCTGGTATCTCGGCTATTCCAGATATTGATTTCAGCGAATTTGGTGAAGTTGAAGAAGTGCCGCGAAGTAAATTGCACAAGCTTACCGCGACTAACATGCACCGTAACTGGTTGGCTGTCCCTCATGTTGCCCAGTTCAATGAAGCAGATATAACCGATTTGGAAGCGTTTCGAGCTGACCTAAAGGCAGAGGCTGAAAAGAAGGGTGTGAAGATGACTCTCCTCCCTTTTCTGCTTAAGGCCTGCGCTAAAGCCCTTGAAGAATATCCTCAGTTTAATGTGTCCCTGCATTCTTCTGGTGAATATCTGATTCAAAAGAAATACATTAATATAGGTGTGGCGGTAGCGACTGAGGCTGGCCTCTTGGTTCCGGTAATCAAGAATGTCGATAAAAAATCTCTGTGGGAGCTTGCGGCCGAAGTCATCGAGTTGTCAGACAAAGCTAAAAAACGAAAGCTTACCTTGGAAGAGATGCAGGGTGGTTGTTTTTCGATTTCTAGTCTTGGCGCAATTGGCGGAACCGGATTCATACCTATAGTGAGCCCACCGGAAGTTGCAATTATCGGGGTTTCAAAAACTCAAATAAAACCGGTGTATATAGAGGGTGAGTTTCAGCCTCGAAAAATGCTGCCTTTTACGTTGGCTTATGATCACAAGGCAGTGAACGGCGTTGATGGTGGGCTTTTTGCGACTTATTTAGCCAAGCTATTGGGCGACATCAGACATATGATTTGATGGTGCCCTCATCGAGTATTTGTCTAGAGCTTGAGGGAAATTATAAACTGTGTCCCAACATTGACGGCACTGCGAACTTCTATTTCGCCCTCAAGCAAAGTTTTAATAATGCGGTAGACGGTAGAAAGTCCTAACCCGTGCCCCCCTGTCTTTTGCCGAGTGCTGAAATAGGGGTCAAAAACCTTTCTCAGGACTTTGTTGTTCATTCCGCAGCCGTTATCTCCAACGACTACTGTTGCTACCCCGGCTTCAATTTTTGTCTCTATTGTAATTTTTCCTCGGTAGTCCGCTGGTGCCTCTAGTTTGCGTGCGCTGATGGCCTGCTCTGCATTTCTGAGAAGATTGACAAATACCTGTTGCAGCTCCATGGGCAGAACTTTGATTTGAGGGAGAGCGGAATCCAGTTTCAGTTCGATTTTGATGTCTGTGAAACTTTTCAGGTTGTTGAGCGTATAGTCTTTTTCAACGAACTTGAGTGCCTGTTCCAGCAGCAAATTGATGTCACAAGGCTCACTAGAATTCACTTCTGAGATGCTAAATTTGAGCATGTTGCTGACGATGTTACTGGCCCGCAGGGCGCCTTCCTCTATCGATTCTAGAAAAAATGTAATTTCTCGTTGTTCCAAGTACTCTTTTATCTTGCCTAGATCGACATCCAATGCGGTGGCAGTTTCTAGGTTCGCTTGGCGAGTTAGGCTCAGACGGCGACCGATGTTCTGGACTCCATTGATGATCGCACTAAGTGGGTTGTTTACCTCGTGTGCTATACCTGCAGCGAGCCCATCCATTGAATGCATTTTTTCTGTCTGCAGAATGCGCTGCTCCAAGAGTTCTCGCTGAGTAACATCGTCAATCTGAATAACCACTACGCCAGGTATAGCTGAGAGCGGGTAACAACTTACTTTGTAGTAGCTGTTCAAATCTCCATCTAGATAGGGAACCCGCTCCAGTGTCACGGTTCGAGATTCTTTTAGCGCAGTGATTATCTCGTCTGAATAGTCTTGCAGCATTGGAAATGATTCGAACACGGCTGTATTGAGTACAGACGCACCTACCGCATTGCTTATAGCTAGGGCATTTTCGTTTATTTGCTTAATGTGCAGATTCGCGTCCACAGTAATCAATGCCGAGGGCATTGATTCAATGATGCTGCTAAAAAACTCTTGAATGTTCATAGTAGTTACTACGCAAAACAGGCGAGTAATGTAATACCTTTATCTTTATATGCCTAATACTTCTCTTGCCATATGCTAAAGCCTACGACGAGTTTTGCAATTGGGTCTTAATGTTACCCATGGTTTGCCAACAAGAGAGCCTTTTAGTATCAGCATAGCAACAGAAGTTGATTATGTGCAGTCTTGAGAGGAATTATCCTAAATAAAGCTCTTGGCTCTGTATGCAGGGTTTCAGGCTGTTTAACCTGCAGGCCAGAGATTAAGCCTTTGTTAGCTATTAAGTTCACTCGACCGTGGTGGTAGACTGGGCAATAAATACTACTAACCAACATTAAGCCGGCGCAAGCCTTACATCACTGGCAAATAATACGCCACTAGCCAATATTAAGAGCTGGTAGTGACAGGAGAAAATAGTCTATGCCATCTTTCGATGTTGTATCCGAAGTAGATATGCACGAAATCAACAACGCAATCGACCAGTCTAATAGAGAAGTTGGCACTCGATTCGATTTTAAAGGTGCTGACGCTACATTTGAATTATCCAGTGACACTGAAATTCAGCTGTCCGCTGAGTCTGATTTTCAAGTTCGTCAAATGGTTGAAATCCTGCGTTCTAAATTTGTTAAGCGCGGTGTCGATGCCAAAAGCTTAATAGAAGTGGATATTGTTGTTACCGGGCAAAAAGCGGTGATGCCGATGAAGGTTCAGCAAGGCATTGAGGCAGACTTGGCTCGTAAGATTGTAAAGATGATCAAGGAGACAAAAATAAAGGTTCAAACTGCTATTCAGGGAGATAAGCTCAGAGTTAGTGGTAAGAAGCGAGACGAGCTGCAGCAAGTGATCAGCTTTCTTAAAGGCGCTGAGTTAGAAGTGCCCGTGCAGTTCAATAACTTTAGAGACTAAGTTTTGATCAAATTCCTACGCAGTGCCTCCAGCCATAAGAAGAGCCGCGCATGAACAAATCATCCAGCCCTAATCTTTCGTTTTCTGACTCTTTAGCGCAGCTGCGTGACACGCGCTTTATGGCGATCTTTTTGTTTGGGTTCTGTAGCGGTTTTCCATGGGTTCTGCACGGGTCGGTGTTAACTCTTTGGATGCAGCAGTCAGGATTGTCCAGATCAATGATTGGCTATGTTGGGGCGATCGCTACGGTTTATGCCATCAATTGGACTTGGGCTCCGTTAGTAGACAAGCTTAAAATCCCCTATTTGCACGAACGGCTAGGGCAGCGTCGTTCTTGGATCATGTTGGGGCAGTTTTTGCTGGCAGTCATTGTTTTAGCTCTCAGCTTTGCAGATCCACGGGCAAACCTTCCGTTAGTTAGTGTGTTAGCGCTCGGTATAGCTCTAGTTTCTGCGACTCTGGATATTTCAATTGATGCCTACCGAATCACTATTTTTCGACCGGAAGAAATGAACTCCAAAATGCCTTATGCCGCTGCCATGAGCACCGTAGGTTGGTTCGCAGGCTACGGATTTATTGGTGGTGCCATTGCGCTTGCCCTTGGTGGGGAAACGATCGGTCTTTCATGGTCGGATGTTTATCGCGTGGTAGCTGTGTTCTATTTCGTCATAATGGGACTAGTGCTTTTGACTCCGGTGCCTGAGGATGAAGCTGGGGTGTCAGCTTCCCACGGACTTGCAGATGCGGTTTCATTGCCGATAACAAATCGACTCTATGGTTTCGTATTAGAGCCTTTCATGGAGTTTTTTCGACGCTGCGGGTTTAAGTTGGCTTTTTCAATCCTTTTGTTCCTAATTGTGTTTCGCTTAGGCGAGGCTATGTTGGGACGCATGTCACTTGTGTTTTATGTTGAGTTGGGATTCACCACAGACCAAATAAGTTTCTATCAGAAATTCTTTGGAGGACTCATGACCGCTGGTTTTTCTTTATTGGGAGCGGTTATCAACACGCGTTACGGGGTTATCAAAGGTCTTTTTGTGGCCGGTGTCGCGATGGCGGCTGCAAACCTTCTGTTTGCTTTGCTAGCGGTTATTGGGCCGAATGTTGGTTTGTTTATGGTTACACTAATAGTCGACAACTTTTTTCAGGCGTTTGCCACCGTCGCCGCAATTTCCTTTATTTCCTATTTTACCAGTCGCACTCATACCGGAACGCAGTATGCGATGATGTCGTCAATTTCAAATTTTGGAAAAACCACCTTAGCTGCCGGTAGCGGGGCTATCGTAGATTTTCTTGACGGTGAATGGGCGATTTTCTTCGTCTTGACAACCTTAATGGTGATACCTGGATTGTGTTTGCTTGTTTGGGTGGGGCGCTTATTAAAAACTTATAGTGGCAGTGATGACAGCTATGCTCGGCTGTAGAGCCTCTCAAATTGAGTGCTTCTTTGGCTCAGACCTTTCTAACTTAGACCTTTTAGCTCAAAGCCGGGTTAAGGCAGCAGCCAGCCAAACTTAGCCAGTGAAAACCGGCCATCAGTAAAAATGACACCTTCGGCTTCTAGGCGAAACTTTTGCAATTGATACCTGGCACTGTCCAGAGGAAAAGACAGTTTGCCTGCGGCATTGGCTACCCTGTGCCAAGGAAGTTTGCTGTCCTTCGGTAATTCTTTCATAGTTCTCCCCACATATCGCGCGTAGCCCGGGAGTCCCGCGAGTTTAGCGACTTGCCCATAGCTCGCCACCTTACCTTTTGGGATTTGATGAACGACTTGCCATATTTTTTCCCGATTAGTCACTTTATTCGAACTCTCTCAGCCTCAATTACAAATTTATAGACTGTTTTATCGTGGTACAGTGCCGTATTCAAGCTTGAGGAGAAACTGTGAGATTTTTGTTCCTTTTTTTTATTGCTGTACCGCTGGCTGAAATGTTTCTGCTTTTTGAGGTAGGCGACCAAATCGGTGGCTTATCTACCATTGGCTTGGTGGTTTTGACTGCGGTCATTGGTGTTCAGGTCCTCAAGCGTCAAGGACTGTCTACCCTGTTGCGGGCAAATCAGCGTATTGAGGCAGGTGAACTTCCAGCGCAAGAAATAGTGGAAGGGATGATGCTGGCGGGAGCCGGCGCGCTGTTGCTCACCCCTGGGTTTATTACGGATACCTTGGGATTTATATTAATCGCTGGCCCGCTACGACGGCCTTTGGCGAGAAAACTCATACAAGTGGGGTTCTTAGGTGCCATAAAGCCTAGTCCAGGGGGTGGCGGATTTACCATGTGGAGCCAATCATCGAGGACTGCAAGGTCGCATTATTCTGACTCTGTCGATGGGAATATCGTCGAGGGTGAATAT
>CAJWGN010000107.1 GCA_913031035.1 uncultured Gammaproteobacteria bacterium
GGGAGCCGCTGACAGGGCAAAAGATCCGCCTGAGCCTATGGCCATAATTGAATCTTCAGGTTCGATAACATCGCCATTGCCAGTAATAATTAAAGACGACTCTTTATCAGCAACAACCAGCAATGCTTCTAATCTTCTCAGTGAGCGCTCGGTGCGCCAAAGCTTCGCGAGTTCTACTGCAGAGCGCACCAGTTTGCCGTGATGCTTATCAAGCTGCTCCTCGAAGCGTTCGAAAAGAGTAAACGCGTCGGCCGTGCCTCCCGCGAAGCCGGCAATAACTTGGTCTTTATAGAGTCGCCTGACTTTACGTGCGTTGCCTTTGAGTACAGTGCTGCCTTGGGATACCTGACCATCACCACCGATAACAACCGTGTTGCCTCTGCGGACAGAGACTATCGTTGTACCTCTGTATTGTTCCAAAGCATTCTCCTTGTTGGTTCGCGGATTGCCGCGCTCGGCTTAGTTTCTGTTAACTGGCACAAAGGGGCGTCGTTGAAGGAATATTGGGATGACGATAGGAAAATCAAGAGCAATGGTGACATCTGTATGTCAACTATTAAACTTCAACGTAATGCTGATTCGACCGCCCGCTACTGCGGCCTGAGCCGGAAATGTTGGATGCCGGCACTGCCTAAAAGCTGTTCTGCTCCTTGAAGTAGCAAGAGGTCAGTATAAGGCCCAGATTGCACTAAGAATTTTGACCTGCCTGGAGATTGCTGCTGCTTTATAAACACTAGCAGGCCAAGGTTTTCCTGATCTTGGCGAGCCCGATTAGCCGATTCTCTTGATTCAAATGCGCCAGTTTGCAGAAGAATAGCGGCTTCAAGGCTGGTGTCTCCGGCTTGCAGTCGAGTGAGTTCTACCGGTACTGCATCAACCTCAACTTCGTAGTCTTGTAATTCTCGGTAAAACTCCAGAGTAATCTCTGGTTCTCCAGATTCTGTTTCAACGGACTGGTTGGCTAACTCAGGAGTGGTCGCCAATTCCGATGGACTGATAGCGGGTCCTTGATTCAGGGGTGGGACGTTCCCAGAAAGGTAAAACATTACACAAGCAAATACGCCAACAGCAATTCCCACCATAATGCCGGTAAGCATCAATGACCAAGCAGGAGGCGCTTGCACGACCCGAGTTTCTAACAAAGGTTCTGGTCTTATTTTTGCGAAATCTTGAGTCATTAGGTTTGGGTCTTTATAACACTTTGTTTTAAATAATAATTGTGTCTTAAGGTCACTGCCACCCCAAGTATCGGTCGCGTTGGTGGAAGCTGAAGAAGTATTTTGGCTTAATTTAGCTTCGATATTGCTTATATTTAAATGAGATCTTGTGGATCAACATCCAAACTCCATCTGGACTTCGAGTCTAGCTTAATAAGCTCTAAATTGGGCACTAGTTGAGACAGCAGTTTATGTAGCTGTGACCTAGTTTTAGTTTTTAGCAAAAGCTGTAAGCGATAGCGCCCAGCCCGCTTTTCCATAGGCGCTGGCAAGGGGCCGAGAGCCTCTACTTTTAAGCTATTTACCCGGATTAGGCGCTGAGTCTGACTAGCGGCGGTAGATAAGAATCTCAAAGCATTATTGAAATCGGGTGATTCTGCTCGGAGTATGGCCAGATAGGAATAAGGAGGCATCTCGGTGGCTTTTCTAGTTTCCAGCAGATAATCAGCATACTCGTTGTAAGGTTGGCTACTAAGTTTTATAAGAGCTTCATGACTGCTATGGCGAGATTGAATTATGACTTCTCCTCGGCGCTTTTCTCGCCCGGCTCTGCCGGCTACTTGCACAATAGTTTGTGCCATATGCTCAAGGCCTCGAAAATCCGCACTGAATAAACCAGAGTCAGCATCCAAAATCACAACCAGGGAGATGCCTGGAAAGTGGTGGCCTTTTGCGATCATTTGAGTACCAATCAAAAGACACGGGTCGCCCTGCTTGATGAGATTCAACTTCTCATCAAGGCTGTTTTTACGTCGTGTTGAATCGCGGTCGATTCGGATCACCGGGGTGGAGGCAAACTGCTGCTGTAAAAAGCTTTCCACCTGCTGAGTGCCGATGCCTGCGGTGGTTAAATCTCGAGATTGACAATGAGGGCAGCTGGTTGGAATACGTTGTGCTGCTCCGCAATGATGACAGCGCAGGCCGGCGGGTTTTGAGTGGACTGTAAATTGCGCGTTGCAAGCTTCGCATTCAGCTGACCAACCACAGCTGGCGCAGTTGACTACAGGTGCGAAGCCGCGCCGGTTGATAAAGATTAAAACTTGGCCGCCATTTTTTAGCTGCTGATTAATAGCGGCTAAGGTGTAGTCAGTAAAGCCATGTTTAAGTGACTGTTCAGCGAAATCTACCAGCTGTATGTTGGCAGGAACCGCCTCGCCTGCTCGCTGAGTAAGCGCTATGTGTTGGAATTTTTTACTGTGGCAATTTGCCAAACTTTCTAAACTGGGCGTGGCGGAGCCTAATATCACTGAGATTTTTTCTTCCCTGCCGCGCATAACACTTAAATCTCTCGCCGAGTAGCGAAAGCCCTCCTGCTGTTTAAAGGAACTGTCATGTTCTTCATCAAGAATAATGATGCCTGGATTTAGCATGGGAGTAAAAATGGCGGACCGTGTTCCGAGAATAATGCCTGCGGCCCCAGATTTTGCTTGCTGCCACGCAGCAAGCCTTTCTGAATCATTAAGCCCAGAATGCAGAGCTACGGTTGGGCAGGTAAACCGTTTTCTAAATCGGTCAATGGTTTGCGGGGTAAGGCCTATTTCTGGGATGAGGACCAAGCATTGCTTTCCGGCGCATAGCATGTCTTCCATAACCCGCATATACACTTCAGTTTTCCCAGACCCGGTTACCCCGTCCAAAACAAAGCATTGGTAGGTGTTGTTAGAAGCTCTTATAAGATCGACCGCGGCTTGCTGCTGGAAATTAAGGCTAAGCTCGTGCTGGGATTGAGCGGTGAGTGCTGAAAAAGGTTGAAGAGGTGTTGGCGGCTGCTCGACAGATTCAACTAAGCCTCTGTCTTTTAGTCCTTTTAGTGTTGCGCTATTGAAACCCGCATCAGCCATCTGAGATGCCGTGACCGGCCCGCTGGTTTGAATAATGTCAAATAGGGCCCGTTGCCTATAAGCTTTGCCAAATAGATCGCCTTCCGTCGTGTCATTGGTTTTGACTAGCTGCCAACCTAAGTTTCGCTTATCTGTTTTTTGCAAAGTGCGCAGCCTAGAAGGCAGGGCAGTTGAATAAACGTCGCCCAGAGGATGCTGATAGTATTCAGCGGCCCAGTGCAGAACTTTCATCATGGTTTTAGGTAGTAGCGGCTTTTCATCAATAGCTGACAAAATGGCTTTTAACTTAGACTCCGGCAGGTCGGACTGGCTGGCACTGCCTACTACAATGCCGATAACTTGACGTCTCCCAAACGAAACGAGGACTCGAACCCCATTCGCCAATAGTGTTGGATGCTCAACCGGTGGCAAATAATCGAAGCATCGCCTGAGGGGCGATTGGATCGCTATATTGTAAACTGCACCCTGATAGTTCGAGGGATTAGATGGTTTCGTGTTCCGCATTCTATTAGCTTATAGGTTCTACTTAGGGTGAGATTTCAACGGCGCCCAGCATAGCAGAATTGCTAGCCCTAGCTAAAAACGGTTTGCCAATAGCGGCATTCAAATTAAGGTGAGCATTTGCAGCTGCGATTGTTGCGCGCTTCTATTATAATCCGAGATTGGGCTTTTGGCTCTAACCGAACTTAAAGAAGGCTTCTTTGCTTAATTAAGCTGAATGTCTCCAGAAAATGAACAGGCGATTCGATCCATGGTGAACAATATCCTCCCCCCTGAGTTATTGCAGGCAAGAGCAAGAATTGATGAGATAGACCAAGAAATAATCAAATTACTGGCCGATCGGTTTTTCCAAACTCTACAGGTAGGGAGAATCAAAGCCAGCCAGGAGCTACAGTCATTTGACCCTGATCGAGAGACCCAAAAAATACAAAAACTTAGGCAGATGAGTGAAGAAATCGGCATAAACGCAGATTTGGTGGAGGCTCTATTTACTCAAATTATGCAAGAGGTGGTGAAAAACCACCAGCAATTGAAAGCTGAGCTGTAGCCTAAGCTTGGTTTGCTCCTGTTTATTAACGGGCAGGAGCACTAATGCGCTTGCGTCTTTAACATTCTCTGTTAGAATGCTCGCCCCTCTGCAGCCATTGATTCTGGTTGCAGGCCAAAGCAGGTGTGGTTTAGCGCTTAACCTTGCGTCCGGCGACATCAACTAACTAGGAATCATTATGAAAGCTGATATTCACCCAAAGTACGGCCCTATGAAGGCCACATGCAGCTGCGGTAACGTCATCGAGACCCAATCTACGCTGGGTAAAGATATCCTTATCGAAGTTTGTTCAAGCTGCCACCCGTTTTATACGGGCAAGCAAAAAGTTCTTGATACCGGTGGTCGAGTTGATCGCTTTAACAAGCGTTTTGGAAATCGCAAGCTGTAATCAGCTTGAAGATTTAGGTAGGTCTAGAACCCGCCTCGTACGCCCGAAAACACCGCTGGAATTAACGATAGCGGTGTTTTTTTTGGGGCGCAAAAAAGAGTTTGATTTACCGGCATACGAATTGAACACTCTGCCATCAAAAAATGGTTTCAGTTAACACCTCATCAGTATCGTCCTCTCCTAAATCGATTCCCTGCAGATCTAAAGCGCCAGTATTGGGAGCATTTTCTAAACGAAAGACTTCGAAGATAGCCTTTGCGTCGCCTGGGGTGGCCGGCTCTCCAGTTTCAATGTTGATAAGCTGATCGACCAAGCCGTCCGGTCTGCTCATTATTCTTTCGGGCATGTTCTTAAGGGCCTGCCGCATGTAGTCGATCCAGATAGGCACTGCAACAGTGGCCCCTTGCTCTCTCTCGCCTAAAGGCTCGGGCTGGTCGAAGCCGACGAATACGGTTGTCGCAATATCCCTGTTGAACCCTGAAAACCATAGTTCTCGCGGGCCATTGGTAGTTCCTGTTTTGCCCATCAAATCATCGCGCTTAAGCTCCCTCTGGACTCGATTGCCACTTCCCTCTTCGATGACTGAGCGCAGCATGGTGTTCAAAATATAAGCCACTTTTGGATCCAAAATCCGGGGTGCAACTTGCATGACTGTGCCATTTTCCTGGTCTAGCTTCTGGCAGTTCTCGCAGACAGTTGCCGGAGATGCCTCGTAAATAACACCGTCTGCCAAATTCGTGACTTTGGCGATGAACCAAGGGTCGACTTTGAAACCGCCGTTGGCCAATGCTGAGTAGGCGGAGGCAACTTCAAGGGGCTGAACGTCGTGACTGCCTAGGGCGACGGTCAAATCGTTTGCGGGGAAAGAGTCCGTTTGGAAGCCGAACTTCTTGGCGAACTTGAGTACCGCATCCGAGCCCAATTGATCGAAAAGTCTCACCGCTGGTACGTTGCGAGATTCTTGCAAAGCGAAGCGAAGAGTAACCGGTCCAAGGAAATTATTTTCGTAGTTGTTTGGGCGATAATTGCCTCGTGTTATCGGCGCATCATTGATCGTTGATGCCGCAGTATAGCCCGCCTCTAGAGCCGCGCCGTAAACAAAAGGCTTGAAATTTGAGCCCAGCGGCCTTGGGGTTAACACTCGATTTACTTGGCTTCTCCTAAAGTCGTAGCCGCCTACTAAGGCTAAAACTTGGCCATTATCGGTGGACATTGATACTAGAGCGCCCTGAATGTCTGGAACTTGGCCCAGCGCCCAGGATGTGCCGTCAGCTTTGAGCCGGATCCGGTCGCCAATTTTAACGGCGTCTGAGGCGACGCTCGGAGGCGGCCAAGCCTCGTTGCGGCTTTTAAACGCGTAGGCCCAGCTTATGCCCTCCCAAGGCACAGTGACTATTTCCCCCGATTTGAGCAGCGCATCAAAACTGCGCTCGTTCACTTTGATTACTATGGCGGGGGGCTGATTGCCATAGCTTGGAATGGGTTGAAGTTGTTCTTGCCAAATTGCTATGGGTTCCAGGATGTCTGGTGGGTAGTTAGCATCGGCTCCCCTGTAGCCGTGGCGACGATCGTAGTATTGCTCTAAGCCTTCAGTGACGGCTTGGTTTGCTGCTAGCTGCTTATCCCCGTCGATGCTTGTTATGACTTCAAAGCCTCCAGAATAAGTGTCCTCTGCGAACTCATCATAAAGTTGTTGTCTGACCATTTCAGCAACGTAAGGGCCAGGGACCTCTATATTTCGATTTCGGCGTATAGCGGTTACGGGAGCGGCATTCGCTATTTCATAGTCTTGCTCAGAGATCATTCCTTGCCTGAGCATGTTACGAAGTCTAGCCCTTCTGCGGTCGATCGAGCGAGGTCCGCTGGTTAGTGGGTTGCAGGCGGAGGGGCAGGGCAATACTGAGACCATCATTGCCGATTCGGCTAATGTCAGCTCACTAACCTCTTTGCCGTAGTAGACATAGGCAGCAGCTCCAATACCGTCTGCCCCGGTGCCAAAGTAAATTGTATTGAGGTAAAGCGTTAGGATTTCTTCTTTGCTGAGTTCCCGCTGAATTTGCAGTGCGAAAGGGATTTCTTTGAATTTTCGAAGGTAGAGGTTGTCACTATCAAAGGAAAGGTTGTTAGCCAGCTGCATTGTGATGGTGCTGCCGCCACCTAGCCTTTCGCCGCGAATAAACCCGTAAAACCCGCGCAAGAGGCTTTGCAGATCAACTCCAGGATGAGAATAAAAGCGGGCGTCTTCGGTTGCTATTATGGCGTCTATGAGAATCTGGGGAATTTCTTCGTAAGTTACCGGGTTTCGACGATTACCTATTTCGTCAATGAGCCGTCCATCCGAGGTATATATCCGCAAAGGGGTTTCTAGCTGAACGTTACGGTAGGTATCTGCTTCGGGCAATAACGGGGCGAGATATAAATAGGCGGCGCTCAAAATCATTATCACGCCAGCAGTTCCGGCAAAGAAGATCTGCCTAGCGATTTTGGCTATGTTTTTTAGTTTGAGGTGCACCTAGGTTTGGTCCATTTGCGGCTTTTACTTCTTAAGTTTGGTGGCTGACAGCCGCAGTATTAAATTGACTGTGGTGAAACGCGCATGCTGCCCTATGGGTGCAGCTAACTGGTTCTGCTGTCACTGTGATTCGCTTATCGTTTTTATTTAGATACTGAGTATACACTTGGGAACTTGCATTGCGTTGTAATTCTTGGGTTTTCTTGGGTTAAGAGTCATGCTACTGCTTGTCTATCACAGGGCATTTGCTGTCAAGTCGCTAACTTACTTAGACCATCTGACTCTGTATTGTGGTGAACACAGAGTTTAAAGTTGAGCAAGAGCTAGGTAGGTCAAACTGCCACTGAATAGTCGACTTTAGTTAGGGCTCGGCAACGTGACCTGGTTCAAAGAATTGAAGAACTCCATTAGTTTATCATTTAGTGTTAAGATTGTAGGTCGCTAAAGTCTAGTAGTTAATTGATAACTATATAAATTCTTATCCGGCCGGCACTATATACCGAGAAGGAGCCCCCTCTCCGTGTAGTTTAATTGTAGATAAGCAAGTAAAATTAGGTATGGCGAAGGCCTTTTATAGTGCCCAAAGGACGCCGACGTCAACTTTTAGATTTAATTAGAGGCCTTAACAAGGGTCGCAGTTTTTGGGATTTGAGGAATAAATTTGTGCTAGAAAAGCTAGCCAGCAAACTGAGTTCAGTTCGTAGTCTTGTGAAAAAGACTAATACTTTATTGGGTATCGATATTAGTTCGACTTCAATTAAAGTGCTGCAATTGAGCCAGGTAGGGTCTAAATACAAGGTCGATAACTACGTTATCCGACCCTTGCCGCGTCGTGCTGTGGTTGAGAAAAATATTAGCGATGTCGAAGCAGTGGGAGACTGTATCAGTCAGGCTATTAGTGAAATGAAGCCGACGGTTAAAAATGTTGCGGTCGCGGTGGCGGGTTCAGCGGTAATTACCAAGACTATTGAAATGGATGCGTCCTTGTCTGACTCCGAAATGGAAAATCAGATTGTGGTAGAGGCTGATCAATATATTCCTTTTCCACTTGACGAGGTTTTTATCGATTTCGAGCGCCAAGGACTCTCTGCGCGAAATCCTGAGATGGTGGAAGTACTGCTAGCTGCATGCAGGCGAGAGAATGTAGAGACCAGAATAAATGTGTTAGAACTAGCCGGGCTTTCGGCAAAGGTAGTCGATATTGAAGCTTATGCAATTGAACGAACTTACACCTTGCTGGCCCAGCAAATAGGCTCGCAAGATGAGCAGACGGTAGCCATCGTCGACGTTGGCTCCATGATGACAACCCTGAATGTTATATGCAATGGCAAGACTATTTACACCCGCGAACAAATGTTTGGCGGTAATCAGCTTACGGAAGAGGTGGAGCGCCGATTTAGTTTGAGTGCGGCCGAGGCTGAGGGTGCCATAAAGCGTGGTGGACTCCCCGAAGAGTATGAGGATGAGATACTTGCGCCTTTTAAAGGCGAGGTTATTCAACAAATAAACCAGGCGCTGCAATTCTTTTTCTCATCAAGTCAATACAACGAAGTTGATCACATTCTATTGGCCGGCGGGGTGGCTGCCATAGAGGGTTTAAGTGATCTAGTGCAAGAAAGTTTGTCTACACCTTCGTGTGTAGCGAATCCGTTCGAGGATTTGATCATCGGTTCAAAAGTAAACCAAACCATGTTGAAAAATGACGCCCCCTCGTTACTCATAGCCTGCGGGCTTGCCATGCGAGGTGAATACTAGTGGCTCAAATCAACCTAATACCCTGGCGCGAGCGGCTAAGGGGCGAGCGCAGACGACAATTTATCAACATTCTCGTGGGAACGGTTATCATTGCTGGTGGTTTAGTGCTTTTGGTTGATCGGTATTTGGTTGGCGAAATAGGCGCGCAATCAGCACGTAATAGTTTTTTGATGTCAGAAATCTCGATCTTCGACGCTCGAGTAGCGGAAATCAACCAGCTTCGCCAGCAAAAGGAAGACATCCGCGCCCGCATGAGCGTGATTACCGATTTACAGGGTACTCGTCCACTAATCGTGAGGATGTTCGATGAGTTGGCTAAGACTCTGCCGGATGGTGTTTACTATCAAACACTGGAGCGTAAGGGGGAAAGAATTGCCATTGATGGAGTTGCTGAATCCAACTCGAGAATTACTGAGCTGCTGCGTAATCTTGATGCCTCTGACTGGTTTCGAGATCCTGATTTAAGTGATATTACTGCGGCAGATGCTTTTGCTAATTCGCTAACAGAGGAGTTTAGCTTTTCATTGACCGTGACACTGGACCTGCCTGACCAGCAGAAAGAGGTTTGAAAACGCCCATGTCTTTTATTGAAACATTAGTTACCGACCTTCAGAATTTTGATTGGAGCGATCTGCAAGATCTGGACACCATGGGAGTCTGGCCGGCGCCAGTTAAAGCAATTATTGTTACCGTATTGGTCTCTGGCTGCCTGACAGCGGGATACTTCCTTCATATACAAAACCTTCAATCTGAACTGGCAGCTGCAGCCGCTGAAGAAATTACAATCAGAGCGGAGTTCGAGGGGAAAGCGATTTTGGCGTCTAACTTAGAAGAATATCGGGCTCAAACTTTTGAGATGGAAGAGTCTTTCACCGAATTACTCCAGCAGTTGCCATCGGCAACAGAGGTGCCAGGTCTAGTAGATGATGTGACTGACACTGGTAAAGGCAGCGGCCTTGACATTTTTAATATTGTGCTCGAGCCAGAGGTTTTCCAGGAATTTTATATTGAACTACCAATCGATATCGATGTAATTGGCGACTACCATGATTTTGGTACTTTCGTAAGTGGCCTAGCGAGCCTCGACCGGATTGTGACTCTGCATGATTTTACGATTAAGGCCAGAACCGATAGCTATTTAGACATGAGTATCGTTGCAAAAACGTATCGATATAAGGACTTGGAAGCCGAGCTGTAATGAATTTATCTATTCAAAAAATTAGAGTTATACAGAGTCTTTGTCTGACAACATTGCTAACTGCTTGTGGGCGTCAGGATAACCTCTCTGACTTGCAAGTTTTCGTCGATGAAGTGAAGGGGCGGCCGGCGGCGCGAGTTGAGCCAGTGCCAGTTTTTGTCCCTTACGAAGGATTTATTTATAGTGCGGCTTCTCAACGTAGCCCATTTGATAAGCCGTTGACAATCATTGACGGTATTTCCCAAGAGCTTACCTTAAACGTGCAGCCTGATTTTGATAGGCAGCAGGAGTTCTTGGAAAACCAGTCGTTAAGCGAATTAAAGATGGTAGGGATGTTGTTTAGGCAACAGACTTACGAAGCCCTAGTTGAAGATGGCTTCGGTGAAATACATCGAGTAAGAGTAGGAAGTTATCTGGGGCAAAACTACGGCCGCGTTGAAGCTATTAATGAAACTCAAACGAGTATTAGAGAAATTGTGCCAAGCGGCAATGGCGGCTGGGTTCAAAGACCACAAACGCTGACTTTGCAATAGGTTGAGTAAGTTAAGGCAATGGGTATTTTAAAAATGATTGAAACCAAACTAGAAAAGCTAACAATAACTGTCAGCGCAGCAGTGCTTAAGTGGATAATGCTTATCGTACTGATGTGTAGCGTGTCATTTGCTAGCTATGCCCAACAGTCCATAACGCTGGACAGTATCGGATTCGCGAATTTGCCGGGAGACAGCATTGAGATCCAGCTAACGTTCGACTCGGCTCCTCCTGAGCCGTCTAGTTTTGTGCTTGATAATCCTGCTCGAATTTCTATTGATTTGAATGGTGTTTCGAGCGGTTTGGCCCAGCAGCGATTTAACATTGATTCAAATAATGCTCAAAGCGTCATGGTGCTCGATGACGGTAGCCGAACTCGGCTCGTCGTGAACATGGATCAATTGGTTAGTTATGAGTCAAATTTGACAGGTAACGTGCTGACCATTCAGGTTGGCAATGATAGTCGCAGCGGCGGCGGTGTTGCGGCAGTCGGGGAAGTATTTTCCGGTATCGGCAGCGGTCGCCAAAATGAAATTGTTGACGTAAATTTCAGACGCGGTGAAGAAGATGAAGGCCAGGTTGTTATCGAGCTGTCTAGTGATCAGGTGATCGGCAGTGTTGAACAGGTCGGCGCCAGAGTTTATGTTGAATTTGCCAACACCCAGGTGCCAGAGGATTTAAACCGACGTTTTGACGTGAGCGATTTTGCCACTAATGTCAGTACAGTTGATGTGTTAGGGCAAACAGGTCGCGCGACGGTCGTGATTGATGTCGACGGTACCTATGAATACGTAGCTTTTCAAAGTGGTAATGTTTATACAGTGAGCGTGCGGCCACCGCCAATCGATGTTTCCGCAGATTCTGAAACTGCCGGCTATACCGGTGAAGTCGGAGGCCTTTCGTTTCAGGACATTCCTGTGCGCTCAGTTTTGCAGATTCTTGCGGATTACTATGAGTTTAACCTCATCGCCAGTGATGCTGTTTCCGGGAATATAACCATTCAGATGGACAACGTACCTTGGGATCAAGCGTTAGAGCTAGTGCTTAAGTCTAGAAATCTTGGTAGCCGTTTGCAAGGAAATGTTTTGTATGTGGCACCGGTAGATGAAATTGCGGCTCAGGACCAATTAGAGTTGGAGGCGTCACAACAAGCACAGGCTCTGGCGCCAATGTTCACGGAATTCGTTCAGGTTAATTATGCCGACGCGCAGGAAATTCTCGTACTTCTTACCGGCGCGGGCGCGGGCGCGGGCGCGGGCGCAGCTGCCGGAGGCTTGCTAGGAGATGGCGACACGCCGATGGTTGC
>CAJWGN010000108.1 GCA_913031035.1 uncultured Gammaproteobacteria bacterium
CTGACACAAAATAGACGTGTTCGATACTATCCGGGGCTTGTGCGACAAGCGTGCGTGCCAGTTCTTCAGCGGGCTCGGAGGTGAAGAATGCTGTATGGGCAAAAGCAAGTTTTTGAGTTTGTTCGATGATGGCCTGAATAACGTCAGGGTGAGCGTGTCCTAGGCAGGAGACCGCCGCGCCGCCCGAAGCATCGATATAGCGTTTGCCACTTTTATCAATCAGGTAGGCACCGTCACCAGCCACTGCTATGGGTAACGTCGTATTAAGTTGGCGGTGAATTATTTTTGATTCGAGTGACATGAATATTCCTAGAGCCTAAGCCCTGTTGAAAGCCTAATAGAAATCATGGGAAAAGTTTAATAGAAGCTTATTAAAAAACCTGATAGGAACCGCTCTAAAACACCCAGTTAAGATTCTTGTGTCAGCTCACCTTCTTTCAATTGGCGCAAGATCGATGATAACAGCATCAATAATAGTAGCTTCAACGCCAGCGCGTCGCAATCGTACAAAGTTATGACGATACCTGCAGAGCTAGGATAGAGCCTATTTTAGCTGCTAACAGCGGCATTTAAAGTGAGAGTCCTGTGAGCACAATAAGCGCAGTTCAAGGTCTAGTAAAGGGCCAGCACCAAGTCAGGTTGGGGGAAGGGTTTATAGAAGGTTTATAGGTCAAACTGACGGATGCAGCTATCGTTATAAGAAGCGTCAACGAAGTGAGCTTGGGTATCGCCAAAACATAAACAGGAAAAGAAAATATTATGAAAAATACTCAATTGAACCCATTGGTTTGTGGTTACCACAGCGCCGTGAAATTAATTATAGCCAGGTCGTTAAGTCTTGCAGTATTGGTTAGTGGAATTTCCCATGGCCAGGAATCAGAGTGGGAACTGGTGCGCGACAGAGAGGGTATTCAAGTATTTACTCGCTCGGTTGAAGGCTCCCCCTACAAAGAAGTGAGATCTGTAAGTCAAATCGAAGGAGTGAGCTTAACCTCTCTGGTGGCGCTTATTGAAGATGCCGAGGCTTGTCCGCGATGGGCTGACAAATGTGCAGAATCCTATTTGGTAGAAAAGCTTAGTGAAACTGAGTCATTGGTATACACCCATAATGATATGCCTTTTCCCATAACAGACCGTGATGTTGTGGTTTGGGTTAGGTGGGCCCAAAACCCAGAATCATTGCAGGTGACTATGCAGAGCAGTGCGATGAGCGAGGGGGTTGAGAAAAAAAGAGGCCGCCTTAGACTGACGCAGGCTAATGCAAGCTGGCGTTTTACGCCTCAGCTGGACGGGTCTATAGAGATATCGAATCGAGCTCATATTAATCCGGGATCCAATATTCCGGGGTGGTTTACTAATTTGTTGCTAGTAGACACACCCTTCGAAACTATGAAGTCTTATCTTGCAGAAGTGGTTAAACCAAAATATCAGGCAGCTCATATTGGTTTTATTAAAGAGACTAAGTAGTCTCAGCGGTCCTGTGCAGAAACTAATCAAGCTCTAAGAAGATGTAGGGAGGTCGTAGAGAAAAGCTAGGGAGTATTAAGAAGGGTATAAATAGGATTGGTGACGCCGTGGAATTGTATTTGCAAATGAGAATCATTCGCATTAAAATGATGCTCATTAAAGATAATTATCCACTGGCCAGCACGCAAATGCTGAAAATTCCCTGGGAGGGCTAAATGGCTAACAGAATTTTACTTGAAATCGATTGTGCAGCATTTGAGCGGTTATTGGCTTCTAACGGACTTTCCCTTGCGGAATTTCGCTGCGCTAACGCTCAAACTAAGCAACAGGTACATGATATGTACCTGCATGTTATGCGCGCTCAGGCTCAACCTAGCCCCGCTTGATCTGTGGCATGGCGTTATCCTACAGGCTCAGGGAAATCTCTTAGAGAGATCCTGAGGGTGTTATGTGGCGCTTGCTTTACCAAAGCCCCTGTGGGAGTCTTTTGGATCTGCTTATATTGACATTTGCAACTTATCCTTTTTACCTTTAAGCGAATCCAATGTCTCATTCAGATAAGGAACACATGCATTCCCACGATGGCGATCATGGCCATTCTCACGATCATACCGAGCCGCCGCCTGAGCTCGAACTTAAAGTTAAGGCACTGGAAAGCTTGCTGGTCGAGAAAGGCCTAGTTAATCCTGACGCCCTTAACGCCATTATCGATAATTACGAGCATAAAGTTGGCCCTCAAAACGGGGCAATCGTGGTGGCAAAGGCCTGGGTGGATGCAAGCTTCAAAGAAGCGCTGTTAGCGGACGCTACAGCCGCAGTATCCGAGCTTGGCTACTTTGGCCGGCAAGGGGAGCATCTGCGGGTTGTTGAAAACACAGATGGTACTCACAACCTAGTCGTTTGTACTCTATGCTCATGCTATCCATGGACCGTTTTAGGTCTGCCTCCTACTTGGTATAAGTCAGCACCTTACCGCGCCCGGGCCGTTAGTGAGCCGCGCCAGGTTCTGGCTGAGTTCGGCACTTTTTTGCCTGGCAGCACGAAGGTTCGAGTGTGGGATTCAACGTCAGAGATGCGCTATTTAGTCCTGCCCCAGCAGCCAGCAGGCACGCAGCAATGGACTGAAGAAAGGTTGCGATGTTTGGTGACACGCAATTCGATGATTGGCGTTGAGTTGGCGAAACCAGCTGATGCTGCGCCGGAGCAAGACCAATGATAGAAGAGCAAAAACAATGAAAGGTGGGCACGATCTTGGTGGCCGGCAGGGACTAGGTCCAATTAGCCCAGAGCCAGAAGCAGAAGAACCTGTCTTTCATGCGGACTGGGAGCGCCGCGTATTTGCCATGACTCTGGCCACAGGCATGCTAGGTCAATGGAATATCGATGAGTCTCGATTTGCGCGAGAATCCCAGCACCCCGCTGACTACCTTAGAAACAGTTATTATGAAAATTGGCTTGCCGGCATTCAAAACCTATTAGTGAAAAAAGGTCTGCTGACAGAGGGGGAGTTGGCATCAGCATGCATGATAAAGGGTGGGGCTGGAGAATTGAGAGTACCAAATTCAGAGGAAGCAATAAAAATTTTAGGAACCGGTGGCCCCACACTGATGCCAAGTGATGGTGCGCCTGAATTCAATGTTGGTGATGCCGTTCGGGCTAAAAAAATACACACCAGAGGCCATTCGAGGTTGCCCACCTACGCCCAAGGCTCTGTCGGGGAGATTGAAGAAAATTACGGCTGCCATGTGTATCCAGATAAGAATTCAGCAGGCGAGCACATTGGCGAATTTTTGTACCGCGTACGTTTTTCCAGTGCCAGTTTATGGGGTTCAAGGGATGACAATAGCGAAGTGCTTATCGATCTTTGGCAGCCCTATCTAGAAAGCGTTGAGTAAATATGTCAATAGATACCACCTACCCTTTTCAACCCTGTGACAATGAGGGGCCTGTGTTTAAAGAGCCATGGGAGGCCCAAGCCTTTGGCATGGTTGTGGCGCTTCATCAGTCCGGTGCTTTTAGCTGGGACGAGTGGGCGGCACATCTAAATGCTGAAATCTCAGCGGCTCAGCGAGAAGGTGACCCAGATCTAGGCGACACTTACTACCGCCATTGGCTGCGAGCGCTGGAGAAGATAGTAAGCGAAAAGAAATTATCAACGCCGGCAGAAATATCGGCCCGCGTGAAAAAGTGGCGCGCAGCTTACATCAATACGCCCCACGGCCAAGCCATTGAGTTGGCTAACGCATCCGACTAGCGTAGTTATTGTTCAATGTGCTTTGATAAAGATGACAAATGTTTTTTTATTCATTCTTAAAAAAATACACACTAGTGGTGATGGGGCGCTTATAGATGCTTTTGCTGTTTCGAAAAAGTTCAATTAAAAATGCTTCTCACTGGTGCCAAAACCTTCCGCGCCTCAGTTATCTATAATCAAGGCAGCTTGTCTACGTTATATCTCATACAAAACATTAAAACGGATTAATACGAAAGGCCTAATACTATTTTTAGCGTTGGTTTTTTGCGCCTTTCTGGCATCGTGCTCAAGCAATTTGACTGCCATTCAAAAAAATCTGCTGAACAAATAATCACTGACTATACGCCAATTAAAGACGTCTCATAGGCATCAGACCGCTTACAAAAGATGGGTATTTACATTTCCAAGGACGCAAAAATCTTGGCAAGCATAATCACACAGGTATTTTATTGCACGGTGGAGGCTATTATCTTAGTGACAAAAGTGAGGAGGAACGGTATATCGAGCCCTATCTAAAAAAAGGGCTAAATGTGGTCAACATGAATTACCGCTTAAAAAAAGAGTGCCAATTGCAACCGCTGATTTAAAAAATGTACTGAATTTTCTGAAAACTCAAAATGACCAATACTCCTTAAATTTAGAAAGTATTATAGTGGCGGGGTTTTCTGCGGGTGGACATATTGCAACAGATGTCGGATTTTAACAAAATAATCCAGAATTTCCTAACACCCTAGACCGAGATATAAAAATAGTAGGCGTTATCAATTTTTCAGGTTCAGTCGATACACAGGGCGTGATCGAAAGAACCTTTATAGATAGTAATATTGAAATACCAAATAAGCTTGGTAGAGCGCTTTTCCCCTGTGAGGGTTACGAGACATGAGACTTCTATGCAGTATATGATGCCATAACCTATTTTGACGAAATAGACCCGCCGTTATTTTTATGGCAGGGTGGAATGGACGATCAGATTGTGCCTGAGACGTATGACGCGTTTATTCCGTTATTAAGAAAAAATAAAGACGTGCACATTTTTGTTTCCCGCGGGGAACACAGCCCAACGGAAGACGAATTTAACAAAGCCTATGTTGAGATCTTTTGGTTTCTAGATAATCTCTAACCAAAATAGCAGTTGCAGCAAGGCCTGTATTTTTATGACTTAGGTGGCCTTAACCCGAGTGGTTTATAAAAATATAGATTATCCGTGAGATCCTGTTTGCGCTATTAATCCATTCTTTATTTAGCAATTGATACTCCTTCGATATCGCCTTTTTCCTCAGAGGCACAGACCCCCAAAACCCCCTCAGGCTGTGTGCTTTTAAAACCGTACCGCTTAATATTTTTTCGTCTTGTTAAAATACATCAACAAGTTGTCAGTTATAAGATCGCAGAAAGAAAGCCTTGTGCTACGATATTAGCGATAAAGGTAAGCTGTGTTGATAGCGAAATACAGGCTGTCGCCACAGCTTCTAACGGCATGCAAATTTTTATGAAGCACGGAGACTGGGCTGAGAAGATCCTCCGCGAGCTAATAAAGTGGTTTCCTCGATGGCGACCCATTCTTTAGGTATCGTGTAAAAGAGATCTCTGTGATTTTGAGTATTTCACCGTCAGTGAAGATTATCCAGCACAGTCGCCTTTGTTTTGTAAGATGCCCGGGAATAGAAAGCAGAAACATAAGAAGCGAATAGTGGAAAGTAGGACAGGAAATGACCTCATTTAAAAAGATTAAACAAAGAGCAGAAAAGCGTAAGGGCGGGCCCTTAGGACTTAAAGAATTGCTGCCAAAATTAGCCAGTAAAAAAACTCTTATAGAGACTGGCGACGATCGTTATCTGGCGATGATGACCAAATGCATTAATCAAGCGGGTTTCAGCTGGAAGGTGATCGAGAAAAAATGGCCGGAGTTTGAGGAAGCATTCTTTGGCTTTAAGCCTGCAACCTTAGAGATGTTGTCTCCGGAACAATGGGAAGCTTATACAAGCGACAGGCGTGTGGTTCGTAATTGGCAAAAGATCAAAGCCCTGCAAGAGAATGTTTACTTTGTTCAGGACGAGGCTAGACGCCATGGCAGTTTTGGTAAGCTAATAGCGGATTGGCCAGAGTCGGATCAAATAGGGCTAATGGCCTACCTAAAAAAGCATGGTTCTAGACTTGGCGGACAAAGCGCACTTTGGTTTTTGCGCAGAATGGGCAAAGATTGTTTTATTCTGGCTACCGATGTCGTGGTTACTCTGCGCAGTATAGGGTTGGACATCACGGAAAAGCCAAGCAGTCAAAGGGACCTCAAGAGAATTCAGCAACAGTTTAACGATTGGCATGATGAGACCAAATTGCCCTATAGCCACATGAGTAGAATTTTAGCCTGCTCGGTGGGTGAAAATTACTTATAAAAAGTGGTGGAACTGCAAGTGCCTAATATAGATGTCTATTTTTCCTTTAGAAGTCCGTATTCCTATCTCGCCACGCCGGATATGCTTAAGCTCAGGCAAGACTATGGGGTTGACGTAAATCTTCGACCGGTATTTCCTATTGCGGTTCGAAATCCGGAGTTTTTCGATCCCTCCAATGTGAAGCGTGCTCGTTATATAGGTCTCGATTGGGTGCGGCGGGCTGAGTTTCTCGGTATGGCTAACCATTGGCCAAAACCTGATCCTATTAACCAGAATATGGAAACCTATGAGATAGCTAAAGAACAACCACTTATTCATGAGCTAACGAAGCTAGGCGTCGAGGCTCAACGTCAAGGTAGAGGGATAGAATTTGCTAAGCATGTTTCACACCTCATCTTTGGCGGAACCAAAGGCTGGAATGAAGGCACGCATTTATCTAAAGCCGTGAGCGATGCAGGGCTTAATCTTGCTGGGCTCAGAGCAAATATTGAAAACGGTAGCCATCTTGATGAAATAAGCGCTAACCAAGATGCCTTGGAAGCTGCTGGGCACTGGGGGGTTCCAACTTATGTGTTCAATAATGAACCTTATTTCGGCCAAGACCGAATTGAACTTTTGCGTTGGCGTCTCGACAAGGCAAAGCTCAACAAGAGCTTAGGTTAATCAATAGCGAAATCAAACGACCTTGGAACTGGCGTTAGAAGGTAATGCTAAAAAATCGCTAGGGAAGCTGCACAGAATAATCTGCATAATAGCTCATATAAAAGCTCACTAAAAATATTGGCACGAAACACGTGCGCTACAAAGCGGCGAGAAGCTTGCGTGTTTTTGAACGTAAGCGCATTCGTTATTATTCTCACAGTGGTGTTTAATTTGCAGCCGCTAAAATAGCCCTAGCGGCGGCTGCTATTTAGAAAGCTATGTTAACGGTAGGGGTTGTCTTGTTCATGGTCGGAGATTTTGGCACTGTCAGATAATGTTATGAATAGCATCGTGGTGTTTCTGAATTGGGTCTAGGCATCGTCCATTTCTTTTGGCTCGATTAGCGTCGATTTAATAAGAGAAATCGATTGCTTCGCTTATGGATAGTGATGATTTAGTTTGTGTACGATTCCAATGAGTCTGTCAAATAGCTGAAACTCTTATGGTTTGAGAAAACCTGCGACAAGACGGGTTATCCTTATAGCCAGCTTAGGAGAGCTTTTCGATGTTGAGTGCGGCAAAGTAGAATTATCCGAGGTTTATATTCTGGCAGAGGTATTATTACGGTATTTTTTGGTCAAAAACCTGCCTAATCTCTTTGCATTTCTGAAGTTTTCAGCAGTATGATAGGACCTCGACATTAATGACAATAAAACAGCCCGGTTAAGCAGGATGCCAGTAGTAGCGGGTTCTTTGTAAAAGATTACTATCAAGGGGTATTGTATGAAATTCACCCGTCGTGGCTTTATTCAAAATGTCGGCTTAGGCACGGCTGCCGGCGTTATATCTGGAACCAGTCTGTTAAGCCCGATCATCAACGCGCAAACTCGAGAAGCTGCAATGGCTGGAGTTTTCGACGGCGGTGTTATTCAGCTTAATCAGAATGAGAGTGCACGAGGGCCCGGTCCAAAAACAATGCAAGCCATCCATTCGGCTATCAGCAAGCGCATCGGCCGCGGTTATGCCCCAGATTACTTGCGTGAATTGCAGGCCAGTATCATTGACCACTTTGACGTTGGTGCTGACAATGTTCTGATGTCCACAGGTTCGACTCCCATTCTGCAAGGAACCGTTCGCGCGTTCTGCGGCGCGGATAAGCCACTAGTAACAGCAGCACCTTCCTTTACGACTTCAGAACAAACGGCTAGGCAAATTGGTGCTGCGGTAAAAGTTATACCACTGGATAGCCACCTTAATATCGATCTTGACGCAATGGTCGCTGCATCCATAGGCGCTGGGATGGTGTATTTGTGTAATCCGAATAATCCTACCGGCACTGTTCACGGACTGGCGGCGATGGAAGCCGCTATTCGAGAAATAGTCAGGCGTTCACCAACAACAAAAATCTTAGTGGATGAAGCCTACATCGACTATGTAGACGCATCAGTGATGCAAACAGCGTTGCCGCTGGCTAAAGAATTTAGCAACGTCATTATCGCCAGAACTTTTTCAAAAGCCCACGGTATGGCAGGGCTGCGAGTTGGCTACGGTCTAGCCGATTCTGGGACTTTAGATGAAATCAACAGCGCCTGGGGAATGGGTGATGTCAACATGATTGGGGCAATAGCCGCTCTTACTGCGTTCGAGGACACGGACCACATCGCTTGGGAGCGGCAGGAGAATTCTGAGATTAGAGCCTTCACCGTTGGAGCCCTCAACGACATGGGTTTTGATGTGCCTGAGTCACATACCAATCACATTTTCCCCAACTTGAAACGCCCAGCTAGTGTCGTCCGAGCAGCTTGTATAAAAAGTGGAATTTCCGTTGGTAGAGACTTCCCGCCCTTACAGGAGACTCACTGTCGTATATCTCTGGGCAGTCGCGAAGAAATGGAAAAAGCTGTAGCAGTTTTTCGTGCGGTATTAAGTTAGTAAAAACGCGAGCCTAAAAAATATTGAGAGCGCCTTTTCAAAAGGGCGTCTGTCATTTTAAATTAGTACAAAAGTAGAGGAACACTAAAGGCCAAACCGACCTGTATCTGCTCCAGTGTAAGTGGAATATTGAGAGCATCCTTTATGGATCTCCCTCTAAGGAGTTAATGCGGTAAGGTTCACCTGTGACCCTCAATAATAATTAAAAGTATAACTACTGTGAGGAGAAATCGATGTCAAAAAACGTGGGAATAGATAGAAGAACTTTCATGAGGAGTGCCGGAATGACTGCGCTTGCAGGCGCCTCTGGCGTAATTGCAACCGGCGCTACTGTTGCGACAGGACAATCTCCCGCTCGAATGCGTAATGGTCTCTATGACTTTGATACTGTATACGACCGGGTAGGCAGTAATTGCGCGCGCTGGGACAGCCCACCAAAACTCTATCCCGAGGGCCAAGTAAAATACGCCATGGGTGTCGCCACTATGGATTTCGAAGCAGCCCCTTGTATCACAGATGCCTTAATCGAGCGATGTAAGCACAACAACTGGGGCTATATGAGCAGCAGCGACTCTTTACGTGATGCTATTGTTCAATGGAATGGGCAGCGCTATAATTTCGATTTGGATCCTGAATCTGTGGTTGTTTCCGCCGGAGTTTATCCTGGGATGATCGCGGCGCTGCGCAGTTTTGCGCCAAAGGGAACCAAAGTCCTCATGCTTACGCCCACCTATGATGGATTTCCTTACCATTGTCGACACACCCAAGTTATTCAAACTCAAAGCGAAATGATTTACAAAAATGGCACCTATGAAATCGATTGGGCAGACCTTGAATCGAAGATGACGCCAGATACCCATGCCATGATTGTTTGTAACCCACAGAACCCAACTGGCAACGTGTGGTCAAAAGAAGATTTATTACGCATAGGACGGCTTTGCTTAGAGAAACAAATAGTTGTGCTGTCTGATGAGATTCACGCGGACATAGTTCGTGATGGCCATAGCTATGTGCCATTTGCAAGTTTGCCGGATAAGGCGGTAGTCGATAACAGCATTACGTTTGCTGCCCTAAGTAAAACGTTCAATCTTGCCGGTATGAAGAACGCCTATTTCCACACTACAAACCCAGTGCTTTTAAGCCGGATTAAGCAGCATCATAGAGCGGACTTGAGTACGTTAGGGGTGGTTGCTACTGAGGCAGCTTATCGCCACGGCGCGGAATGGTTCGACCAAGTCAGACCTTACCTCGATAATAATCATAAAATTGTAGAGAGTGCGGTAGCCAAAATGCCTGGCGTTAGTGTCACCAAGGCGCAGGGAACTTATCTCTCGTGGATTGATTTTAGTTCAGTGATTGAATCTATCGATGCTAGCGAGATGGCAATCCGCAATGGTAAAGCTAGTCCAGAGCATTATTTTCAAGATTGGTTGGTAGAAAATGCTGGCGTTTATATGAATCCTGGCTCTAATTACAGCGCCGGTGGGCAAGGGCATATGCGAATGAATCTTGGCTCTTCACGTATCGTGGTTCAAGAGGCGTTGGACAGTGTGGCTGCAGCGATTAGCAAAGTTTAGTCAGCTGTAAGCATGCAAGTGTTTTTAGAAAGGGGCCTTGTGGCCCCTTTTTTTAGCTTTTAATCTGAAGGTTTTGTTTCTGGGTTTCTAAGTTTGGATATTGCTCGTCTCTCTATCTCTATCTCTATCTCTTTTTCTTAGATTGTCTTTAGCTCGTTATTTAGAGGCTAGGGGGAATGAGCTGTGTCTGGATTTTATCTGCTTTATAGCGGTTGCTGTTGAGGATTTTGGCAAAAATACAGCTGCTACTGCTGTTGGAGAAGTAACCGATACGCTAAATTGAAAATCTTAATAGAGCCTTTTGAACTCAACGGATCAAATAAAATGCTGGCTGGTTTTGACGTTCAGATGGCTGTTTAGATTCCTTGTCGCCAGCTTGGTAACAGTCATATTTCGGTCTTACTAAGAATGTTCTAGCTTGGCAAAAATCTGCGTTAAGGGCCAAATAATCGGTAGAGTGCAGGCCTATTTGAGAATCGAAAAAGCAATTCAAGAGGCGATTTTTTTAAAACTGAGGTATATTTCAAGCACACACCTTGGGAGATTACCGATGCGAAGTAAATCACTACTACTCTCTTTATTAATACTAAGCTTTCCAGTCGCAACTAGCGCACAGCAGACAGAAAACTATGACTATTGGCAGCCCCAGCGGGCGATGGTTCAGCGAGGTCAGCAGGCTGTGTTCATGTGCAATGGTCTGTTTACCGGTGGCCGCAGCTTAGAACAGGTTTTCGACCAGGAGTTAGCTTTTTTGCGGGATCCGATAGGGACCGCCGACGGTGGCGATTACAGTGTCGACAGAGTCAGGCGTGCTGTGGAGGTCGGAGTGCCTGGCGCGGTGCCGGTGATGCGCGCGGTTTTCCGTGAAGGCATTGGCTGTGTGGTGCTGCCACCGGACCAAACTCTTGACGATATTGATCAGTTGCCAGAATTGACCCTGCCTTTACCTGCCGGCGATCCAGCTCAGATTGCTTGGCCTAACGGTGACCTTGTTACTGATAAACAGTTGCCCAGCAATATAGATGAGACGGCTTTGTTGGCGGCTTCAGACTGGGCCTTTGACCGTGACACGCCAGAGCAGGATACCCTCAGCCTGCTGGTGGTTTATAAAGGCGAAATAATTCATGAGCGTTATAGTGCCGGTATCGAAATGACAACTCGAACCCGAACTTGGTCGACAGCCAAAAGTATCGCTTCTGCTCTTATTGGCATGTTGGTGGACGATGGCAGGATGTCCCTTGATGAACCACTAGGTTTCGACTGGTATCCAGAAAATCGATCCCCGGAAGCCGATCCTCGCAATAACATAACCCTGCGCCATGTGCTTAATATGTCCAGTGGACTGGAAACCATTGATAACAGCGGAATGGAATACGCCACCGGCTCAGGTTTGTCCTACTGGGCTGGCGCAAGTTCAGTGGCTGGTGCTCGCAG
>CAJWGN010000109.1 GCA_913031035.1 uncultured Gammaproteobacteria bacterium
CGTCACCCTGAACGTTAACAACCACATCAGAAGTCGACAAACCAATTAAGCTGGCTGCTTCTTGCAAGCGGTCAGTGCCAGAGACGTGTGAGCCAGAAGTCATAATCACTTTTGCACCAAACTTTTTTGCGGCTGTTTCAATGCGCGCATCATCTGTTGCTACATAGACCGCTTGAGCATCACTTTTTTGGGCTTGCTCAAACGTATGCTGCAGCAATGGCTTGCCCATCAGATCCAACAATAGCTTCCCTGGCAGTCTGGTTGCTCCGTATCTAGCGGGAATGATGACTGTAAAAGGCACTAGAGCTTTTCTCTCTCATCTAACGTAATCTCGCGGGCCTCATTGGTCAACATAACCGGCACCCCGTCACGAATAGGAAAGGCAAGCGCATCGCCTTTACACACTAGCTCATCTTTTGTTTTATCGAAATTTAATTCACCTTTACATAGCGGGCAAACAAGAATACTCAGTAGCTTTTTATCTAACATATCACTCACTCTGCGATTAGTTTTTTACTCGGCGCCTAAAGTTGCTCGCCAGCTTTTACTTTCAGTAACTCCACCACGTCATCAACAAAATTATCCGGCAATGTTAACTCTACCTTTAAGGTCCAAAAATTCGGCCTCGCAAAATCTTCGCATTTAATGGCATCTTTTTCTGTCATAACAACGGGCTGAAACTCATCAAGATTAAGTTCCTCAAAATCTGATTTTGAAAACCGATGGTGATCAGGAAATGGATAGCGCTCAACCTGATAGGACAACGTTTCCAGCAAATTAAAAAACCGCTCTGGATTTCCAAGACCCGTGACTGCCTGCAGTCGATTGCCCATATTAAATGGTGCTCCAGCAAAAGGTTTTTTCTCGCCGTTTTGCTGATTTATAAAAACCGTAGGCAGCAATTTCAAAACTCCCGGCTTCACAAAAGACTCAATTTTGGCTGTCGCTGCAAGGGTTTGCTGTTCGGTTAAACTATCAGTGCCGTTAAGTAAAATAAAATCAACATCGGCCAAGCGCTCTACAGGTTCCCGCAACGGCCCTGCAGGAAAGACCCGCTCGTTTCCAAACATGCGCTGCCCATCGACCACCGCCACCTCAATCGTCCGAGGCAAATTATAATGCTGTAGGCCGTCATCGCTTACCACCACATCAACGTTAAAAGAGTCCACTATATAGGTGTAAGCACGATCTCGAAGAGGGTCGACCACCACAGGCACGGAACACAGCTGTGCAATAAGTTTCGCTTCATCCCCACTTTGAGTAACCGAGGTGCTCTCATCAACGCTCAATGGAGTAACTTGAGGATCCCCTCCATAGCCCCGACTTATTACCCCGGGCTTATAGCCACGTGATTTAAGCTCTTCGATCAATGCAATAACGACAGGAGTTTTACCGGTACCTCCCGCGCTGATGTTACCAATGACAATCACCGGCACGGATAAAATAAGCCGATAAGGGCTGGATTCAAGTTTTTTTCGGCGAGACTTCGCCAATAGATTAAATAGCGCAGATAGCGGCGCAAGCAGCACTAGCCAGGCAGATTTTTTACACCATGATTTTTCTAAAAAGTTCATTGCGGCTAAAGTGAATCGTTATCTGAAAATTGTATACGGTGTAATTTCGAATAATGGCCATTGAATTTAAGCAGCTCGTAATGGGTGCCTGACTCAATGATTTTCCCCTCATCCATAACCAAAATTAAATCGGCGTTTTCTATAGTCGAGAGTCGATGGGCAATCACAAATGTGGTCCTACCCTTTATCAAAGTCTTAAGAGCCTCTTGAATGTGTTGTTCGGACTCAGAGTCCAGTGCCGAAGTAGCTTCGTCTAATATCAATATCGGCGCATCTTTTAAAAGCGCTCTCGCGATCGCTATTCGTTGCCGCTGGCCACCGGACAATAATTTAGCATCATCACCAACGTGGGTTTCTAAGCCCAATTCTAGTTTTGAAATAAATTCCATCGCATGAGCATTAGTCGCGGCCTTGATAAGACTATCAACGTCAATTTCGGTTTCGCCGTAGGCAATATTGTCAGAAATAGTGCCGTTAAAGAGAACTACATCTTGAGTCACTACGGACATTTGATCACGCAGATTTCTAAGCTTGTAATCTCGGATGGAAACACCATCCAGCTTAATAAGGCCTTCGTTATACTCATAAAAACGCGGTATTAAACTTACCAAACTAGACTTACCGCTGCCGGACTTACCCACCAGGGCTATAGTTTGGCCAGGCTCAACTTTAAAGCTTACATCATCGAGTGCTACCGCGCGATCGTCGTAAGCAAATCGAACTCTTTCAAATTCAAATTTTCCAGCAGCCCTATCGACCTCGAAGCTGCCATTATCAGTCTCACTGTCCTCATCAATAAGGGCAAATATGCTCGCAGCTGCGGATATCCCACGCTGGATCACCGCATTGATTTGAGTTAACTGTCGAATCGGTTTTGCGAGCTGGGCAGATGCCCCTATAAAGGCGACAAAGTCTCCGGCTGACTTGTCTGCAAAAAAGCTTGGTGACATAGCCAGCCACACCAAAAACGCCAGTGCCATCCCAACAATTAGCTGCACGATCGGGGCGCTGGCGGCTCGGATAAATGCCATCTTCATATTTTGCGCACGGGTGCGCTCACTGGCCGCAATCAACTTATCAGAGACAAAATCCGAGGCGTTAAAAGTTCGAATTACCCTGTGGCCTTTTATCGCCTCGTTGGTAATTTGTGTCACGTCACCCATAGAGTCTTGAATACGTGTGCTGTACTTCCTAAATTTTTTGGAGGTATAGCTGACGATCTGACCCACCACAGGTCCGATCACGATAAAGGCTAGCGTCAGCTGCCAATCTATATAAATCAAAAAGGCCAATAGACCAATCACCGTGAGGCCTTCTCGAAACACTACCGCCACCGCGTCACTGGCCGCTGCCGCGACTTGGGTTACATCGTAGGTCATTTTTGAAACTAAGCGCCCGGCATTACTTTTATCAAAGTAGCTGGAAGGTAAGCGCACCAGGGTCCTAACCAGCTCACCGCGTAAGCAATGCATGATGTAGTTTGCCAAATGCGCCATCGAGTATCCGCCCAAAAAGCCGCCAATACCTCGCACAATAACAATAGAAATAAGTGCCAACGGACTTAATATTCTTAGCTCAGTGTAATTTTCGGCCTCTATAGCGTCAACTGTCCAGCCCAGCCAAGCATTGGCCGCCGGTGCCGTGGCAGCAAAAATGATAAAACCAATAATACTGGCACTAATAGCAAGACGCTGACTACTCACATATGAGAGCAAACGCTTGTATAAAAGCCAGCCATCTGCTTCTTCAGCGGGTGTAGTTTCTATTTCAGGGTTAGTCGTCATTGATTAGTTAATCACCTCAGAGCCATCGACAGGTCTGGCAGTGGCTATGCGTAGACGAGTGAAGCCAGATTGGCCAATTACATCCATCGCGGTAACAACCGATTGATGAGAGGCTAGGGCATCGGCAACTAAAAGCACCGGCAGACCGGAATCGCCATTTGCTTCAATTTCAAGCGCTCTAGCTAAGGTTTTAGCCTGCGCATTGACCAATCCCTTCCCATTAACCGTGTAAGTACCATCTACGGACACAATGATTTCAATCTGCTCTTGTTTGGCCTCTACCGCTTCAGCGTTGGCTTCCGGCAGATTAACCATCAGGCGTGTCTCACGACTAAAAGTCGTTGTGACCATGAAAAAGATCAACAACAAAAACACCACATCAATTAAGGGTGTGATGTTTATGACTAGCTCCTCTCTAACAGTGCGCTTGAATTTCATCTGCATCGATCCAGATTAAATCGTGCCGGCTCGATCACTTTATTTCCACCTTGCGATCACTGTGCAATGCATCAACCAGCTTAATAGACTCTTGCTCCAACCCAAGTACTAAAGAATCTACCTTACGCGCAAAAAATCGGTGAAACATGTATGTCGGTATCGCCACACTTAAGCCAGCGGCAGTGGTTATAAGAGCTTCCGATATCCCACCGGCCAAAGCGTTGGCATTGCCCGTACCCTGCAACATGATTTCACTAAATACCCGAATCATGCCCACAACAGTGCCAAGCAAGCCGAGCAATGGGGTAATCGCTGCAATAGTGCCTAGGGTGTTTAAATAGCGTTCAAGGTCATGAACCACCTGCGCCGCCGCCAGTTCAATACTGTCAATCATGGCAGCTCGACCATACTTAGATGTCAGCAAACCAGCTGCTAATATTTGGCCTAAAGGGGATGAAAGCCTTAGCTCCCTCAGCTTTGTTGAATCCAGCTGATTATTCTTAAGCCAGGTCCACACTTGGGCAAGTACATATTTAGGGGTAATACGTGAAGAACTAAGCGTCCAAAAACGCTCGATTACAATGGCAATCGCAACAATGGAACAAAGAATAATAGGCAGCATTAGCAAGCCGCCTGCCCTGATGATTTCTACCACAACTTTTCTCCGATAAATCAGCGCGTTAGATTAGCATATCCGCACTATAAACTTGTACTGGTATCGGCATGTTCAGAGACATCGCCAATACCGAGGCTGAGCCTTTCTAAAGCCAAGCGCATCATCGAAAGCCCAGTCCCCGCGTAATCGTTTAGCTGCGCCCTCCCCAGCGTCATTGCCGAGTTCAAAGCTAAGCATTCCAGTGTCCGAGGTTGTGTAGGTACTTATTCCCAACGCCTTATATCTCAAACGTATTTCCTCTGCCGGATGGTTAAAGCGATTATCATAGCCCGCTGTAAAAACTGCTTGGACAGGCTTTACTGTTTTCAAAAACGGATAGGTTGATGAGGTTTTACTGCCATGGTGCGGAGCTATTAACAAAGTGCTTTGTAAGCCAACTCCATAGCGACTGAGTAATTGGTATTCAGCTTCTTTTTCGACATCGCCAGGAATCAACACAGCTAAATCACCATATCTGGCTTGCAAAACACAGGAGTTATTATTGCGAGATCCCTCGATAAATGCTGTTTCTAAGAAGCTAAATTCAACACCATCCCACATCCAGTCCTCTAACTCATGGCAATTTGCCACTGGCTGAGAACTTATCTTTACATCATCAGCAGCTGCTATAAATTTAGCGGGAACAACCGCCAATAATCCACTAAGCCCACCTGAATGATCAGTATCACCATGACTGACCACAACCATGTCAAGCTCTGAAATACCCATGCTTCCTAGGGCTGGCCCGATAATAGCACGCCCAGCACTATACCCAGTGTCGCGGCCATTGCCTGTGTCAAAAATCAAGTTATGCTCCGAAGTTCGCACCAATACCGCCAAACCCTGCCCCACATCCAGTACATTTACCCGCAACGGGGAAACGTTTTGTTCAGGTACAGACCACAGCAGTGGCATCAATAGCGGAACCCCTAACCAGCGAGTCATACCCAGAACAGGATACAACTGCAGACACAATCCGATGGCTGCGAACAACCATGGCACTGAATTTTCTGATGTCAACTTAAGATCAAGTAGCGCCATTTGACCGAGGTCCCAACTCTCTATTCGCTGGAGTCCCCAGACTAGGGATTCCAGCAAATATTCCGCTAGTAAAAAAACTGGTGCGGCTAGGTTATTCTCGAGCCCAGCCAGCAGTGCGAAGAGCAGACAAAGGGGAACCACAACAAAACCAAGGACTGGTATCGCAATAAGATTGATTACCGGCGCGAGCAGAGATACCGGTAACCCCCAGAAAAGTAAAGGCAGTGACAATGCGATAAAAACGTTGAGCTGAGACGAAATTAACAAGCGCAAAGTTAAGGCTACGTGGGGGATTTTCCAACGCCAATAATCCTGCTCCTGCGCCTCAGCAGACTCCGAGTCCGGGCGCAGAGCCCGCTGGCTGCCATCTATTAGCAACATTAACGCCGCGACCGCTATAAACGAAAACCAAAATCCTTTGCTGACCGATGCCAATGGATCCAAGCTCAGCACTGCCGCCAGAGCAATCAACCAACGGAGAAATATTGGAAGTTTTCGGCCAATGAGGTAAACGGCCATAAGCGCAATCGACATAACCAGCGCCCTTACAGTTGGCAATGTGAAACCAGCCAAACCGGCGTACAGGGTCGCTGCGAGCATAGCGAAAAGCATGGCCTGCTTTTGCCTTGGTAAGAAAAAACTCAGACCGGTAAACGGGCGCAGGCATAAACCCGCTAACCAATAGAACACCCCCGCAACCAGGCCAACATGAAGTCCAGAGATCACAAACAAATGGGATGTACCGGTATTTGAAAATAGATCCGCATGGGCCGGATCGATCTGGTCCGCCAGCCCTAAGACCAGAGCCACAAGCAGACCTCCCACCTCAGACTCAGCTGTATATAAGCTCATCCTTTTTAGCAGGTATTGCCTGAGAGCAAGCAGACTAGGGCCTTTAGATTCTGCACTCGACAAGATTTTGCGAACATAGCCTGTGGCAAGCACTCCCTGACGTAATAAATTGGCTTCTCGGTCATAGCCTCCAGGATTAGCAACACCGTGGGGCCGCTTCATCCTCACTTGCATCTTTCTTCTCTGGCCCGCGCGAATTTCGCCCTCATCAGCTTCGTAGTCGTTGAGCAACACCTTGCCCGTAAACCCGAGATCACTCTCCTGAATTCGAAAATGATATTGGGTGCCAAACTCTGTGGTGCGAGGCAAACTCACCACCGACCCGTCTACCGTTAGATCCAATCCTTGTAAAGCCGCCGGCAGCCATGCATCCAGACCGCTGCGCCCCCAATGAACATGCCAACTAAATCCCAAGAAAAAGGACAGCAGACCCGCCATACCCAGTTTCGTTAGATACCGGCCCCTATCAGATTTACAAAGACGGGAAATGATCAACCAAATAATAGCCGTGGTGAGTGTGAATGCGGCCGCGACCTTAAACAGCGCCCAAGACAGGCAAGGCACAGCGATCACCGTTAGAATTCCAAGAGAATAAGCAATCAAGGAGAATTGAAGCACCACGAGTTCCGAGAAACAGGAGCTTTTACCTTAGTAAAGGACACGGGTTTTGACAAAGAATCTGTGTATATTTACAACACTGCCCAATAGCCAAGACCCTATTCGGTCCGCAGTGCCTCTGCAGGCTGGATTGCTGCCGCTTTTCGGGCCGGGTAAACCGTTGCCAGCAAAGACAGCACAATGACCCCGATAACGACAAAGACAACATCCATAAGATTCAATTCAGAGGGAAGAAAGTCTATCGGGTAGACATCAGCATTAAGAAGCTGCACACCCAACGACGCCTCTAGACTCGCGGCAAAAGCGGAGACATTAAGTGAGCCAATTACACCCAACACCACCCCGATAGTAATCGCAATTGATCCTATGAATAGCCCTTGCCACATAAATATATGACTAATCATCTTTGGGCTCGCACCCATCGTGCGAAGAATAGCTATATCGCCAGTCTTATCACGAACGATCATAATCATACTGACGACAAGGTTAAATGCCGCAACACCAATAAGTAACCAGAGCATGAAGCCTATTATGGTTCTCGAAAACTGAATGTTTTGGTAGATGGCGCCAAACTGACTTGTCCAACTGGAGATTGTTACTCCGTAGGGCATTTCATTGTAAAGCGCGAGCCGAATCTGATCGGCCGCTAAAACATCATTACTGCGCAGCCGCAGGCCATTATAGTCAGCTCTTATTCTAAACAACGCCCTTAGGGCCGGCAGATTAGTAATCACCAGCGCGTTGTCCAACTCTTGAGAGCCCACTTTAAACAGACCCACTATCGTAAAATTCTTGAAAATTGGCCTCGGCGAAATTGGATTAATGGATATAGCCGATGAAAACAACTCGATCTCATCACCAAGTCCGACCCCAAGCTGCTGAGCAAGGGGCTCGCCAATCACTACACCCCAGCGGTCATGGATTAGGGCTTCTAGACTGCCCTGGCGAACAAAGCGGCCAATTGCTGAGACTGACGATTCTGACTGAGCCTCAATACCATTGATTAATACACCCCGACTACTTCGAGTAGTGGCGGCAATACCTCCCACCTCAATCACTGGCGCGACAGCTACTATGCTGCTTTGCTTCGCAATACTGGCACGAATATCCGCCCACTGATCTGGGCCGAGATTTTCATCGGTGCTTATCGTTAAATGCGGAACGATACCGAGGATATTTTCACGCATTTCACGATCAAATCCGTTCATTACAGACAAAACAGTGATTAAAATGGCAATGCCCAACGCCAAACCGAAAATAGAAATCGCCGACATAAAAGAAACTAAATGGCTTCGCTTACCAACACTTACATAGCGTGAAGCAATAAAGCGCGGAATAGCGACTGACGACCTGTTACTTAAGGAATTAGCCGACAAGCTGTCCGTCCTCAAGAATAAGCTTGCGATCCAAGGAGTCCGCCAGCACTTCGTCGTGGGTTACGATGACAAAACTAATACCCAACTGCTGATTGAGGTCGGTCATTAATTGCTGAATATCTAAAGCCGTGTGTCGATCTAAATTTCCGGTGGGCTCATCCAGCAGCACGCAGCGGGGCTCCGTTACCAACGCGCGAGCGATAGCAACTCGTTGCCGCTCACCCCCTGACAGTTGCGCTGGCTTGTGGCCAACTCTGGGGCTTAATCCAACTTTATTAAGCATGGCGGCGGCTCTAACTGAAGCCTCAGAGCCCTTCAAACCGCCGATAAGCAGCGGCATACAGACATTCTCCAACGCAGTAAATTCACGTAATAGATGATGAAACTGATAAACAAAACCAAGGTAGGCATTGCGTAGCCTGCCCCGCTCAACTTCGCCCAGAACTGATAGCTCCTGCCCTGCGACCGTCACGTAGCCAGAACTGGCAAAATCCAAGCCGCCCAGTAAATTCAACAAAGTAGTTTTTCCTGACCCAGAGCTGCCAACTATGGCCACCTGCTCTTGGCTTTTAATCTCTAAATTTACACCTCGTAGAACTTCCACAGGGGTTGGCCCTTCGTCATAGCGTTTATAAAGATCGACGCAAGAAAGAACAGACTCAGCACTACTCATATCGAAGAACCTCTGCTGGTTGAACCTTACTCGCCCTATAGGCTGGGTAAATTGTTGCTAAAAAGCTAATTATCAAAGCGGCGGCACTTACCCCAGCTACCTCTTGCCAGCTAATCACTGTGTCTAAATGAGATATCAGATAAATATTAGCGCCTGGGAACAATGCATTTAGCCCCCCTTCGATCGCTAAACTAATATCCGTGATGGAAAAAGCCAATATAACTCCTCCTGCAGCACCAACGAGAGTCCCAATAAGACCCGCGACCATGCCTTGAATAATAAAAATACGGGTAATCGTACCCTTGCTCGCGCCCATCGTACGCAGTATAGCGATATCAGCGCTTTTATCTGAAACTGCCATAACCAAGGTGCTAATGATATTGACCGCACCTATCATAACGATCATGAGCAGCATAAACCCAGTGAGGTACTTTTCCATATTAAGGGCATTAAAAAGGCTGGCCTGAGCCTCATCCCAAGTTTCTAATTCAATGTCATTACGGATCGCTCCGTCCAATTTGATACTGGCAAAAGCCGCAGTCGCGATTTCTTTTGCAGCAAAGATATCTTCAACCTTCATTCGGAGCCTAACCGTGGCGCCAGCGTCATCTTCGAACAAGGATTTGGCTGCGGGCAGATTAACCAGCGCAACGGTGTTATTTCCGTATAAACCAAAATCAGCGAAACCTACAACATTAAAACTAGCCGCGTCATTGAATGAGCGTCTTATTAAACTTTGCAAAGCAATAGCACTGACATCAGCTGCAGTAAAAATACCTAACTGACTGGCTAAACGCACCCCCAAGATGATGCCATTATCGGTGCGCCCAAGCTCTGTCAGAAGTTTTTGATATTGCCTGCTTGAATTGTTAACAACGTCCGCTTCTAGTTCTGGGTCAATGCCACGAATTTGCACAAAAACATTGGCTCCTTGAAACCTCAGGGTCGCATCCCCCACAATATAGGGGGCTACAGCCACCATTTTTTCCGCGTTTTTAAGCTCGGACAATAGCTCTTGCCAGTCCTCCTCAACAGACCTCCCGCCAGCAGTGACGTGTGGCACAGCCTTTAATGCTTCTCCACGAAGGGTAGAAATTGAGCCGTTGATAACCGAAAGCGCAACGATTAGGATTAAGACACCTAAGCTGATACCCAGCATGGAAATTAGCGATACAAACGAAAGAATCTGGCTTTTTTTACGAGCTAAAGTAAAGCGCAGGCCTATCCATAACGAAAGTGGTAGTGCCATAAACGTAAATACCAGGTGAAGGTCTAAGCAGGTCTGCTATGGCCCATTAATGACGCGCGATAAGCGCGAATTAGACTCATCAAAGATGAGAACACTTTCCTAACTAAAATAATGTAGGTGATTTTCTAAAGCCCCCAACATATTGATTACACCGGGGGCATAGGCCTTACGCCGACATCGACTCAGCGTGTCGTTGCAGCAACCGCTGAACTGTTTTGAAACTAACAGGCATTACCGGCGTAGATACAGTCTTGGAAATAGCCCTCAGTGACTTACCTTGTTTCTTAAGGTCCACAATTTTACGAAGCACACGCTGCTCCATTGGATTTTCAATGAGGCATCCATTGTCGTGGATCATGTAGCCAAACGGTCGGCTACCCCCGAGATAACGGCCTTGCTTACGCTGATTTTGCTTTACCCCTTTGATGCGCTCCGCAGATTTACGACGCTCCAAAGCAGCAAAAATGCTAGCGGCTTTCTCAAAATTAACACTAAACTCTGAACTGCTGATATCACCGCCAAGTTCGGCGATATGCAGCTTTACTGATTTCTCTCTTAACCGGCGAATCAGTGCTACTGCTTCACTGCCGGAACTAACTATTCGCTCCAGCTTACTACAAAGAACCACATCACCTGCTCGCAGCATTGTCATTAATCGCTTGCCATTCACACGCTTATGAAATTCCAAATTCCAATTACAATCTTCATCCCTTAGCGTTTCAGTCATATACCATTGCTCAGCTAAACAATAAGTCTGTATTGCTAGCATTTCTGGCTCTAGAATTTCTTCGAGTTTGCTACCGCCAAAGGTCGCCTCTAATTCAGACGTCCGGTAGTAAGAATAAATGGTCATTTTGCTTGATCCTCGTTGTGTCCCTAGCCTCAGTTCCCAGCACCCAACTCACACTAGAGCAGGAGATACTGCGCTTCTTACTTTTTATTGAGTCGAGATCGCGGATATTTAGCTAAATCTGAACTCTTTTTGTCACACCTTTCATCACATTTAATCGTGCCTTGGCTTTTAAACCTTAACTCATTCTATGCTCATCAAACTTAGGGCATGTGTCTGTGTATTAGCAAAGCCACTTTGATCGCCATTTTAACCCCACGACTTTTTTTTAATCAAGTCACATCTCTAGCCATTAACGTGAATCGACTTACAGTCACCATAAATTATGGAGAAATAACGCAATTGCTTGTTTTTATTTCTTTTTTTCAGCTTAAAGTCAGTTCCTCAATTGAGTCTCTAGTACTTTGCTGTTATATTCCGGCGTTATGGTAGCTATAACATTTGTTTAAGCTGCTCAATCGAGAAAAAGCCAAGCCTTTGCTTCCTTTACTCGAAGAAGTGTCAAATCAACGCTGCGCTTGAATTCAAGTT
>CAJWGN010000110.1 GCA_913031035.1 uncultured Gammaproteobacteria bacterium
AGCTAAGCCGGCAACTAGCTTTGCAGGAGAAATCATTGCTGCTGGAACAGATTTTTCCGCGGCTAACCGCTCCCTAACATTTTCCATAGACGGTGGCGACACGAGTGTCGAGGTAGTTATCAACGGCAACTCTGGAGTAGATGCGTTTGATAGTGAGACACCTGGTACCTTGGCGAACACTTTAGCGGCTATTCAAGCGGCGGTTGACGCGACCTCGCTTAACGGTCTGGTGACCGCTACTTTGGATGATGAAGACAGGATTCTGTTTACAACTAGCGCCACCGGCGCTAGTGCTTCCATCGCGTTAGTCATCAACGGATCCGGTGCGCAGCTAACCGCGGGAACAGCCTTGGGTGAAACGGGTTTCGATTTCTCTGGGTCCAATGCCAACTTTGATATCTCGGTGGATGGTGAGGCGGCAATTTCTATAGGCCTATCCTCGTCGACGTCAACAAGAACTGAGACTGTAGATGAGATTCAAAGTCTTCTCGATAGCGAAGGAATTGGTAACAGGGTTACAGCCTCTTTGGATGCTGGTAATAATTTGGTTCTAACGCGCAGTTCCGACACCGGTATCACTACCTCTTTAGAGATTAGCAATGCTGATGCAACGACTACAGCGCAGTTGGGCCTTGCCAATGGCAGTACTGCTGGTCTCGCTGGTTTATCTCTGTCTCAGTCCACCAGTATCGGCCGCGACGCCACAGTGGTCTCTGTAGGCTACAGCTTTGATGATGGCTCTGAGCTTGGCCGTCTGGTGTTCAGTAGTGACAATAATGCCGATGTTATAGAGTTTGATAATGTAAGCAATAATGCAGCGTCTAAACTCGGTTTGTTCATCGGCGACGGGACTCTGGACACAGGAGTGGCAGGCATAGATGTGCAGGGTAAAATAAACGGCGTGGAGGCCCGCGGTTTAGGTCAGCTTTTGCGAGCCGGCACCGGCAATACCCCTGCCAAACCCGGTTTCTATCTCAATACCGCCGTTGGCAATCTGGCATCGAGTACCACCAATGATTCCTTTGTTGTGGTGGTTGATGGGATTAGTTCCTCTGCAATTTCATTGGGGTCAATATCCAATACAGATACCACGGCGGTTGCAGCAAGTTTGCAAACGGCGATCAATGCTAATCCCGCTTTGCTCGCCGCTGGTGTTGGGGTAACGGTAGAATTCGATACAGCGACAGGAGGGTTTGGCATTATTTCGAAAACAACAGGCAGAACCTCCAGTGTGTCTCTCTCAACAATCAACGGCAATGCTGGGTCCATCTTTGGCTTTGCGACAGGAGCGGGCGTCAAGGGCGCGGTTGGCTCTGTAGCTCAAGGCCTACCCGATGCTTCTGCTGGCCTCAGCCTCCGAGTAACCGGTGGAGCTTTGGGTGAGCGAGGCACGGTGGGCTTTGTTCGTGGTATTGCCGATCAGTTAGATACCTTGCTGGACTCTTTTCTTGATTCCAATGGCTTGCTCAGCAACCGGTCTTCTTCTTTGACCAAAGAGCTGGAGGGAATTGCTGAGGACAGGGTCGACCTTGAATCTAGAATCGAAGCGTCTGAGGCTAGGCTGCGGTCGTCGTTTTTGGCTAATGATTTAATAATTTCGAGTTTGAACACCACTGCAGATTTTTTGACATCTCAGCTCAGTTTATTAGAAGGCTTACTTGGGGGCAAAAAAGATTAATGAACACAATGGCGGGTTTATAGAAGATTAGCGACTAGTCTTAAAAAGTAAGAGCAAGTGATCCGGTTAGGGAAAAACCGATAGTAAGACTCATGGAAAAATGAATAAATCGAATAGGGAAATTCACAATGTACTCTAAAAAATCTGCCTTGGCGCAGTATAAAAAAATTGATAGCGAGTCAGCAGTTAACGGGGCTAGTCCACACCGTCTAATCCAAATGTTAATGACCGGAGCGCTTGATCGGCTAGCCCAAGCGAAGGCTGCCTTTGAAAATAACAATATAGAACAAAAAGGAGTTTTGCTGGGTAAATCCATTTCGATTATTGCTGGCTTGCAGGGCAGTCTTGATGAAGAAAAAGGTAAAGATCTAACGGGCAATTTGGACAAGCTGTATGACTATATGCAACGCCGGTTACTTGAAGCGAATATGAAGAATGATATGTCAATGGTGGAAGAAGTCATGGGTTTGTTACTGAAAGTCAAATCTTCTTGGGATGAGATAACGCCGGCCTAGTGGCGATATTTAGCTTTGTTAGCCTCACGCTTTGCTAGCTTTAGCGGGCATCTTAAAATATCTCTCATAATTGAGTGAAAACCGTCTACAATGTCTAATTGAAAGGAAGGGGCGGCGGCAGGTAACTCCTGATTGCAGATTCGAGCTCTGGATTTCAATAAAGTACTAGCTGTCAAAATTCTTTGGCTATTTTGTAGACGGTTTATCAATTATGGTGGAAGAAACAAAAATACTGTTAATCACTGACGAGGAGAACAATCGTCGCGAGTTTGAAACGGTATTGGAGTTCCTAGGTGAAAATGTAGTTTCCGCAAGCTCAATTGACTGGCATGTTAGGGCTAGCGAGGCAGCGGAAAAACCATCTAATTTCAGTTTAGCCCTGATAGGCGACTGTTCCAAGTCGGTCGTGGCTGACCTACTTTGCGATCTCCATCGTTGGGAGGGAGGGTTGCCTTTTATTCTGGTAGGCCAGGTTGATCTGCCAGAGTATTTTGATGCGGATGTCTCTTCTAGGATCACAGCCACTTTGGGCAAAAAGCTGAGCTATCAGCCGCTGCTTGATGCCTTGCACAAAGCCAAAATTTTTCATGAGCACTACAATCGACTGAGAGATTTCGACGGCGTTAAAGACTTTAATATGTTCCGTAGTCTCGTTGGTAATAGCGAGGCGATTCACCGGGTCCGTCATATGATGGGGCAGGTTGCGAACACTGAAGTCAGTGTTCTAATTACAGGTGAGTCTGGCACTGGGAAAGAAGTTGTTGCACGGAATCTACATTTAAATTCAGCAAGGGCAGATAAACCCTTCGTCCCTATTAACTGCGGGGCAATTCCTAGAGAACTACTAGAAAGTGAGCTTTTTGGTCATGAGAAGGGTGCTTTCACGGGTGCCATTTCCTCGCGAGCAGGTCGTTTTGAATTGGCAGAAGGAGGAACCTTATTTCTTGATGAAATAGGTGATATGCCTCTCAATATGCAGGTCAAGCTACTTCGAGTGCTCCAAGAGCGCAGTTTCGAGCGAGTGGGCGGGGTCAAGACCCTGCAAACTAACGTTAGAATTCTAGCGGCTACTCACAAAGATTTGGAAGCGATGATTGAACTTGGCAATTTTCGTCAAGATTTGTACTACCGAATTAATGTATTTCCGATAGAAATGCCTTCGCTGCGTGAGCGAGCAGACGATATACCGCTGCTATTAAACGAACTGATCACGATCATGGAGGCAGAAAAAAGAGGCTCAGTTAGATTTAACTCCGGTGCCATATCCTCTTTATGCCGTCATCCATGGTTAGGCAATGTAAGAGAGTTGGCAAACTTAGTCGAACGTATGGCTATTTTATACCCTCATGGCATCGTTGGAGTAAGCGACCTGCCAAAGAAGTTTCGTCATTTAAGCGACCAAGAAATTGCTCAGGTCACCTCGGATGCTGCCACCGGCAACACTGTAGTTAATTTCACCGGCAATCCCGCGCCCAAGGCAGATACATTGCTGCCACTAAATGGTTTGGATTTAAAGGAATATTTGGCCAACCTTGAAAAGGATCTGATTAGCCAAGCTCTTGATGACAGCGCTGGGGTAGTTGCGCGTGCTGCGGATAGGCTAAATATTCGGAGGACTACGCTAGTAGAAAAAATGCGTAAATACAGTTTACAAAAGAAACAAGACGATGAAACTGCCCAAGAGCTAGATTCCGAAGTTGAAGGCAATGACAAGGGCAATGACGAAGGCACGGTGGCGTCCAGCTAGCGCCTGTTTAATATTGCTTAGCTTTATTGCGGCTCCAAACTCTCCATTCCAGAGTTCTATCTCTCTAACGCCTGTCTCGCGCTTTTGGCTGTCTTCTTTGACCTAGTGTGCTGACTTGGTCATCTGCTTTTTTCTTGTTACCTTCTCTTTAGCCTTGCTTATGTCAATACATAAATCTCGCCAATAGCGCAGCTAAGCAAATTGCTTATGCTAAGCTTGGCCGCATCTTGGGTTTTCGTCTGTTAGTTTCTCACGGTGATTTGCCGTGCACCGTAATTGCTTGATCCCCCATTTTTGTCGATGATGCGAATCGCTAAGCTATAGCTGCCGTTGGGCATAGTTGTGCTGTCAAATTCATAACTAAAGCCTAGTCGCGGAGAATTAGGATCGGTTTTTACCGACATTGCGGCGACGACATCAGGTCGGCTAATACCGTAGTTCAATACCCCAACCTCAACACCCTCTATAAGCAATGAGATAGACTCTATGCCAGTGTCTTCGAGGTAAGCCCAGCCTTCGATATGGGACATGCCGGTTAACTGGGCGTTTGCTAATGGAGGATCTATCCAAGCCCTTGGAGGAAAGGGGCAGGGGTTGGCTCTGTCAGTTTTGCTGTTAGTCGATCTGAAAGTAGATGACGCTTTGTAGAAGCTAAATCTCTTGTCACCATTAAAAAGAGACAAGCTATTCAAGTATTCCAAATTAGGGACTTGGTGACACATTTTCATCATTACCGCTGTTTTTTCTATCACATTCAGCGTGCTGTCTTCAGTAACAAATAGCACTGCTGAGTCAGGCCTTTGCTGAAGGGCTGATTCGTCCATTTGCCAGAGCTTGATTTGGGTGATGCGGCCATCGCGAACAGCCTTATCTTCATCAGAAGTTAATGAATTACTGCTAACACCGGCGAAGGCAATTTGCCCGGCGGTGTAATAATTGTCACTTACTATAATTGGGCTAGGTCCAGGAAATTCGTCAGTGATAAGTTGAGATGAATAGGTTGCAAATTCAGTCCAGCCAGCCATTTTGTTGGACAGCACTCCTGGCCCGATGACTGTTTGTAAAGGCAGCTGAAATGCCTGTGAGCCTATGCTCGTTAACGCTACAAGTGTGCCTATGAAGCCAATGGTAGGTACTGCTGCTAAGGTATTGCGGGCGATTCTACTGTTGTATTTAATTTCTATTAATGCACGCAATTCTTCCATTGTGCGAGGAGCAAATACAAGTAATGGAAAGTAGGCCGAAAGCGGCCAATGCAGCGACGTACTATCGGCGTCAGTCCAAGGAGCTAGCACTAAATACACAATGCCGTTGCACAGTGCAAAACAGGCCAATAGAGCCGCGTTGCGGTCGGCCCTTTGATGGCGCACCAACTGCCAAACGACCAAGCCCAGTAACAAGTACAGTGGCGGGGTCACTATGCCCGCTTGTTTAAAAACATGCAGCAGACCTAGCGCCTGAAACTGCCAAGGGTGTCGGTCAATCAAATAGAAATTGGCACTGGCGAGTTGGTTTTCGACATTAAACCAAATGATTGGAAAGAGACCTATTGCAGCAACCCCAACCGCAAACCAAAACTTGGGATTACGCCATTGTTTATGTTCATCTTTAAAAAGAATTAGAAACACCAGCGCCGCAGTCGGATATAAGAAAAATCGATAATGCGTGCTAAGACCGAGTGCTACAAAGACGCCGGTTGCTAGCCAGTAGATGAAGCGGTCGGTTCGCAGCGCTCTTTCAAAAGCCCCTAAAGATAGCAGCCCGAAAACAATTAGTGGTACGTCGGGAACTGCCAACAATCCCATAAAACCACCCATAGGAATACAAAGTGCAAGAAGGGCAGACAGTAGGGCTTGCCTTTTATTGGTGATTGGCAGCGCCAGCCAATAGATTAGAAGAGGTATGCTTGTCCCCAAGAGTATAAACAAGCTTCTAACTGCCAAAGTGTTGCCAGAGTCGAGCAGTGAGCCTAACCCGACCAGCAAGGCTGTCATAAAAGGAAGGTCGCTGTAAGCAATTGCAGGGCGAGTTGAGGCCAGCCAATAAAAAACTTCATCACTGAATAAGTCGAGCGAGGAGGCCAGAAACACTTTTATACAAAACAATAACCCCATCCCTAGGGCGAGAAGCTTAGCCAGTGTTTTCTCACTTAATTGTTCAGTCATATAGTTGGCCTAGGTTTTATATTACCTGATGTTTAGCCGTGTCTTATATCGGGCTGGTGTTTTATAGATTTCAGTATTAGCTCAATCCCAAGGATAAGCTTTATGGTAAAGGGTAGCAGCTTTGTATTTTCAAAAATCATTGCTAGGTCGGGCCGGTATTCCTTTTAATTGTTTGAAAAACGGGCCAAGAAAAATAAGAAAAAATAGGCAGTGTAAAAGGCTAGCCGGTAAGGCTTAGCAGCCGCCGCTGAAACGGGCTGAATGAGAAGTCGCTTGTGTTGAAGTGACTATGGCCCGTGCCATCCTCCTTTAGAATGGTGCTTTTTCAAGTGAGGCAGATTCTAATTCTAGGCTGATGATTATCCCGCTAGCGGTTGTTTGCTCGAGTTTAGCGAGTAAGTAAGAATGGTCTTTGGCGAACCAAATAGTGGTGGTTCTTTTGTCATCGACTTCTTTTATACGCTCAACGATAACACAATTGAGAGTTCCTATAGCCGAATCCAAAACCTCCTCGCCGATAATTCTAAATCGTTGAATTTCTATACCGACGCCATCGGCTATGGGAATTTCAAAAAGATTGCCAGTTTGATTTGCTAAATATCGAGGCAATACTAATTGGTAGCTGAGAGGGTCCTGAGTATTTTTGAAGAGATCAATCGTCCAGCTCTTTGAGGCTTCAGAGCTAACAGCAAGCATTGCCTGCCAGTCAAAATCGATCAGTTTAGACTCGCTGCTGATTCCGGTTAGGGAATACTGATAGTGCAAAGGTGCGATGAGCTCGCCAATCATTTCAAATTTGCTAGTCTCTATTAGAGTGGCCAGTGTGGCTCCTGCAAATTTGGCAGTTAGGGTGTTTTCGAAGTGATAGCTGCCGTCATCTAGATGCTGCAATTTTCTTGATGCTTTTGCTTTAATGCCATTGGCGGAGGCTGAATATTCACTCGAGAATGTTGTTAAGCTTTGCGCTGTTACCATCGAACTCCCGGCTATCATCAGCACAGATATAGCAAGTGTGCAGATTAATGTTTGGGGGTTTCTCCATGAGAGTTTCATTTGGTGAGTTCTGAGAAATCTATTCCGGTGCTGGACAAGATCTCCGAGTCTAAAATTGCTTTATTATTGAGCATTTCAAGTCTGCCGCTGGCAAATAAGTCAACGACAAAAGGGTAGAGTTGGTGTTCTTTCAGTGCGATACGGGCTCGTAATTCGTTTGCTGAATCAGTAGCTAGAATATCAATTTTTGCATGAGCAATAACGGGCCCGCCATCAAGTTCCTCGCTAACAAAATGAACTGATGCGCCGTGTTTAGATTCGCCAGCGTCGATTGCCCGTTGATGGGTATTGATTCCAGGAAACTTGGGTAGCAGTGAGGGGTGAATGTTTAGAGTTCTGCCGGCATAGTGCTGAACGAAATCAGCACTGAGAATCCGCATAAAACCCGCAAGCACAAGAAGGTCTGGCTGATAAGGGTCAATAAGTTTGCGAAGGGCAAGGTCAAACTCAACACGAGAAGAAAAGTTCCTGTGATCGAGAATTTGAGTTTTAATATTTGCTGATTCAGCACGCTGCAAACCAAAAACATCGGCTTTGTTAGATATTACTGCTTCAACAACATAGTTTGAGGTGCAGGAGGCATCAACTATCGCTTGTAAGTTGCTGCCGTTTCCAGAAATTAAAACAACAACCTTGCAGGGTTTAAATTCCATAGGGAAATAACTTAAGCGAAAGAGACAGAGGGCTCGCCTTCCGCCTTGTTAACAATTTCGCCAATGATGCTGGCACTTTCGTTGTTACTGTTGAGGATGCTGATGGTTTGTTCTGCATCTTCCTTGGCTACGCAGATGACAAGTCCGAGACCGCAATTAAAGGTGCGCAGCATTTCAGGATCCTCAACGTTACCTTCACGCTGAAGCCAGTTGAAGATTTCAGGTCGCTGCCAACTTGTTAAGTCAATTCGAGCTTGTGTATTATCTGGCAGAACTCGCGGCAAATTCTCAGTGATGCCGCCGCCTGTAATATGGGCAATGGCGTTAATTGAAACCTGGCTTTGAAGGGCTTGGAATGCTTTGACATATATTTTGGTGGGTGTCAGTAAGGTCTCCCCTAAGGTGCTATCACCAAAACTCTGATCTAACTTCGCGCCGCTTCTTTCAATGATTTTGCGAATCAGGGAGTAGCCATTGGAATGAGGGCCAGATGATGCGACACCAATGAGAGAGTTACCGGCAGCGACTTTTTTCTGATCGATAATCTCTTTTTTCTCGACTACACCGACGGAGAACCCTGCAAGGTCATAATCTTCGCCTTTGTACATGCCGGGCATTTCAGCGGTCTCACCACCAATTAATGCGCAGCCAGCCATTTTGCAGCCCTCACCTATGCCCGTTACAACGGCGGTGGCTGTGCTGACATTGAGTCCGCCGGTGGCGTAGTAGTCTAGGAAAAACAAGGGCTCTGCACCGCAAACTATTAGGTCGTTCACGCACATGGCAACTAAATCGATGCCTATTGTGTCGTGCTTATTGAGTTCCATGGCAAGTTTCAGTTTAGTGCCAACACCATCGGTTGCTGAAACGAGCACCGGCTGGGAGTATTTTACTGGAATTTCGCAAAGCGCCCCGAAGCCGCCAAGATCAGACATTACCTCCGGGCGATTAGTGGCTTTTGTCACATGCTTAATTTGCTCCACCAATGCATTGCCTGCATCGATATCTACTCCTGCGTCACGATAAGTTAGAGATTCATTAGTAGAGGAAGGATTTAACTTATCATCTGATGCCATTAATATTTCGCCTTGAAGAAGGGTGCGCGCATGCGGCCGGGTAGAGGTCGCTGCTAATATCCCGATATTTTATCAAGAAGGGCCGCATACGTCAGTGAAAAAATGGTTTGATCGCAAAGATGTAGCCGATGATTAGCTCCTAAGGTCCTTATTGCAGTATTATCACGGCCATGAAGACTCTAGATCGTTGTTACATCAGCTTAAAAACCTACGCCCTGAAAACTTGCGCGGCGGGGGCGTTGTTCCGGGCTCGGGCTTGGCGGTTTTGGTTTTTGAGCCTCCTGCTGGCCAGTTACTCGTTTCAGCCAAGCGCTGCATTACAGGTCACAGGTTTATATAGTCAAAAAATATCGGTTCTCAACCAAAGTAACAGCGAGCGAAGCCGTGCCTTTCGTGATGCTCTAGCGGCAGTTATTGTCAAGGTGACGGGAGAGCAGCGCTGGCTTTTAGACCCGGTGGTAGTCACCGCAGTGAGCAATGCTCAGAGCTATGTGGAAGGAGTGAGTTATTCCAGCCAATTAGTCTTGCCCACGCCTGCCGATGCCGTCGGCGACGACTCTCAAGCCGTGGTCCGAGGAAATGCTCAGGGCAATTCTCAAGATAGCTCTCAGTTTAGTGCTCAAGGAAATTCTGAGGAGCAAGCTCAAGAGAGTCCTAACAGTTTAAACGTCTCAGCTCAAAACCCAGAGCTGATAATCGCTGAGGTGTCCGAGGTTGTCACCACGGCGCCAACGGAACAGCGTTTTATTAATGTGGATTTTTCGGCCACATTAATTAACGAGTTACTGCTTGAAGCAAAAATACCCGTGTGGGATAGCAATAGGCCGAGTGTGTTGGTTTGGATGACCTTGCAAGATGAGGCTGGCGAGCGTTCGCTGCTCAGTTCTGAATCGAATCCAGAGATCGTTAGCCTGATTAGAGATTTTGCCGATGAGCGCGGCCTACCGATTATTTTTCCAGTGCTTGATTTTGAAGATAGACGCAATGTAACTGAAGATACTATTTGGTCTCTGGATGAAGCGGTTATCCGACAGGCAAGCGTGCGTTATGGCGCTGACAGTATAATGTCTGGCAGGTTGCATTTTACAGCAGGTGGCGATTTGGTAGGGGTCTGGCAATTCATTTTTCAAGACCAGACTTTGATGTTTGACGGCGTTGACCAAGAGCTAAAGTCTTACCTCAATGCACCCTTGGATAAGATAACAACGCAGCTGGCGAGCTACTTCGCTATTGTGCCGGAAACAAGTGATTTTGAAATTGTTCAATTAAGAATTGATGGAGTTGGAACCCTGCAAGCTTACTCGTCTCTGGTGACTTATGTTAATGGCTTGGGTTTGGTTGAGAGTGTCATTACAACCGCGCTTGATGGTGAGCGGCTTGATTTAAGCCTAAGCTTACTGGGTGACCCAAGCCAGCTCGCTGAGTTAATAGCGTTAGATAGAGATTTGCTGCCTATTCAAAGCGCAAGTTTAGAGAATGATTTGCGCCTTCACTATCGTTGGACTCGGTAAGGATCAGCAATGCTTAATCCAAGTCAGTTGACCTTAGCTGTAGAATTGAATGATGAGGCTCGGTTCGAAAACTATTTTGCGGGTATCGATAATCAGCAAATAGTGGAAAGCCTTTCCTCTTTGGCTGTCTCTGACCGGGATAAATTCGTTTATCTTTGGGGAACCGCATTCGCAGGCAAAAGCCACCTTTTGCAGGCGGCTTGCCATCAGGCCGATTTAGAAAATAACACGGCATTGTATGTGTCACTTAAAGAATCAAATGCCCTTTCACCGGAAATATTCGAAGGTTGTCACTTGTTGTCTGTTGTTTGCATCGATGATTTAGACGCTGTGGTCGGTCAGCCTGAGTGGGAGCAAGCTCTTTTTACCCTGTACAACCAGCTTAAAGAAAGTGGTACTGCCTTGATAATCTCGGCTGATGTTTCAGCAAAAAATTTGAATATAGGCTTGCCTGATTTGCAGTCGAGGCTGCAATCAATGCTGGTTTTTAATTTGACCAACTTAAATGATACGGATAAAAAGCAGGCACTGCAGCACCGAGCGAAACAGCGAGGCTTTAATTTATCTGATGCGGTGGCAGACTACATAATTGTCAGGTCTGGGCGGGGGTTTGATGAACTGATGAAGGTCTTAGATACCCTGGATGCAACGTCATTGGTGCAGCAGCGTAAGCTTACAGTGCCTTTGGTGAAAGCTACCCTTCACTGGTAGCTGGTATCGAAAACCTAAGAACCGCCGCTTGCGGGGCTCTCTGCAACTGCCTTAAATCTATTTGAGATCGACACTCAACCTGCGATCAAGCGCCACTTCCGGGAATTTACATATTAACTTCAAAGTGAGCTTTGTAGCCGCGGATGAATATCACCAGAGCCACGAACATCACTGAACACAGTGTCACCTCAACTAGGCCCAAAATTCGCCGGCTGGGATCAAAAGCGAGCAGTACAGCGTGCAAAAAATATAACAACACAACAAAGCAGAGCCAACCATAGGTTCGAAGATGCGTATGGTAAAGGCTGCGTGCAAAGATTAGCAGTGGTAGCACTTGAATTA
>CAJWGN010000111.1 GCA_913031035.1 uncultured Gammaproteobacteria bacterium
GCTTCAACCGGGGCTAAATTTTATCATCCCCTATATCGATACCGTGGCGTTTAAAGTCACCACTAAAGATATCGTTCTAGACATACCCTCGCAGGAAGTAATCACCAAAGACAATGCGGTGCTTGTCACTAACGCAGTTGCTTACATCAATATCGTGTCCCCAGAAAAAGCGGTTTATGGCGTAGAAGATTATATCGTGGCAATTCAAACTCTGGTTCAGACTTCGTTGCGCTCAATTGTCGGCGAGATGAACTTAGATGATGCGCTCTCCTCCCGAGATCACATCAAAGCCAAGCTTAAAGCCGCTATCTCTAATGACATAGCCGACTGGGGGATCACCCTTAAAACGGTGGAAATTCAGGACATTAATCCATCGAATACGATGCAGGCGGCAATGGAAGAACAAGCGGCTGCAGAGCGTGCTCGCCGGGCTACTGTGACTCGTGCCGACGGAGACAAACAAGCCGCAATACTGCAAGCGGAAGGTGAGCTCGAAGCCTCAAGACGAGTTGCTGAAGGTCAGGTCATTTTAGCTCAGGCAAGTAAAGACTCAATTTCATTGGTTACCGACGCAATCGGAGAAAAAGAACTACCTGTACTTTATTTACTCGGTGAAAAATACATTAACTCGCTAACCACCTTATCAAGTTCTGACAACTCCAAATTCATTGTTCTTCCTGCCGATATCCCAGCCGCTCTGCAAGGCCTGCTTGGCGGAAAACGCTAGCCATTTTGGAGAGAATCGGTCTAAAAATAACTAGCCGCAGCAGCACTAAAGAGCAGACTTTGCTGGGCTATCCAGTGAGAAGGGGTAAAGCAGGAGGTTTACCCCTATTATCCACTTATGATTAGGCCCAGCGGCTAACAGCAGCCTTACCCCATAGCAAAATTCTTAAATCAGCCGCCTTTTTGGAGACCCAAAAAAAAATTCTAGACGCCCTGTTTTGCCATTGTAGTTGTCAACTAATTGAAGTGGTCATTTAAGGGTAAAACGATGCCAGCGAGCGCCTATAACGCCCGCGTAAGTTTCAACAAAGTTCGCTCTGTGATTGTTTTGATCTGCCCACCCTGCCTTTTAATATGCAGTGCCTTTTCGATTTTCCTGCCATGGCTGGTATACAGCCAGTTCCTGCTCGCAAGCGTTCCTATAACGAGATAATCAACGAGACTACTAACATTGCTCGATGTCTTCGCATCCAAAGCGCGTAGCATCGTATCTACCGTATCTCGATCTCCGCTAACAAAATCACCAGTCAAACAAAAAGTTGACCCTGCCACGACTAAATCATCGACGCTGTCTTCCCAAGCCTCGGTTGAGAACCCATACCCTACTGTTTCTTCATCAAACGCATGCCCGGTAATCTGATTTACCGTGAGCATCAAATCCTGACGTTCTTGCTCAGTAATGATCTTATCTTCTAAAATAATATTCAGCCGATTAACGATAACACTTGCCGGCCAAACATCTCGAATGGATTCATTGCAGTTAAGCCAATCAGCCAAAGCATTCACTTCCTGATCATTGAGCACTTCATCTGATGCTACGCCATTCAAAAAGCCTAAAAGCTCGTCTTTTTGACCTACCCCTTCCACCTGAGACAAAGCTGAATCTGGCATCAAGCTAATATACAGCTCAATATCGGAGTGAATATTCAGTAGCTGTTGCGGGTTAATCCGCCCGTCACCCAAGATATCTTCGACTTTAATTAGAATACTCACAATCTCTTGATCTTCAGACAGAAAATGTTGGGATTTCAACCAAGAGTCCAAAAATAAGAGTTCTTTCTCGTTAAGCCTTTGATCCGCAACTATGCCTATCAAGATTCCCTTAAGGCCATACAGCGCCTTAGCTTTTTGCCTGATAAAACTAAAGGCTTGGCTTAACGGCTGGCTATCTACATCAGTGATGATTTTCACCTGGCTCCACCTTGTTTGCTATGCTATTTATATGTTTATTATCATAAATCTTTAATTAAGCCCTGTCGAAGAGTTTGCAGCATTGATACGAGGGCGAAATTTTAGTGGAATAAAAAAAAGAAATGCAAATAGCTGAGCCTTCGACCTTGGATTTTTCAGGATTTTGTATTTTTTATCCTTTTTACGTGGGTTACACTACGAGCATCACATAGCAACGAGATAACCCAAATTAATCAAGCTACTGACAATGTTTCTGGAAAGGTTTCCGGCAGTGCTTCCGAAAATGTTCAAGACAATGTTCAAGACAATGTTCAAGACAAAGGCTCCTTATCCACACAAAATAGCCGGTCTTTCCTAGCCAAGCTACTTGCTGGTGACTATGGCTTAGCGATTACTTACTGGGCTTTTTACTTTGCAGGCTCTGGGCTATTCTTCGTACTCGGGAGCAAAGCAGTGGATGCCCAGCGGTGGATAAGCTACTTCGTGATGGTCGCCTTGATGCTTGGCTACACAGTTGTTTTGATTATCGGTATACGCGCCGCCTACCGCGGCCCCCTGCTTTGGAAAGTGATGTCTCGAACCTCGTCTATATTCATGATCATTAACGTACTCGTCGGCATTTCTACCCTCGGGTTTATTTATTAAGGCAATTCCTTGAATCAATCTGTCGAACCCTCATATGCCCTAGTCCTCAAAAAAGACTGCCCCACCTGCGCCCTAATTGAACCTGTTATTGCAGAATTGGTGAAAGCAATGGCTGGAGCGCTAACGGTCTATGTACAAGATGACCCCAGCTTCCCAGCAGCGGTAGCCAACCCAATCGATGATCGTTCTTTGGAGTTTTCCTACAAAAATAACATCGAGTTCGTCCCTACCCTTATTAATCTAACGGCTGATTCAGAGGCTCGAATCTATGGCTGGGACAAGCAGCAATGGCGCGAATTTACAGGCCTTTCTGCCTTAGGCGAGGGCTTAGTGGATTTTAAGCCCGGCTGCGGGTCCAAGACCCAAGACCCGGGAATGGATGAAGTCCTTGCCCTGCGTTTCGACAGCGGTATTTTACAGGCACGCCAAGTTGAACTTGCCGAATCCGAGGACGTCATGGAAGCCTGCTATGAGCGCGGCTGGACTGATGGTTTGCCGGTTGTACCTCCAACCCCAATCCGAGTCATCCGCATGTTGTCCGGCAGCGATCGCAGTCCAAGCGAAATCATTGGCAATGTGCCGCCGGATTATCGACCTTGTTCTATTGAAAAAATTGCTATCAATGCCGTGATGGCCGGGGCTAAGCCTGAATATTTTCCAGCCATAATAGCTGCAGCAGAGGCTGCATTGTTAGATAAATTCTGCATGCACGGCCTGCTTTGCACCACTTATTTCTCGTCTCCAGTGGTGATTATCAACGGCCCAGCGTCCCGTCAAATTGGCATGAATTCAGGCGTCAATGCGCTCGGCCAAGGCAACCGCGCTAATGCAACAATTGGCCGTTCGCTGCAGCTGTTAATACGCAACGTGGGTGGGGGTGTTCCCGGCGGTATCGATCGTGCAACAATGGGAAATCCCGGCAAATATACCTACTGCTTTGCAGAGGATGAATCAGATGCGGACTGGCCCACATTGGCAATGGATCGAGGGTTCGACAGAGATCAATCTGTGGTTAGCCTATTTGCCGGTGATGGCCTGACACCTATATTAGACCAGCAATCTAGAACCGCTGAGTCACTGGCTAAAAGCATGGCCGCAAGCCTTCGTGGTGTCGCTCACGTGAAATTATTCGGAATCGCAGATGCCATTCTTATAGTCTGCCCAGAACACCGGCGCCTATTAAAAGACAGCGGCTGGAGCAAGGCTGACTTAAAAGCGGCGTTGTTCGATGAGCTGATGACATCGGGCCATGAGATAGTTCGCGGCGCCAGCGACATGGCCGAAGGCATGCCAGAAAAATTCAAAGATAAGTTACTCAATAAGTTTAGAGACGATGGCCTGCACATTGTAAGTACAGGGGGAACTGCCGGGATGTTTTCGGCTATTATTGGCGGCTGGGTGGCATCGGGTGAACGCGGCAGCCAACTGGTATCAAAACGATTTTCAACAAGCGGAGATGAAAATGAGTGATATGACTCTTTTAGACCCAACAGCGGAGCTGAAACCAGTTGAGAGGCAACTATTGCCTAGGCTGCTATCACTCTCCGGCGCAACCGTTGGCTTGCTCGACATATCTAAGCCTCGCGGCAAAGAGTTTTTAGATGAGGTTGAAAGACAGCTGACGGAACTTGGAGCAACAATTAAGCGCTATTCAAAGCCGACCTTTGCTCGAGTCGCACCAAAAGAACTGACCCAACGTATCAGCATTGAATGCGATGCGGTGATTGAAGGACTGGCCGACTGAGGCTCATGTACCTCGTGCAGTTTGCATGACATCATGGACTTAGAAAGCAGAGGCATTCCATCAGGTTTTGTGGCCTCAACCGAGTTTGTTCAGGCCGCTGAGGCACAGGGTAATTCACTGGGAATTCATCCTAAGAGAGTGTTTGTACCTCACCCAATTCAGGACAGGACTGACACTGAAATGACCCAGCTCGCTGGGCAAGCTATTGAATCGATCATAGCCTTGGTTTATGATTTTCAGGCACCTAAAGCAAAGCTATAGCACCAATAAATTTAATTTATAATAAACCTTTTCAACAACATAGCACATAAAAGATAGTCATTTGGAGATAAGCATGACAAAAGAAGCAGTAATCGTATCAACCGCGAGAACCCCAATAGGCAAAGCCTACCGTGGCGCATTCAATGACACTGACGCCCCCACACTAGGCGGACACGCGATTGCGGCAGCAGTTGAACGAGCTGGCCTAGATCCAGCCGAGGTCGATGACGTGGTAATGGGTTGCGCCATGCAGCAAGGCTCGTCAGGATTCAACATTGGTCGCACCGCTGGCGTTGCCGCTGGTTTGCCAAGCTCTGTCTCTGGCATGAGCATGGACCGTCAATGTGCCTCGGGCATGATTGCAATAGCTACCGCTGCCAAGCAAGTTATCTGTGACAACATGCCTATCGTTATTGGCGCCGGTCTTGAATCAATTAGCTTGGTTCAAAACGAGCATCGCAACGGCTACCGTGGCACCGACCCGAACGTTTTAGCTAAATCTGAGCATGCCTACATGTCTATGTTGGACACAGCAGAAATCGTAGCAAAGCGCTATGGCATCTCTCGTGATGCGATGGATGAATATGCATTGCAAAGCCAACAGCGTACAGCTGCCGCTCAGGCCGCTGGAAAATTCGCTGACGAAATCGTTCCAATGACATCAAAGATGTTATTCATGGACAAAGCAACCAAGCAGCAAAGTATCCATGAAGTCACCTTGGATAAAGACGAAGGTAATCGCCCTACAACGACTCTTGAAGGCCTAGTTGGCTTAAAGCCAGTTTTTGAAGGTGGATTGATCACCGCTGGTAATGCCAGCCAACTGTCTGACGGCGCATCCGCGTCAGTAATTATGGACAGCAAGCTTGCTGAACAAAAAGGCTTAGAGCCTCTCGGTGCCTATCGTGGTTTAGCGGTCGCTGGCACAGAACCTGACGAAATGGGTATCGGTCCTGTCTTCGCGGTGCCTAAGTTGCTTGAACGCAATGGTTTGACCATGGATGACATCGGCCTATGGGAACTCAATGAGGCTTTCGCTGTACAGGTAATTTACTGCAGAGACACTCTTGGTATACCCAATGAGTTGCTCAACGTTAACGGTGGTGCAATCTCAATTGGGCACCCTTACGGCATGAGTGGTGCGCGCATGGTTGGACATGCGTTAATAGAAGGTAAGCGACGCGGTGCTAAATATGTTGTTTGCACAATGTGTATAGGCGGCGGCATGGGTGCTGCGGGCCTGTTTGAAGTTTATTAAGCTTCTCGATTCGCCTGTTAAATATCACTCTTAAGCCAATCCCTTAAGAGCAGGCTGAGTCGACAAAACCGATCACAGCTGCCTCGCCGAAACTTGACGCAGGCAGCTGCTGATTACTAACCGCTGTCACACTCTGCCGCTGTATTTGGCTCAGAATCAGACTCCCAAATTCATTCTTAAGAGTTTGTTGAAAGTCTCTATCCACACCTGCATACCGCTCTAACCTACTCTTCAAGTTTGCCAAGAAACTAAAAGCTATGTCGGTCTTTTCTTCTAATGTCATTCGCCCGTTTTCCGGATTAAGATAAAACTGACACATGGCACTGTCTAAATTAAAACCGAAAGAAAACTCCTCCCTATAAGCATCCAAAACATCAATAAACGCCTCTAAATCGGCACCATCAATACCCGGGTTATTGACCAGACGTCCTGTCGAGTGAAATGTATTTAGTGTGCTGATGATATAGTTAAATGAATGCTGCGCTGATTCTACGGCAACCGGAGCAGATTGAGAATTTGCGGATGAGCTTGACAGCAGCAACGTAACCTTAGCGAGCACACAAAACCATAGCCCAAAGCTTTTTAGGGTAGTGAGGCGGTTTGCGAGCTTAGTCAAAATCAGATACCCCACGAAATAGCTTTTTCTTACTTAGATGCAGTTTGTTTTTTAGCCGCCGCTCCTTAGCTGACCGAGTCGGTCTTGTCGCCAATCGTTTTTTCGGTACTGCCACTGCTTTACCTATCAGTAGCTCCAGTCTCTCCACCGCATCTTGCTTATTTTTATCCTGACTACGAAATCGCTGGGCCTTAATAACAATTAGACCCTCCTTGGTGATGCGCCGATCAGACAAGGACATAAGACGCGCTTTAACAGCCGATGGCAAGCTAGAGCTGACAACATCAAATTTCAACTGCACCGCGCTGGAGACTTTATTAACATGTTGGCCGCCAGGACCACTCGCTCGAATAGCAGAAAATTCCAACTCAGATTCCAGTAATTTGCTACTCATACTGCTATGCCCTTTAAACCCTTTGCATTATTGATCGAAAATCGTCGAGCCCTGCCGCATAACCCAACCTTGCAGGTTTAATTAACCCTGGCCATTATCTCCTCTTGTGGGAAATCAATCTACGTGCGCAAAGGCTATTCGTAACGTTACACGAGGGAATTCTTGCTTCGCCTTGCTGTCTAGGTTAATGTCGAGCGACTCACATTTATGGCCGATGAGCACAATAAAAAATGATAAATATGATGATGTTACTCTTGGATTTACGCACTAAAACCAAGTTTTTTAGTCTCTCGATACTTCTCGTTTTAAGTTCCTTTTTCACCGCAACCGGCAATGCTCAAGAGCCAGTGCGAATCGCCTTTATGGACCCACTAACAGGCACTTTTGCCTCAATCGGCAACACCGGATTAAAACAACTTCAGTTTGCGGCAGATCACCTTTTTAATGAGAAAGGCGGCATACTCGGTGGCCGCATGATAGAAATCGTGCCCTTTGACAACAAACAAAGCCCTACCGAAACCCAAATTCAATTCCGCCGGATGGTAGGCGAAGAAATTCAAATTGTGTTCCAGGGCAACAGTTCAGCTGTCGCCAACACACTTAACAGCACTATTTCTAAGCACAACCGCCGCAATGCTGACCAAGAGGTACTGCAGATAAACTATTCAGCAGTAGACCCGATTCTCACAGAAGATCAATGCAGCTTCTGGCACTTTAGATTCGACTCTCATGCGGTTATGAAATTGGACGTACTGACAGACTTTATTGCAATGAATGAAGAGATTAAAAGCGTCTACGTCATTGGGCAGGATTATTCTTTTGGTCAGGTAGTATCTGACACCTCCATAAGAATGCTTAACGAAAAACGCCCTGATATCGAGATTGCTGGAAATGAGTTTCACCCAATCGGTCAAGTCAAAGACTTCACGCCTTACGTTACAAAAATTGTATCCTCTGGGGCCGACGCTGTAATCACTGGAAACTTTGGCGCCGACATGGTTTCACTTGCCAGATCGATTATCGATGCTGGTCTTGATGTGCCAATTTACACGTTCTATGCCGCATACGATGGCATCACTGCAACCTTAGGCGCCGACGGTAAGAACAAAATCCGCTTGGTTCACAATGAGTCCGCAAACCCCTACCCAACAGAGAAAAGAAAAGATTACGTTCGCGCCTTTAAGGCTGCCAACCCAACCTATGATCTGACTCAGGCTCGCATTCACAATGCATTAATGATGGTTGTCCGGGCGATGGAAGAAACCCAAAGCACCGATCCTTATGACGTCGCTACCGCCCTTGAAGACATGCGCTTTACGACATTGAACGGCGATGAAATTTGGATGCGCGGTGACGACCATCAGCTGTTTCAAGAAATCCACGTATCTGTTCACACCGACGAAAACATCGAGTTTGATGCCGACAATTCAGGCTATGGCCTCTACAGCGAATACAGAGTTCCTGCCGAAGACACCATAATCGAATCCAGCTGCAAAATGCGTAGACCCAGACGCTAACTGGCATTACGCTGGCCTAAGAAATAACATTGATTAAAAGAGCTGAAGTAATAAATCCATGCTAGAAGTCTTCGTATTTGCCACACTCAATGGGCTGGTAACTGGCCTGTTGCTTTTCATGCTCGCCAGCGGCTTAACTCTCATATTCAGCATGATGGGAGTTTTAAACTTCGCCCACGCCAGCTTCTATATGCTTGGCGCCTATTTTGCCTACTCTATAAGCCTCAAAACAGGGTTTTGGGCTGGACTAATCTTGGCGCCTTTATTAGTTGGCGTACTTGGCGCGATGGTCGAACGCTACGGTCTGCGCCGAGTTCACCAATCAGGCCATGTCGCCGAGCTGGTGTTCACCTTCGGCTTAGCATTTTTAATCGATGAAGCGGTGCAGTTCTTTTGGGGAGCGGACACTAAAAATTACCGCTCACCTGAAATTCTAGACTTCCCTTTGTTCACTATGTTTGGTCAGGAATTTCCAGCCTATCGTGGCTTTATGATTGGCATTTCAGTGCTCATATTTATCGGCCTTTATTACGTGCTAACACGAAGCCGTGTAGGAATTATCATTCAAGCCGCGATTACTCATCCCAATACAGTGGCTAATCTAGGCCACAATGTTCCACTGATTTTCATGGGCGTTTTTGGCGTAGGTACCGCATTAGCCGGCCTTGCTGGCGTTATTGCAGGACCTGTGCTGACAACATTTCCAGGCATGGCATTGGTGCTCGGCAGTATTGTTTTCGTTATCGTCGTCATCGGCGGACTTGGCTCTCTGCCAGGCGCCCTAATCGCCTCTCTCCTTGTTGGCCTGTTACAGTCCTACGCTATTGCCTCTGACGTTGGCATGCCAGAACTGCTAGAACTACTCGGTATCTCCTTCGATCGCAATCACCCACTTAATGATCTTTGGACCTTGTCACTCCCCCAAATAGCGCCAATCCTGCCCTATCTGCTGCTAGTGTTGGTCCTCATTTTTCGACCAGCAGGCCTTTTGGGTAAGCGAGAAGAATGATGGAAATACTTAAAACCATTGCCAAAAAAAGCCCTATTTGGATTGCCTATTTGGCAGCCCTGCTAGGTCTACCGCTAATATTTGATTCAATCTTAGCTATCTCTATTTTTAACCAGATGGCCATAGGCATCGTCTTTGCACTCAGCTACAACATGCTGCTAGGCCAAGGTGGGATGCTATCCTTTGGTCACGCCGTATATTTCGGTCTAGGCGGCTTTCTCGCAGTTCATACCCTGATCCTGATTGAATTTGAGACAGTCTATTTTTCCATTATCTTTATACCAGTGATTGGTGGCGTAATAGGCCTGCTTGCCGCCATCTTTATCGGTAGTTTCTCTACCCGTAAGGCCGGCACCGTATTCGCTATGATTTCCCTTGGTATAGGTGAGCTTATCGCCGCCTCCTCGCTAATCTTCTCTGACTTTTTTGGTGGCGAAGCCGGCATAAGCGGTGACCGCACCTATGGCCCGACCTTCTTCGGCGTGGACTTTGCCCAAAACGATCAAATCTATTACGTCGCTGCAATATGGGTATTTATAGCCACGCTGTTTATGTATCTGTTTACCCAGACGCCGGCGGGTCGAATGGCAAATGCCGTTAGAGACAATCCAGAACGAGCTGAATTTATCGGTTACAGCTCGCGCCGGATTCGATTTATCTCATTCTGCGCGTCAGGCTTGTTTGCAGGAATCGCCGGAGGATTGTTTGCCCTTAACTATGAATTCATCACCGAGGAAAATCTTAACGCCGCAACCTCAGGGCGTGTCTTATTGATGGCTTATATTGGCGGGCTTGGATACTTTATCGGCCCGATCATCGGCGCCGTAGTTTTAACCCTGATGAACTCCCTGCTAAGTAACTACACTGAGCTGTGGATGCTCTATCTAGGCATCATGTTTCTTCTCACTGTTATTTATCTGCCCCGCGGATTCGCGGGTTTTATTATGATGCATCAGGTCGCATGGATAAATAACCGATTAAGAAGCTTGGCCATTCCCTATCTATTGATCGGTTTGCCATCCCTAGTTCTTTTAGCCGGCATAATTGCCATGGTCGAAATGAGCGATCATGAAGGTGAGGCATTTCATTATTTAGGCTTTGAATTAGACCCAGAGTCCTTTATCACTTGGGCAATTGTCGCCGGCTTTTCCCTTGCCGCCTACGCTGGTGTGAGAGCGGCATTACCCCAACTCAAAGAGGCGTGGGAAAGTGCCAATGCGGTTCCTGATAGCAAGGATTCCAAATCATGAGCATCCTCACTCTCAACAATATAAGCAAAAGCTTTGGCGAAACCGAAATCATTCGCGGTATTGATCTCGCGATTGAAGACGGTGAAAAACATGCCATTATTGGCCCCAACGGCGCAGGGAAATCGACACTTTTTCATTTGATAAGTGGATTACACAACGTCACCGGCGGAAGCATAGTATTCAAAAATCAAGAAATCCAAAACCGACCCCCTTTTGAAATAAGTCGGCTGGGGCTAGCTCGCAGCTTTCAGGTCACTAATATTTTTCATCGCATGTCTGTTTTTGAAAATGTTCGCTGCGCCCTGCTGTGGTCAAAAGGATTTCGTTATTCCTTCTGGCACCTGTTGGGCCGCCAAAGCGAATTAAATGATGCTGCAATGCACGTCCTAGAGGAAATTGGACTAAGTGATCAAGCTCAATATCCCGCTGGAGAGCTCGCTTATGCAGCCCAGCGCGCACTGGAACTGGGAATTGCCATCGCTAGCGGTGCCGACCTTATTATGCTGGACGAGC
>CAJWGN010000112.1 GCA_913031035.1 uncultured Gammaproteobacteria bacterium
TCTATTTTGTTAGCGTCTTTTTTTAATTTATCCCAAACGCCAGAATTTGACAAAATCTGACTAGAACCGAAAGACAGTGCCGTCGATCTGTCATCAAAGCTGGGAAGCTTTTTTTTACTTATCTCGTGAGTGTCAATCATCAGAATGGACGCAGAATCAATAGCTTTTGCCAAGGCAAGAGCAAAACTGGAACCCACCATTCCTCCACCAATGATGACCATATCGTAACTTGACTTTGAAGAGCCACTTAGTTTTGACAAACGATTAGGCATTTTAGTTTACCGGCCTGGCCATATAAGTTTCTATTTCGGCAACCGTCTTCGGAGTTCCCTCACTGAGTATGCGATATCCTTTTTTAGTGACCAAAACATCATCCTCAATACGCACACCAATACCGCGCCATTTTTTCGCTACTTTTTTATTGTCAGGAGAAATGTAAATGCCCGGTTCTATCGTGGTTACCATACCTTCTTCCAATAAGCGCCATTTGTCATCTATTTTATAATTGCCAACATCGTGAACATCCATGCCTATCCAATGACCTACTTTGTGCATATAGAACTCTTTATAGGCTTCACTTTTAACCAGCTTAGGCACTCGTCCTTTTAACAAACCAATTTCCACTAATCCTTGAACGATGACTTCGACTGACGCGTTATGAGGTGCATCCCAAGCGGCGCCCGGCTCAATTGCCTCAATGGCAGCTGTTTGTGCATCCAAAACAATCTGATAAATAGCTTTTTGTTCAGGACTAAATTTTCCATTAGCTGGGAATGTACGAGTAATATCTGAAGCGTAGTGAGCATACTCGCAACCAGCATCGATAAGCACCATGTCACCCTCTTTTACATCGGCATCATTACTGTTGTAATGAAGAATGCAGGTGTTGTCGCCGGCTGCGACAATTGAGGTGTAAGCAGGAGCTCTACTGCCATTACGTGTAAATGTGTAAAGCAGTTCTGCTTCTAACTCATACTCCTTAATACCTGGCTTACAATAAGCCATCGCACGGCGATGCCCCTCAACGGATATTTTTGCTGCTTTTTCCATGAGCTTTATTTCTGCCGTGCTTTTGATAAGCCTAAGCTCATGCAACAAATGATCAAGCATTAAAAACTCACCGGGGGGATGGGCACCCATTGATGCTTTGCTGCGAATGGCTTTTACCCAGTCCATCACCTGATCATCAAACCGACCATCTTTACCCATAGAGTAATAAACACGGTCACGACCCTCTATTAGCCCTGGCAAAATGTCATCGATATCCGCAGTAGGGTAGGCATCATCCACGCCCAACTCAGAGATCGCGGCCTCAGGCCCCATCAGGATTCCGGTCCAAAGCTCCTTGGTTTTATCCTTTTCTTGGCAAAACAGGACTACTTCACCTTGGCTGCGGCCGGGAATAAGCGCCAGAAAAGCATGTTCTTCACTTAAGCCGGTCAGATAGTGGAAATCACTGTTTTGGCGATAAAGGTATTCCGCATCGCTATTTCTAAAGCGCAGCGGCGCTGCCGACAGCAACGCAATGCTGTTGGGCTCCATCTGACTCATTAGTTCACGTCGACGAGATTTGTTGTCTGCGTACTTTCTACTCATTTTCCCCTCAGATACCCTTAAATCACATCAGTACCAAGCATATAAGGGTCGTTCGTCGGAACCAACCCCCATTTTTACCTATTCCAATATTGACCCCTGTACAGGTCGGCTCTATAGTTAGACTATTGTTAATGTAAATCCTAAACTTATGCCAATAGTTCGTTGCGGCTGTTGATATTTGCTTAAAACTTAGAAAATTAAAAATGACTGAAGACAGATTTCACACTCTTAACGAGAAAGTCGATGACTTAATCGGCCTATGCGCGGAAATGAAGCGCGAAAATCAACTACTTAAGGCCAATGAGATCTCTTGGGGCTCTGAACGAAAAGATTTGGTCAATAAGAACAAGGAAGCCAAGTCAAAACTTGAGTCCATCTTAGTCCGGCTAAAAGCCATGGAAAACTCTTAAAACGGCCTTCCTCGAGGTAAGTCATGAGCGAGCAACAAAGCACGTCTGTACAAGTAAAAATCCTAGACAAAGATTATCAGGTCAACTGCCCACCTTCAGATCAAGAAGCCTTGATGAAGTCTGCACGCTACCTTGATGAGAATATGCGTAAAATTAAGGGCCGTGGCAACATTCATGGAGCTGAGAAGATTGCCGTTATGGCGGCGCTGAACATCACTCACGATATGCTTCGCAAGAACCGTCTCATCAATGAAACTCGTCACGTTACTGCCCAACAGATTAAGGCAATTGAAGACAAGATTGACGTCGCAATAGCTTCTACTCGTCAGCTGGAAATCTAAAATCTAACAGAACTGCCCTAACTCTCAAATGAATTCATAATTGCCCCTATCCTCGGCTCATAGTGCGAGCTATACTCATTTCAGAGTTCCCTAGACCATTGGCCAATCATAATGTTCTTGAGCCGATATTTTACCCCCGGAGGCTACTCCGCAATGTTGTTGTGCATGTCCGCTTGTCGGAAAGCCTTATTCGTTGCGAGGGCCACCACCTGAACTTTTCGGTTCAGGGCAACTTTGATAGCGGTGTTCCGGGGAGCTTACTTACAACCTGCTATAGCTATAAAGCTTTACTCTCAGAGATGGGCTGAAGCCGAAATTGAAAGCTACTCCCATAAATTTTTATGACTGAAGATACCCGCCAAGCAGTACGTGAATCCCTCCGGCAAACTAGACGCGACCTAAACCAAGAGCAACAGGCAGTCGCTTCTCAGGGATTATTTGAACTTATCCATGAGCTGGACATCTTCAGCAACGCAAAACGAATAGCGTTTTATCAGCCTATTGATGGCGAAGTCGACCCATCTCTCCTACTGAAACATGCCTTACGCGAAGGCAAATCTTGCTTTCTTCCCCGCATTTCAGATGAAAATCCAGAATTCGTTTCTTTTGCCCCCTATGATGAAAATACCAAACTGAAAAATAGCGATTGGGGAATAGCCGAACCGCCGGCACCTGAAACCATTCCCTCACCTACCGATTTAGATCTAGTATTTGTGCCTTTGGTCGCATTTGACAGATACTGCTCTCGATTGGGTATGGGTAAAGGTTTTTACGACCGCACTTTTAATTTTAAGATTTTCAATCCTCAAAGCCGACCGCTGCTAATTGGATTAGCACATGAATGCCAATACGCTGAGCCGTTTTCTGTGAAAAGTTGGGATGTAAGACTAGACGCGGTGATTACCGCAACAAAAATACACCGCCCCGATACTGAATAGGGCGAAATGGCTTTTTAACTTAACTACCTGCCCTTGGCTTAGCTTCTTTTTCCATTATTTTGGTTCTGACTTGCTAGCTCTGTTGATGGGCACTAGCTACATCAGTGCACTCTGGGCCATGCTGCTCGCCAAAATACTCACCACAAAAAGTGTAATAACTACCGTCACCATGTCTGGCTTCTTGCTCACTTTACACTCCGATACAATTTTTAACTCACAAAACCCTAACGGCTCAAAAAATAAATTCTTTAATTTCCGCATATAAAACAATGAACTACTGGGTTTATATACAGCTCTACATAACAAAGCTCTCTTTAACAGTTGCTTTCCCGATTTTGCTGAATATAATACTGTATATCCATACAGTATAAATAAACAAATAAGCAGGACGGTGTAAGCACCGTATAGCAAGTATCCATAAAGAGGCAGACACAATGAATTCCTATACAAGCGCTCCCGACTCCCTACAAGCCAAGGTGGGCAATGCCTCCGGCCATATTGACCAACTTCTAAATAGCAATCCAAACCTATGGCGCGGCTGTGATATGGCCGGTCAAGGTTCTCATGGACACAGCACTGGGTTTTCCCAATTAGACAGCATCCTTCCCGGCAAGGGCTGGCCTCAAAAAGGCTTAATGGAAGTCATTAGCCCCCAATGGGGAATGGGTGAGTTGCAGCTTTTACTGCCTCTCATGCGATCAGTAATTGATAGTGGCAAATGGATCCTTTGGATCTCGCCACCTCATTCTGTTTATGCCCCGGCACTGGTTCAGGCAGGTATCGATACTAACCAGATCCTGGTGGTGAAAATGGACGCTTCTTGCAAAGACGCTTTGTGGAGTATGGAGAAGGCCTTTCAAACAGAAAACTGCGGGCTGGTCCTAGCTTGGCAGAACTGGTTGCCTGGCACAGTACTGCGCAGACTGCAGTTAGCCGCAGACACAGGCAACACCTTGGGAGTGATTTTCAAACAAAATGAGTGTAAGCACTCACCATCGCCAACACGCTTGCAAATAAAAGAATCCTCACTTCAAAAAGACCATTTTTCGACAGCAGAAGTGACTGTCCTTAAAGCTCGTGGCAACTTTCGTCCATTGAGCACTAACATTGATCTGTACTCTCATCAGCTGGCATAAGAAGTAGGTAAGTGAACCTTGGAGGAAACAAAAACTAGCGGCCAGCTATCCTTAGCCATACCGAGCAAGGATAGCCCTGAGGCTACAAGCACCCAGATGACTGCAAAAAAAGCACCGGAGGCTGGGGCTTCTTTAAGTAGCTCGTCTCTATTAAATTCTAATTTAGTCCTTAGCTGCGTGGATACACAAATAAATCAAAACCAAGCCGCTGGAGTTGGGTTGGCCGGCGTTGGCAAGGCAGTTGCCACCTCAAAAACCAACGGCAATCCTAGCTCTAATTCTAATTCTAATTCTAATTCTAATTCTAAAAAAAGCCGCCCCAGTCTTTGGTATGCCGTTTATTTTCCTCAGCTTGGCACGTTAGACGATTTACAGCAGAAAGATGCATTAACCGCCCTTGCTGCAAAAGCCATAAGTGTTAGCTCTACTGTCTCTTTTCATAAATTGGCGCTAGTTTGCGAGATTCGCAGCAGTCTTGGCTATTTTGGCGGTATCAATTTACTTCACGACAAGCTCAAAGGCGCACTAAGCACTGCACTTATTGCCATGGATCAGCCGGAGCACTTTTTTTATGCCTCCAGCCCAACCGTCAGTGGTAGCTTATTATTGGCTAGAGCTGGCCAAAACAAACTGGTCTATCAAAAAAGCAATTTGCGCTCCGCCTTAGGCACGCTTCCTGCCGACGTCCTTAATTTGAGCAAAGAACAGAATCGGCGCCTCTACAATATGGGTATTCGTCATCTAAAAGATATTTGGCGTCTGCCGGGCGATGGCATACGCAAACGTTTCGGCAGCGAGTTTGTTGATCAGCTCAACAAAGCTTTGGGCAAGGCTCAAGAGCCCACCTTAAATTATTTGCCGCCGCCGACTTTTTCCAGCTCTTATGACCTCCCCTATGAATTAGAAAACCTGGATCGCCTGTTACCCATAGTCGACGAAATCATTGGCCAGCTTTGCGATTTTTTAACACGCAGGGATTTAAGCACCAGTCATTTAATGTTCTCCTTATTTCATGAAAAACGCAGCCCAACCTGTATTGAAATTTCACTGCGGCAGACAAGCCGCTCAAGCACGCATTTCTTATTACTGGTAGAAACTTATTTTCATAACCTCACCATTCCCGCAGCAGTAATAGCAATTAGCTTAGTCGTTAATCAATTTGATGCATTTTTTAGCCACACCGATGCACTGCTGTTGGATGGCAGACCTGATGCTACTTCCCGAGAGAACAACCTTAATCAATTTATGGAACAGTTGAAGGCAAGGCTTGGCGATAATTATTTGAAAGGTATTAGCTGCGTAGCCGAACATCGACCTGAATACGCCAGCGCCTGCGTTGACGTTAATAGTCATACAAAAAAAAGTTCAATTAGAAAATCTATACAAAATAAAGTCGCGACCCGCCCTAGGCCAATATGGCTACTTGAAAAGCCAGAAGAGTTAGTTGAAAAAAACAGTCGCCTATACCACCGTAAAGCTATTTCGATTATTAGTGGGCCAGAACGAATAGAAACCGCATGGTGGGCGGATCATGACGTTCGCAGAGACTATTATATCGCTCAGGAAGCCAACGGCAGCCGGCTTTGGATTTACCGTGAGCGCAGCGACGAAAGACGCTGGTTTTTACATGGCTATTTTTCATAATCTGCTATTTATTCAGGATCTATCTCTCCTCTTTTTCACTCCTCTTATTATGACACTTGTTTTCTACTTAATTCTCTCCTAGCCTAGCTGAATAGTATGCAAACAAAATGGTATGTGAAGAATCAGAAATTCCTGTTTGGCGACTCGTTCAATAGCAACTTATTGAACGAGTCGCCAAACACTGAAGGTAGTGGTCTTTGATACTACAAAAAAAGCGATTCTAGACCCTTCCAAAAAGCTAATTTTTAAGAAAATTTGACAGATATCCAATTCTATTGATTTAACCAGATCAGCTCACATTAAAGGCGACGTAATTCACGCGCCATTCGCCAGAATCCAAGATGACTCGGCCCTTTTCAATATCGAACTCGCGGACACTTCTACGTCGCCTTATCAGTTCACGCTTCAAGCTGAAGTGGCGCAAAATTCAGATCTCCAACCGAGTAATAGCTGCTCTTTTAGTAGCAATATTCTCACACTAAATAACCTGGTGTTCGACGAGGCTAGCTATACAGTCAATCTTCAGTTACAAATGAAGATCCTAGCAATCCTTTTTGAGCTACTAAGCGCTACTGCAAACTAAACAAATTATAGTGATAGACTCCAATCTCGGCCCCGCTTTTAATCAGCTTAGCCATGGAGGCCACGCTAGAAATGAATGAAAGTTACCGCTGAGGTGAGGTGACATTGGATTTTTTAGGATCAAGCTGTCGAATTTTCATCTACCCTCATTGATCTGAGTTCGCTTGCTGCAGACTACTTTTAATGTGACTTGAGAAAGTAGCATCGATACCTCTAATAACGGCTAATGCGCCTTTTTTCAACGGCTGATTTAATAGCCGATATTGATTATTTTCGTCTGCTGACGCAGACCGACATTAACAGGGCCAATATGCATCGAATCATCGTTTCAGATATTTTTGGAAGAACATCAGCACTAGAAAAAATTGCTGAGGCACTCCCCGGAGACGTGGATATTTTTGATCCCTATGATACAAAGCACATGGGTTTTAGTAACGAGGCGGAGGCCTATGCCTGCTTCTCCTCTGAGGTAGGACTGGACACCTACACTGACAAGTTATCAAAAAAAGTTGCTGCACAATCCAAGCAAATCGATTTGCTTGGGTTTAGTGTAGGCGCATCCGCAATTTGGAAAATATCCAATCAAGAAGAATCCAAAAACGTTTCAAGCGCACTGTGCTTTTACGGCTCACAAATTCGCGATCACATAGACATTACCCCAATATTTCCAGTACGACTATTCTCCCTTCGTCTGAATCACATTTTTTAGTTTCTGAACTTATACACTCTCTTGAAGGGAAGGAAAACGTTGAAATTCACCGGGCTGAATTTCTGCACGGTTTTATGGACTCTCACTCCGAGAATTTTGACCAGCGTGGCTACGACCAATTTTTAGAAATGCTGAAATCTAAGAGATGAGGGAAAGATCAAATTGGATCTACGTTATTTGCCTGCTCGCTTAATGTAGGTTCAGGTAACTATGGATACGGGCGCAAGTATTTATGTAAAGTTTCGCGATGAAACTTCTAAGTTTCCAAGCCAGTGGCTAAGGTCAACCAAGTCTTTGGCGATGAGATGGATAACTCCTTCGCTTTTTTGCACGTGGCCAACCACACCAAGCAGCATTGCCTGCCTTACTATTGGGCGCAGCTTTTCTCCTAAGTCTGGCCACACCACCACGTTTACAAAACCGCTTTCATCTTCCAGAGTTAAAAAAGTGACTCCCGCTGCAGTCATGGGTCGTTGCCGCGAGGTAACTAAACCTGTCACTTTGACATTGGCTTCGTTATTTATCGAATTTAAGTCACTGGCCGTAGAAACACGATGTGCATTTAGATGACTACGAAACAGCGCGATAGGGTGACGTCTTAAGGTGAAGCCTGATGCAGCATAGTCATTAAAGATATTTTGACTCTCACTTGCAACAGGTAACAACACATCCAGACCAAAATCATTATCTGCAAAGTCCTGATCTGAGAAAAAACTCAAAGTCTGATTCTTTTTACGCTCCCCTTCTTTATCACTGCCGGCGGCTTGCCAGAAGGCGCGATGGCGATCGCCGCTTAATGCTCTGAGCGCGTCGGCGGCTGCTAGTGATTCCAGATCCTTTTTGTTAATTCCGCTTCTGTATACTAAGTCTTGAATGGATTTGTATGCGTTTTTTTTGGCTTCCCATCTGGCTTCTTTTTTAACCCCTTCGCTGGCTTCTACTCTTGGTCCTTCTCTTGGCTCTGTTTTAGCTTCTGTTCTAGCCTCTACAATAGCTTCAGCACCTTCTTTAGAGAGTCCCTTCACCATACGAAAGCCAATCCGCAATTTAGGCTCAAGCGTTATTTGGTCAGGCTGATTGAGCTTTACAAAATTCTTATCCACTTCCAAACTGCAATCATAAATACTGTCATTGATATCAATCGGGAGCACTACAACCCCGTGAGCGCGCGCGTCTTTAATTAGCTGAGCTGGCGCATAAAATCCCATGGGCTGGCTGTTAAGAAGAGCGCAGCAAAAAGCAACCGGATGATAAAGTTTCATCCAGGAAGACACATAAGCAATTAACGCAAAACTTGCAGAATGAGATTCAGGAAAACCATAGTCACCAAACCCTCTTATCTGGCTGAATAGCTTTTCGGCGAAGTCCAGTTCATAGCCGCGCTCTAACATGCCGGTAACTAGCTTTTTATGATACGGCTCCAAACCGCCTTTACGTTTCCAAGCGGACATTGCACGCCGTAACTGATCTGCCTCGCCTCCGCTAAAGCCTGCAGCGACCATTGACAGCTGCATCACTTGCTCCTGGAAAATAGGAACACCTAGTGTTCGCCTTAAGGTTTCTTTCACTGCCTCACTAGGGTAAGTCACTATTTCCTTGCCACTGCGCCGGTTTAGGTAAGGGTGGACCATATCTCCTTGAATAGGGCCAGGCCTAACTATAGCGATCTGTATAACCAAATCGTAATAGCACCTCGGTTTTAATCTCGGCAGCATGCTCATTTGAGCGCGAGATTCGATTTGAAAAATACCCACCGTGTCTGCTTTGCAAATCATGTCATAAACTGCTGGATCTTCTTTGGGAATAGCCTGGACCGTCAACGCTGAATGACTGTAGCCGCTAATAAGATCCAGACTTTTTTTAATGGCTGTGAGCATGCCTAGCGCCAGCACGTCTATTTTCAAAAGACCTAAAGACTCAAGATCGCCTTTCTCCCATTGAATAACAGTGCGCCCCGGCATAGATGCATTTTCGATAGGCACTAAATGAGATAGTGGCCCTTCACTGATAATAAAGCCGCCTACATGCTGAGATAGATGCCGAGGAAAACCCATAAGTAGTTTTGACAATCCGATAAGCTTTTTGATTTGCGGATCACTGTAGTCAACATTAGAATCACTAAGCTGCTCTTCTAGGTTATCGCCCCACCAGTAGATGGATTTGGCCAAACGGTTTATCAATTCATCATTCAAACCTAATATTTTACCTACATCCCGAATTGCACTGCGTGACTGGTAAGTAATAACAGTGGCCGCTATAGCCGCGCGATGACGACCATATTTTCTGTAGATATATTGAATAACTTCTTCGCGTCTGGCGTTTTCAAAATCCACATCGATATCTGGAGGCTCATTGCGTTCTTTAGAAATAAACCGCTCAAACAGTACCTCTACTCTTGCCGGGTCGACTTCGGTAATACCTAGGCAATAACACACGGCGGAGTTGGCAGCCGAACCCCTACCCTGGCAAAGTATATTCTGGCTACGAGCGTAGTCCACTAGGTCGTGAACGGTTAAAAAATAATGCTCATAACCCAGCTCTTTAATCAGCGTTAGTTCATGCTCAATGATATTACGCACTTTAGGTTCAGCGCCGCCCGGCCAGCGCCGCCGGATACCTTCCTCGGTTAATTCTCGTAGCCAACCATGAGGCGTGTATTCGTTAGGCACTAATTCCCTAGGATATTCATAGCGCAATTCATCCAAAACAAAATTGCAGCGCTGACTTATACACAGCGTTTGCGCCATGAGCTTAGGTGGATAAAGTTTACTTAAGTTCTCATAGCTTCTTAAATGCCTTTGGCCATTACTCTGAGCCTCGAAGCCTAATTCATCAAACTGCTTGCCTAAGCGAATAGCGGTAACCGTGTCTTGTAATATGCGGCGCATGGGGTGATGCATATAGACGCCGCCAACAGCACAAAGAGGGATAGAAAACTGCTCACCAAGGGCCGCCAACTGAGCAAGTTTTAGGCGATCATCGCCTCGTAATAGTAATTGAACTCCTATCCAAAGTTGGCTGGCAAAAACCCTCTGTAACCAAACTGCCTGACAGGCCAGCTGCTCTGGCTGTTGCAACAAATTGGGAACCCAGATCACAATACAATCGGCAGTGAGATTCTGCTCGACCATTTCACGATCGATTTTGTATTCACCTTTTACGGTTTCTCGACGGGCACAGCTAATCAGGTGGCTTAGCTCACCATAGCCTTTACGATTACATGCTAGAACGACCAAATGACAGCTTCTATCTGGTTTTGCTTTGGCTCCCTTTTGCTGTTTTTTTGTCTCGCTGCCATTTTCATTTGCTTGATCTCCCGGCTTTCCCCTTCCTGTGCTGTGACCTGTGTTGTGCTGCTTACCCAGAATAAACTCACTGCCAATAATGAGCTTAATAGCTTTATCTTTTGCTGCCACATGTGCACGCACTATGCCGGATAGGGAGCATTCATCAGTTATAGCGACTGCTTCATAGCCCAGCTTGTAGGCTCTATTAACCAATTCTTCAGGAAAAGAAGCTCCTCTTAGAAAAGTAAAATTAGAGATGCAGTGCAGTTCTGCATAGGGCTTTTTAGCCGGTTCATTAGGGGGCGCTGACTCTGCTTGAGAAGAGTCAGGGGCCATCAATAACGGGCTTTCGGGCTCGGCTACTGTCTTGCCTGCTGTTTTAAACGGGGGGTTCGGAGCCATGGGAAATATCCAATAATACTGTATATATATACAGT
>CAJWGN010000113.1 GCA_913031035.1 uncultured Gammaproteobacteria bacterium
GGAGCCACTAGATTATGTGGGTTGCCGCCCGCGGGTGGGATGGATGGAATGCCGGTTACCTTTTCTGTTCAGATAAACAGTGCATCAGTTTCTGCAACTGCCTTTGCGGTTGAAACCAGTGCTGGAGAGTTTATCACTCCATTGTGTGCAACTCTGCGACCTGCCCAAGAGCCTCTCGAGTTGCGCACAGTCCTTCTTATTGGGCCTTTTAGTGCTGGGGATTCGCTGCCGATTGGCGTTGAGATTGTTGAACAACTCGAAGATACCGAAGGGAACTCGCTCGTTGGCTTGAAAAGTGAAAACCTCACAGCACTTGCAGCTGGACCCAGCCTCGTGTTCGCCGAACTCTTTGCACCCGGCGCGTTAGGACTCGAAGGGGAATGTTCGGAGGAAACCGCACAAGCGGTCTTGTTAACCTGGGAAGGCGGAGTGACCGGACCGCAGAGCGGCAATCTTGCCGAGGCCCAGCGCACAGCTATGTCAGTCCTTCTTGAAAATGGAGAACGTGTGCTTCCGTTATCGCTCGGCGATGATGACCCAGATAATCATGTCATCGCCTGCCTAGCGGAAACCAGCCCAGCGGTTTCAGTAAGCGTAATAGCAGGATTCTTTCACGACCCGGGTGATGACCCTAATCCCGCGACTAGTATCGATGTGGTTTCGAAAATCACAGAGTAGATTGTTACTCTAACCCGGTTTTTATCCGCCGACAGCTGAGCTATACGATTATGCCAAAACTGAACAAAGCCGATCTCCAGAGAATTTTATCGGCAGTGTTTCCACTTGTTTTTTCGGTTGCTGGATTCGCCCAAGTTACGGATGCCCGTTTCACTCCTACCGATGGCTACATCATCGACGAGACCTTCTTCAAACTGCCTCCTGGCAGATCTATCGGCGCCACCTCGGGCATAGCAATTCACCCGAATGGCTCTTCTTTCTGGATCTTCGATCGCTGCGGTTCTACCGATTGCCAAGGATCAAATCTTGCCCCTATTATGCATTTCGATCGTCAAGGAAATCATCTCCTCAGTTTTGGTGCAAATCTGTTCCAGCGCCCCCACGGATTGACTGTGGACGCACAGGGCAATGTCTGGGTGACGGATGATGTCGGCTCACGTGACATCGATACTGTCAGCGAGGGCAAGGGCCATCAGGTTTTCAAGTTCAGCCCCAAAGGTGAGTTGCTCATGACCCTGGGTAGTCCCGGCATTTCGGGCGTTGGGCCAGACACATTCAATATGCCATCGGCAGTACTTGTAGCGCCGAGTGGCGACATCTTTGTCGGTGACGGACATGGCCCTGCCTCTAACGCGCGCATCGTGAAGTTTAATTCTCGTGGACACTATCTCATGACATGGGGTTCATCTGGCGAGGGTCGACATCAGTTTCATACGCCTCACGCACTGGCTATGGATTCCGCTGGCAGATTATTTGTTGGTGATCGAGGTAATAGCCGAGTGCTAATTTTTGACCAGTCGGGCAAATTTCTTGATGAGTGGAAACAATTTGGTCGACCCAGCGGTATGTTCATCGATGACAATGACTTACTGTATGTCGCTGATTCCTCCTCTTCAAATACACCACAATCTAACCCCGGTTTTGAAGAAGGCATTCGCGTTGGGAATGTGAAAGATGGTCGTATTACTTTGTTTATTCAGGACCCCGATGCAAGCGGTAGTCAGGAGGGTGTGATTGCTGATAATGATGGGAATATCTATGGCTCACTCACCGCAGGCATGGCTCTGCGGAAATATTCGCAATCAAAGTGATTTATAGGCCGAATCTTATACAGTTAGGCGTGAGATAAAGGATTAAAGGATTGAAGGATCAGCGCCTCTAAGTAAGTTTTTCCTAGAGTGTATTTGAATCGCTATCAGTTGAGACAAGCGAAGAGAGTCAGAGGCGGGGTTATGAAATTAATTTTTTGGAAGTATCTCAAGTTCTGATCTTTTTCATTTTCAGGGGGGCATTGATCTAATATTTTTCTGTGTATCACTCCGAGGGACGCTGACAAGTTAACCCTTAATCTGTCCGGGTTTGGCGTATGACCCAATTAAAAATGGTCAAAGGTCACAGATTTCCACCTGCAATTATTCAATATGCCATGTAGCTATATCATCAGTTTAACCTGAGTCACAGCACGTAGAAGAATTAATGGTGCAGCGGAGCATCATCTGCAACTATTAGCCTTTGGCGCAATAATATTGGGTCGAAATATTTCCAAAGGTTAAGAAGAAAATATATAGGTTATGGCGGCACTTTTTTTATAGACGAGGGGCTCATTAATACCCATGGGAAGCAGTGTTATTTGTGGCAGGCTTTTGACTTTAACGGCAAGGCACTTGTGGGCACTTAGGGTGTCACTTAGTGTCTAAAAAACCTATAGGTATTTCAGAACACCTGCGTTTGCGTCTTGGGAAAAAACAGTAACGATTTAGTGGAAGCGAAACAATAGATTTTGAGAGCGGAAATAATTGCCGGTCAATACGATCAGCGATGCTTAAAAACCGCTGGTCTCTTCTCGCGAAATGCTGCCACCCCTTCGGCGGCGTCTTCACTCTTCCCCACCTCTATTACATGGTATCGCTCTAGAGCCAGACCTTCGTCGCTAAGAGGGGGTTGTGCAGCAGCGGCACACTCTCGGATGCTGTTAATAGCGATCTTGCTGTATTGGTTGATCGACGCCAAATAGTCCACAGCCTGATTCAGAAGTGGGGTCTCATTGTCGGCGATGCGATTGATCAGACCCATCATTAAGGCCTCGTCACTGGCTACTGCTCTACCCGTTAGCATCATGTCCAGTGCGCGCGAGGGACCCACTACGGCAGGTAGTAACTGTGTGCCTGCGTAGGCGGGTATCAACCCTATCTTCACCTCTGGCAGAGAGCAGGCCACATGAGGTGCCGCTATGCGGAACACACAGGCAAGCGCTAGTTCAAGGCCGCCGCCATAAGCGAGGCCATTGAGCGCGGCGATACTGATGAAGGGCGCCCTATGTAGGCGGACAAGCAGATCGCGGGCCCGGTCGGACTTGGTGCGAATCTCGTCTTCGCTTAGGCTCTCGCGTTCGAATAGGTCGGTGCCGGCGCAGAAGGCGCGCTCGCCGCTGCCGGTAATGATCAAGCCGCGGTTGCCTGACTGCTGTTCTAACTGTTCGATACAGTCGGTTAAGTGGTCTAAGACCTCTCCGGTGATCGCATTCAAGCGCGCAGGGCGAGTGATAGTAAAGACAATGTGATCGTCATGTTGGTCGATCTGGCAGGGGCTGTCGGTCAAAACTATTACCTCATAGCGTGGGCGCTGGTCATTTTATATAGCCCTCTAATAATAAACGATTAACGTCGCTTCAACTTACATTAATTTTACAGGGTATGTTACTAAGCTTTTGTACTCGAAAACATTGAACCGCAATTCAGTAAAATTTTTAACTGTCCAATTCAAAAAATTAGAGAATGCTATTTTCAGCATGGGCACGCCCACCAATCGACTTAAACGAATCAACCCGTTTATTTCGATTCGATTAAGTGAGAAAAGGCCTTGACGGTGGAGAAGTGCTAATCTTGTGCAGCAACACCTACCGAGCAAGAGCGTTTAAAATCATGCCAAGGCCGTGAGAAATCAACCCGTCTTTTGTCTATTTTTATGAGTACTAGGGCTTTGTTTTGCTTATTCATTGATAAGCTGAAATAGTAGTCTCTGCGGATAGTAAATAATGTCGATCAATATATTGAGGTTAACTTGGAATTAGAAGAATTACAGCGGCGACTCATTCCATTTAGTCGTGCCCACTATCAAGAGAATATGGTGGAAGTTAAGAACGTGTTTAAGATGCCGGGTCATGCCGGCTTTGCCTATGGCTTCTCAGTGCAGACAGCTTCCTCCTTAGACAAATGGTATATACGGCTGCCTCCGCCGGACGTGAAACTGCAGGGGACTGCCGACGTGCTCCGTCAGGTCGCGGCGCTGTCAGTGATGCCGAACTCGATTCCTCACTGTACGGTTAAGTGGTCGGGTGACGATCCGCAATGGTTCGGTCGTCCCTATTTCATAGTGCCGCAGTTAGAAGGCGACGTGGTGAAGCTCAATGGCGATGGCTGGGTCGAAGCGCTCGGGAAATCCGCGCGAGTTGGGATGGCGCAGCAGGCTATCGATGCGCTGGTAAGAATCCACCGCGTGGATTGGCAAGGGGCGCAATACTTGGGTGAGCCGATGGCCTTTGAGGAGGATGTGGTGCGCTGGGACCGGTTCGTCGAGAAGGCTGCAGAGCCACGCAGTTTAGCGTTGGTGCCGAAAGTCCGCGAATTACTCCTAGCTCAGCTGCCGGTTAACGCGCCAGTTGGCATCTTCCACGGCGACTTTCAGTGGTCGAATCTGTTCTTCGCAAAGACTGGCAAGCTGCTTGCCGTGATCGACTGGGAGTTGGTTGGCGTCGGCGCAGTGCTCAACGATATCGGTTGGTTTGCTACCTTTAACGACCCGCTAGCCTGGGACGATTCTGGCCATCGCGGGCACTTCATGCCGCAAGCCGATGAGTTGATAGCCATGTATGTAGACGCCTATGGAGAGGAGCTTCCGGACATTAATTGGTATCGCGCGTTGGCCTCTTACAAGTTTGCCATCATTACCGGTTTTAACCTGATGCTGCATCGTCGCGGCAAGCGCCATGATCCGATGTGGGAAACTTCCAAGGACTCCATGGAACCCCTTCTGGCGAGATCACTCGCGTTGCTGACATAGCGTGTTGCACGCCATAGTCCTATGCTAGGGACGACCGAAATCTCATCGAAATAGAACCTAACGTCTGCCACTGACAAGTTAAATTCGAATTTGCCAACATTCAACTCAGACTTAACCAGAATTGTATAAGCGTCACCGATTCCCGCCCGACTAAATCCAATATGCTGTGTGGCTATACCATTGATTCAACTAAGTCACCGCGATGTCGAAGACTTGATGGTCGGGCGGGGTATGCGAAAGTTTAAATCGATAAAACAAGCGCAGCGATTCTTGAATGCACATGCAACCGTTTCTAGTTTGTTCAATCTTGGACGGCATTTTGTATCAGCAAAAAAACCAACGATTATTTTGCCTGTGAGCCTTCGAGTGTTGGGGAAAAGCAGTGGGGATGTGGAAATGGCTTGAAGCAATTTTTGTTGATTCGAGAGTTAGCTTGTAAATACCGAGATTCCAGTCAGAGTTGAAAACAAGCAATAAAAATCATATGGTGATCAGTCTAATTCGACTAAAAACAGGAAGCTGCGATGCGAAGACGAGATTTCTTAACGAAGTTGCCCGGCCTTGCGACTATGCCATTGATGCTGCCGCAGGCTGCGAATGCGGCGCAGGCGGCGAACCTAAAGGTCACTGATGTCCGTTTGATCAGGATCAGGATGATCGAAGACAAGGGCATCCTCGCCCGACGCGTCGATACTCCCCGTGGAGGGTTACACGTTAAGATTGGCGGGTTCACCGTGACTGAAGTGCACACGAATCACGGATTAGTGGGCATCGGCCCAGGGATTCCTCCAGAGAACATTGAGTCCGTGAAACAACTGCTCGTTGGCAAAGATCCTTTCGAAATCAATAAGCATGCCGCAGCGCTATATCGCCCGCATCGCAGATGGGGCGCCTCGGTAGAGATCGCGCTTTGGGATTTGCTGGGCAAAGCAACGGATTTACCGCTCTACAAGCTCTGGGGCGGTTCACGCGACAAAGTCCTGCCCTATGCAGCCATGTGGGGCATCGGCACCGTGGAAGACCGGGTCGAAATCGCCATTGGACTCAAAGAGGACGGCTGGCGTGCCATCAAACTGCGGTCAGGGTTCAGGACGATGAAGGAGGACGTGCGCGTCGTGGAGTTGGTTCGGGAAGCGGTGGGCGATGATTTTCACATCCTTTGCGACGGCAACAAGGCGCCCGGCAACGCAGACGCCTTGGGGGAGGATCCCACGTACTGGAACTTTAAGCGTGCTTATGACACGGCGATGGAGTACCAGCGGCTCAATGTATATTGGTTCGAGGAGCCACTGCCCCGCTATGACTACGCCCGGTTAGCGGAGCTTAACCGGCTCCTCGCTATGCCGATGGCAGGCGCTGAGTCAAATTGGGGCATCCATGAGTTCAGATGGCTTCTTGAGCAGGGATGTTTCGACGTCCTCATGCCGGAGATTGGCGATATCGGGCCTCTAATGTCCCGCACCGTCGGGACCCTCGCGGCCGCGTATAATAGACAAGTTTCGCCGCACTCGGCGCCGTTTGAACGGCGATTAGTCAATATCTGCGGAATTCACCTTATCGCGTCCATGCCAAACGCTCCTATAACAGAGTTCATCCACGAACCGCCGCACGCGGATATCTTTGAGGGCTGGCAGGTCTTCGAGAACCCGCCCGTCTTAGAAAAGGACGGCCAAATTAAAGTGCCGCAGGGCCCAGGCCTCGGGGTTACGTTCAGGGCGGATCTGATCGAAAAATTCTGAGTGAATGACAAGCCCGCGCGCGACCGGAGCCGCGCGGTGGATACGGATAAATTGAAAAGCTGCAGCGCGGTTCACAGAGAGCTGATTCCAGAGACTATTCACGACACTGCCCGATATGCCAATAATCGAGCTGAGCTGTTGCACGAGTCGAAATGGGTGAGAGAACGGGGTGTGCGAGGGTTTAAGTCAGTGGCGCAAACACAGCGGATTTTGACTGCGTGTCTTAGCGTCTTGGCGAAACGCAGTAGCAATGTAGGAGGGGCAAATCGTGGTTCTTTCTTATTTGGGTGGTTAACTTGCTAATATCGTTCCGTTTAATGTTGCTTAAAAGGAAAGGGTGTTTATGAAAACTACATTCGAACTATTCAATTTTCCTTGGCGGAACTATTAAAGACGCAAGCAATAACCCAGTGACCAAGGCTACAGCAACAAAACTCATCATGAATGCTGTATCTAGCCCAGCCAAGATATTTTTTTCTACGAGTAGCGAAAGACTCTGAAAACCAACACTGCCCGGCACAAGCAGTATGATGCCTGGCATTAACATAACGTTTCTACTGATCCGAGTTAACCGTTCGAATAAATTGGAAGCAATCCCTGTGCATAGCGCTCCGAAAAACGCACCCATAATTGGACCGAAATAGTGGCTACCAATTAGAGTAGCTCCCCAAGTAACAAATCCTGCCGTCAATACCCAGCCGAGATCTTTTGGCCTGCTTTTGAACAAAAAGAAAAGGCCTATGCCCGCAGACAGAACAGCACACCATTCTGTCCAAACAGGTAAATCGTCTTGAGCAACCACCGGCTGAGTAATAAACCAATAATCACTTAGCTGAATACCTATTGCTAGCCCAAAACCAATCTGCATAAAAATAGTTCCTGCAGAAAAAAGCCTCGCGGTTCCGGAAACCATATTTTGTCTGGCAAGCTCTTCGATGGCGGTGGTTAACAAAAGACCAGGTACTAAAACGATCACGCCCGATAAGGTCGCAATATACGGCGATGCAAGTAAGCCAAAACTGGCCACAAACGCCGCAATCACACTTGAGATCGTCGCCGCTATAGTGGGAAATAGGAACCTAGCCGACTCTGACTTAAGAAAACGCATTGCTATCAGGCCGGTCAGCAGGCCAATAAATAAAGCGACCAGTATTTCAGCGGTAGCCCCGCCGAGCAGTCTCGCAATTGCTCCTGAAAACAAACCAAAACCTAAAATAGTCAATTTATCGCCAAATCTTGCAGCAGACGATGCGATTTCGTCGAGTCTTTGGGCGCCGACCTCCACCGTCATGGCACCACTGGCTACATCTTGGAAAACAAAATCTACTTGAATCTGCCGCTCAAGGTTGACCTCTCCTGGGTCCACCCTGAATACATAGGTTATTGGTTCAGGCTCTTGCGGCCTAGAAAAGCTCATAATTAGATTTGTGGGCTCAGACAAACACTGCACTGCGAAGCCAAGCTTCTCACCAATTAACGGCATTCTATTTTCCATCTCATAAGCAGTCATGCCATAGCTATGAAGCGCTTTGGCCAAGCGCAACATAAAGCCGATGGGCAGAGTCCGCTGAGGGAACTGTGATTGCTGATCAAGCGAGCTATTGTCGAGAGGGCTAAAGGACATAAAAGTTATTGATTTAGAGAGTTAGAGTTGATTTCATTTTAACAGAGTTGAGCGTAGCTATGACTTTAATTCGGAAGAGAGCTCAGTAGAGGCCAGAGGGTGCTGACAAGTTAACTCTCTATCTGGCAGTGTTCCGTCCATGAATAAATTAGAAATGTAAAGGCAGGCACCGTTTCCCGCTTTACATAATCCAATATGTCGTGTGGCTATACCATTGATTCAGCCGGAGTCACCGTTATATTGAAGATTTGATTCATCAAGGAAGGAGAGATTCGCAAATCTGACGCCTCCAGCACCCCATCGAATGATGGGGAAATTTCACCGAGCGCTTTGTAGCGCGAACGGAGCCTGAAAACCCATAGTCCATTATGCCAAAGCGTAAGCGCATGAAAATTTCAGGAAAATGATGGTCCATTGATGACGCGAACCTCGGGCAAACGGATTATGAGGCAGTGCAACTGATGGGCTTCTGATTAAATAAGCGGTAGAACTCTAAGACATTTTCTTTGGGCCGGCTACAGATTCTGACCGGAACCGAACCTCTTGCGAACTCTTCAAGCCCTTTCCATAACCTAACACCGAGCCAAGACGGCAACCGACCGCCCAATTTCGAATTTCGTGGGGGGGGAGGGTGAGGAACTAAAATTCTGAGAAATTGGAAAGCTGGGTGCATCAGCAGAAAGCTATCGATACGCCCGCCTGAGTGCTTTTGCGTCTCGATCTAGGTAGTTGACCGGTCAATACCTAATACTGCATACAAAGGAGGCATAGAAATCAATGGAGATAGCTTTTATCCTAATTATATTTGGTTCGCTTTTTTTGCCTGAAGTTTTCGCGTGAAATTGTGTGCTTCTTAAACGTTGGCCGCATCACTAACGTTTGAACTTAGGTGCCCTGCCATAGGTCAGTGTGCGCCAAAGCCACTCCACCGGACCAAACCGAAACTGCCCTAGCCACAGAGGGCTTAGCCAAAGTTGAAACAGCCAAATCACAATAACGATGCCGTAAAGCTCCACCCTTTGGAATTGACCTAACAAACCAAAGCCGAATCCAGTAAAGATAACGGCGCAAATTAGCGAATGCATCAGGTAGTTGGTCAGTGCCATTCTGCCGACAGCGGAGAGACGGGACGTTAGTGATTTCAAATAGCCTGCCTGACAGATCCAGCCAAGTAGTCCGATGTACCCGAAAGCCATACCGATCCTGCCGACATGGTAGGTTGGTTTGATTTGGGCAAAGGTAGCCATTAGATCGAAACCGCTGCTATGAGCGCGAGAAACTTCGTAGCCATTGATGAACAAGCCGATCCCGAACCCTAAAAATATTAACTTCTTGTAAAAAGCCGGATTGCGGGCTGCTTGGAGCACGCCAGTTTTGTAGAAGGCCATCCCGAGTAACATCATCGCCAATGCATCCCAAATTAAGAATATTGGTAGTACAAAGGTGTATATCTCAGCATTCTTCTTCGCGTTCCAGGTAAACGCATCGGGATAATTGCTTGTGCGTGCGGCTAGCTCAGCTTCCACTTCTTCTGGATTTAGACTGAAATCATTGGCGAAGTCTTCCCAGACTATGGCTGCAGCACGCTTTTCATCTGAAATCGTTTCGGCCTGTCCGGCTGCATCTGCCAAGATGACTTCATCATACATATTAGAGGTTTGCTTAAGAGCAAAGCCCATACCCAGGTGTTGCAACGACATGAGTAACACTAGGATGCCAGAAATAATGAACAGTGTTTTGGCGGGCTTATTGCGGAGCAAATAAAGCACCGTTCCTGCCAAGGCATAGGTCACGAGGATATCGCCATTCCATAGCAGAATGTAGGCGTCAAAAAGCCCAAACATCAAAAGCCAGAATGTTCGCTTGTAGTGAATCCAACCCGATTTAGCATTATCGCCTGTCGTAAAGAGCACAACTCCCGCACCGAACAGCATCGAGAACAGGCAGCGCATCGCCCCCTCAGCAAATAGTTCTATGGTAGCCCAGGTCCAGGTGTTAGCCATGGTGGCTTCTGCCAGATCAAATGCAGGGTTTGAGTAGGAGGGAGAAAACAAACCAAAGCCAATAATGTTTAGGAGAAGAATGCCGAGGAGCGCAAACCCTCTGAAGACGTCAATAGATTCAATTCGGTTAGTTTCACTTGTGGGCGCTACTTCGATGTTTGGGCTGGTGCCAGTCATGTAAATTCATCGTGTTTGGCTGGGTGAATGGTGTCGACAAAATAGCTACCAACCGGCCAGCTTTCTGCCTTGGGATTCTTAATCCTAGTATAAAAATGGTATCTATATCTACCGAAAATCACTCAATATGCTCCATGGCCTTTCTTTGCAGTTACTACACAAAAGGGTTTTGAACGGTACTGACTAGTTAGCCCAGCCTGTTAGGGTTTGGCCTATGACTCAATCAAAAATGGTCAAGCATCACAGATTCTCGACCGAAATCATTCAATATTCAGCCTGGCTTTACCCTCGATTCAACCTGAGTCACCGCGACGTCGAAGACTTAATGGCGCAGCGGGGCGCCGCCGGCAACGATAAAGCCATTCGTTTGTAGTGCAATAAGTTTGGTTAGAAATATACTCAGCGATTAAGGTGAACGCATCACGGATAAGGCAGCATATTCTTAATTGATGAGGTCTTAGTGTAGATTCAGAGGAAGCAGTATTAGCTTTGGCGTGCCGTTGACTAAAATGATGAAGCGGTTGATGTATTCCTGCGGAGGCGGGGTTACAGAAAGGCCGCAAAGCGGTTATCGCGTAAATACAAAGGAGAGCCACGTAAGATCGGCATGAATAAATTGAGAAGCTGCTGCGTGGGCTCAGAGAGAGCTCATTCCAGAAACGATCCACGACACTTCCCAATACGCCAACAATAGGGCTGAGTTGTCGCACGAGCCTACACGGGGAGGGAGCGTGGCATGCAAAAGGTC
>CAJWGN010000114.1 GCA_913031035.1 uncultured Gammaproteobacteria bacterium
TACCAAGTCAGCATAGAACGCAGAGTCAGGATTCTTAAGTGCAGCCCCTTGGTACGCTTGCAGTGCTTCCTCTAATCGCCCCTCTTGTTCCAAAACTCTTCCTAGGCTTCTATCAAAAAAACCATTAGACGGCATTGCCTTGATGCCGGCTTGATATATTTGAATCGCTTTGTTCGCTTCACCTGCATTGTTATAGGTGTTAGCCATAACATGAACTTGAGAATCGTTGGTTGGATTTAATTCAATAGCAGTTAAGTCATACTTTATCGACTCATTGAAATTTCTATCTTCACGTTCCATTTCAGCCAGCGCTGAAACAGCTGCTATAAGCCCAGCGGTTTTCTGCTCTTGCATTGCAATAAATCGTGCAAACAAGGGCTTTGCCTCTGAGTATTTTTCAAGAAAGTAATAAGTGTTAGCAAGATTTCTAACCGCTTCCATTAAGTTCGGATCTGCACTTATAGCTTTGCGATATTCATCTGCCGCGTCATCATAACGCTTTAGGTTGCTATAGGTGTTTCCTCGGCGCAGCAGTTTTTGCGCTAATGCTGCATCGATGGTTGGTCCAACTCGCTCTATATCAAGGTTTCCGTAACGTTCAAGAGCAGAGCTGTCAGGTTGCGATTTGGCATTATGACTAGTTAATGCCAGTGGCATAAAAGTAAGTAATACGAGTAAAAATTGGGGTGTAACGGCTTTGAACATAGGGAGTCCGATAAGGGTAATTCTATGAGTCGAAATATACCTTAGTGGTTGAATCACCACCAGCCGCTGGGTCAAAAATAAGACCCAAAGGAGTCTATTTCAAGATGATGGAAGGTTCTGCCTCTTCAGTTGAGCGAACATTGCCAATAATTTTAGCATCAGCATAGCCTGCCTTTAAGAGTTCTCTGAGACAGCGCGCGGCTTGGTCCGGTCTAACACAGGCTAGCAGTCCACCAGAAGTTTGAGGGTCGAATAACAGCTGAAGTCGGCTGTCATTGTTGAACAGTGCAGTGTTCGATATTGATGTCACCACTAAAGCGTTGTCCCGATGAAGCGAGCTAGTTATTCCATTTCCGAGACATTCTATTGCCCCGGGTAAAGCGGGCACTGAGTTTAAATCGATTTCTGCTTCTGCGTTTCGAGATTCCAGCATTTCTAAAAGATGACCGGCAAGGCCAAAACCGGTGATGTCAGTGCAGGCGGTGGCGCCAGCGCTCAGCAATATCTCGCTGGCGTCTTTATTAGGCATCAGCATGCTTTGTGTGGCTTCTTTAATCCAAAAATGGCTGGCTTTATAGCGCATATCTGCAGCCAGCAAGGTGCCGGTTCCTAATGCTTTAGTCAGAATAAAAACATCACCTGAGTTAAGGTTACCCTTGCTCAATACCGGCTGTTCAGTAAATCCATTCACGCAAAGACCAAATTGTAGCTCATTGGTTTCAGCGGAGTGACCGCCGATAAGCGCACAATCATTTTCAGCCAGTGCTTGTGTACAGCCGTGCATCAATTCACTTAACTGGCTCCGAGTATAGCGTTGGCTGGCCTGTGGGATACCTGCTATAGCTAAAGCAGAATGAGGTTTTACCCCCATTGCATAAATATCGCTTAGGCAATGATTTGTCGCTATCTTTGCAAATAGCCAAGGGTCGTTGGTAAAGGCTTTGAGCTGATCGATGCTTTGTAATAGTTCGCGGCCCCCCCCTAAGTCTATTTGTGAGGCATCCTCCACGCGACCACTGGCAACCACTACATTGTCTTTGTGAATTCTGGGAAGGGTTGCCAGAACTTCTTCGAGGATGTTGCTAGCGACTTTTGCGCCGCAGCCGGCGCAGCGCATCGCGTGTGCTTTGAGCTCTAACTCGGTATTTTTGTCGACAAGTCCTTTTGCAATGTTCAAATCAATATTCATTTCTGGAAGCTGGCTGTATTTACGAACAAACTTTTTGTCGATAGAGTCTTTAAGCCGCCAGATGATTTGGCCTTGAAAGAATAGGGTGTTGCGAATAGCGAGTGCAGATTTGTTGCCCAAATTCACCAGCGCAAGAGCGTGTTTTTGTGGTGAGTATTTTTTGAGAGATTTATCCGTGATTGCACTTATCAAATTGGCGGCTAAAACCTTCCCTTGGCGAACAGCATAGACGCCAGACTTTGGTCTAGGGTGTCCTTTTATGGTTGCCGCGTCTCCAGCGGCGAAAACAAACGGATGGCTGGTGGACTGTAAATAATTGTTAACTTCTATAAAGCCGTCGTCACTAAGTTGCAGGCCGCAGTCCGAAGGCCATTGAGGGATACTTGCCCCGGTGGCATAAATGACGCTGTCAGCTTTAAGGCTGCCTCCGTCTTTATACAATATTTCAGCTGATTTTATTTCGGATACGTAGGTGTCAGGAACGAACTCTATATGGCGCTTTTCAAATTCTGCAAGTATGGCTTTCTGGGCTTTGTCATTGTGAGTACTGAGCAATGCTTTTGCGTTGCTCACAACAAAAAGTTTTAATTTTGATTTTTGTTGAATATCTATATTAAGTGACGTGTGAATTTTATACTGAGCAGCGAGAGCTAGCTCTACACTGGCCGGTCCTCCTCCTATAATGACTAAAGAGAAAGGCTGTTCGTTGCTTAAGGAGTCAACAGCGCGGCTTAGAATTTTCTGCCAGTGGCTTAAGAACTCACTGATTGGTTTTACAGGGATGCCGTGTTTTTTCGATCCCTTAATTAGCTCAGCGTTAGGGCTTGAGCCTATATTTAGGGAAATCAGATCAAAAGGCACATCTGGTCTGCCATGTAGCTGAATTATTTTTGCGCTCAGATCAATAGAGTGCACTTCAGATTCTATTAGCCGAACACCTGCAAATTGAGCTAGCGGACGTAAATCGATATGCATATCGTCAAGTTCATAATGGCCTGCGATATAAGCTGGCATTGAACCGGAATAAGGTGTGTAGACCTCGCGAGTGATTAGGGTCACAGCCAAACCAGGTACTGGTTTCATACCTAGCCGTTTTAATACGGCTAAATGACTATGCCCTCCACCGACAAGGACTAAATGTTTAACTATTGGGCTGTTAGTGTTCATGAAAAAGTTCGAATAAGAAGAAATGGTATGCCGCAGGCAGCCCTGAAGCCCAAGTCTACCTTAAAACTGTCTTGACGGGCTACGCGGGTTTAAGCGATAGAAATTCAGGCGAAAATAAAGACAGAAGTAGAGATAAACAGCGTGGTGATCATTTCATCTCAGTGAACTGCCTTGGCCAATAATTAGAATCTGTATTTGAGCAAAGCTCTGACGCTGCGAGGGTTGGAAGGATGGAAATGAATGTCTTCAATGCCAGCGGCTTCATTTGGCAGTTTTGATTCGAAAAAGAACGCGATATCGTCATCTTGTGCATCAAAAATATTAAGCATGTCCACGCCTATCTCCCAGGTAGACTGCGTGTAGGAAATTCCGAGATTTACAAGAGTGGAGCTGTCTTTAAATACCGACTCATCGTCGGTTAGGGCTGCATCTCCGAAGTGTCTAACCCTGATACTAGCGGTAAGGCCATTATTGCCTGCATAGGTTAGGCCGGCGCCGGCGACTTCTTCGTGTGCATCAGTAATGCTGTCGGCATTTGATGGCAGACCACGGAAATAGCCGGTAGTTTTCGCTGCGGTAAAATCAAACACTAATTCTTCGTTGATTTGCCAAAAGCTATTGATTTCAACACCGCTACGTCGAGTTGGGTCGCTGGGCTCGGTTGTGCCCGCATCGCCAACGAAGACCAGTTCAGAGTCAGTGGCTAGCTCAAAATAGGCAACTGCTACGTTAAAACCTGTCAGTGTGTCATAGCGGAAACCAACTTCGCCACCCTCGCCTTGGACTAATACATCCTGCTGATCAGTCGGATCTCCGCTCACTGGGTCTACGCGGTTAACCGCCGCACGAACATCATTGCTGTGGAAGCCGCGGCCGTAATTGCCATACAGCTCCAAGTTTTCAGTTAAGCGATAAGCTGCGCCATAGTTTGGCTGCCAGAGTGAATCGCTGTCGCTGCCGCTGTTTTCTGGCTGAAGAGCGTTCACATCAAAATCAAAGTAGTCATTCCTTAGGCCAACGGTGGCTCGCAGCCGATTAGTTAATGAAAACTGAAATTCCGCAAAAACCCCGACGCTTAGTTCTTCAACATCATCTTCACGAATACTTCCAGTGCGCTTTTTACCGACAGTGTTGAAAAGATTCAATTCTGTGACATTGTCATAGCGAGAATCGATTCCGATGGTTCTTTTTACAGGAATGCCAAACAGTTCGCTGCTGACTTCATTACGCAGGCTGCCACCGAAAAGCATTCTCTCGTCTTCCTGCTCGAACTCATCTCCATTGATCGGATCATTAAGATTGTAGGTAGGGTTATTAATTAAGCTCATGTAGTAAGAGCTGGCATAGAGGTTTAAATCCCAGTTGTTAATGTCAAACGAGGCGGTTAATGAATAGCGAGAAGATTCGCCACCCAAGTCGGGGTCTATAAAACCGAATCTGTCTATTTGCCCGCTGGTTACCGAACGCTCAGGAACTTGGTTAGTAGAGGTCCACAGGGAGTCATAGGCAGAGAAGGTTACCCGACTTGGCACACTGCCAATATTGCCGGTGTATTTAATTAGGCCATTGTATTTACGTACGTCTTGATCTAGGTCGAAAAAGCCATTGGTTTGATGATGCTCCAATGCGTAGAGGATGTTGCCATCCCCTAGGCCAAAGGAATTGGCTGTTACCAAGCGAATCTCGTCCCGCTGGCCAAGCGTGACCTCAGTAAAGCCATCTTCAAGGGTGTCGTAGGTCTTCATGGAACTTGACCCGGCCAGTGAGAAATCTCCGGCATCCGCAAAGTAGGGGCCCTTTTGGAAATCAACTCTTTCGATGATTTCGGGGATGATGAAATTCAAATCCATATAACCCTGAGCGTGGCCGTGAGTACGCATATTGACCGGCATGCCATCAAAAAAGGTGGAAAAGTCAGACCCATGGTCTAAATTGAAACCTCGCAGAAAATACTGATTCGCCTTGCCTGGGCCGCTGTGTTGAGTGGCAATCATGCCGGGAACCACTTCAACCAATTCGCCGACGCGCGCCATGGGACGGGTAGAGAAGTCCTTATAACCGACAACACCCTGTGATGCAGAATCTGCCGTGCCGAGCAGCTGTAAGGATCGCCCCCAGATTACTAGCTCTTCAATCGAGTCGCTTTCTTGGGCAAAAGCGGTTTGGAAAAGTAAACTGCCTGCAATGATTGAGGCGAAGACGATGGCGAAACGAAGTGGTGATTTGTGCGATAGCATGTTTATCCAATAAGTTTGGGGCAGACAATAAATTAATTGATTAAAAGAAGAAGGAGTTTTGCCACTGCTCAGCTTTGCAGAGAAGCGGCACATTATAAAGGGCGCAATGTTATCGAGCAATAGCCCCAAATATAAGTTTCTAGCGTTAACAAAACGTTAACGCAAAGCTAAAATGGGGCTTGGGCTGCGAGTTTTGGTGGTAGCCGAGTTTCGTTACCCATCATTGGCTTATCCGGTATTAGCTGAGAGAGGCCAAGTGATAGACAGGCGATGCCTGCACCTATAATAAAAACTGCACTGTGATTAATTATCCAAACTAAGCCTAATAGCGCTGGCAGTACTACGGCCGCGATGTGGTTTATGGTGAAGCTAATACTTGATGTTGCTGCGATATCCGCTGGATCTGCAATTTTCTGGAAATAGGTTTTGACCGCTATAGCCATTGCAAAAAATAAATGATCCAGTAGGTAAAGAGCGATGGCTACCGCAACAGAATCAACAAACGCATAGCTAATAAAGACAATGATGAGGCCAATATACTCTAAGGTAAGAGCCTTTCTCTCGCCGATTATACTTATTAGAGCGCCGATTTTCGGGGCTAACCAAAATGTCATGGCGGAATTCACCAGCGTCATTAACACTACATTCTCAATCGGGAAACCAAATTTCTCCACTAACAGAAATCCTGCGAACACCACGAATATCTGACGCCTTGCCCCAGCGAGAAAGGTTAGCGCGTAATAAAGCCAGTACCGCTTGCGCAGGAAAAGCTCTTTTCGTTGGGGGACTTTTTCTTCGAAATGAGGGATCGCCGTCCAGCAGTAAATCGCAATAGCCACGGTGATGCCGCCAGCAAGCATATAGATCAAATTATAATTGGCGGGAAAGAACATCAAATAAAAGTAGATGGCACCTAAAACTGCAATATTACTAAAGGCCTTCGCGCTGAGCAGTTTTCCTAGAACTTTTGGTGCTTCAGCTTTGCTAAGCCATTGCAGGCTGAGCGAGTTGTGTAGGGTTTCCAGATAATGAAACCCGATAGACATTACTACTGTAGTGAAATAAAGCCAGAACGCTGAAGGATAAATAGCGGTAATAGCGGTCCCTATACCGAGGGTAAGCAAGGACAGGATCGCAAAGCGCTGTTGGCGAATAAAAATCATGATCAGAATTGCGGTAAATGCCAGAAAGCCAGGTACCTCTCTCAAACTTTGCAGGATTCCGATTTCTTCACCAGTAAAGCCTACGTTCTCTACTGCATAATTATTGAGCATCACTTGCCAGGTAGCAAAAGCGACGGTGTTGCCTATGGCAAGCACGTATAGCAGTGATTTTCGGTCTTTTGTGATCTTCAGATTCATAAGTTAGCTAATATTTACGGTAGAATGCGTTGGTTAGGAACTATATCATCCGCATCCTATGTCTTCTCTCACAATTTACGCAGGTCCAAAAGCGCTGGAACGGATTTCCCGAGAGGGAGTTCACCGTGAGCAGTTCGATACCATGGTTGGCGCTTCGGGCGGACCAAAATGGTTTGTTCTACATGGCTTAGACCAGTACCTATTTGGCGATTTTTTTGCCAATTCAGACTCCAAATTAGTCACTATTGGCTCGTCAGCAGGCGCCTGGCGCATGTGCTGCCTGGCCACAGCAGACCCTGTCGCAGCCATCGATCGGCTTGCTAGCAGGTATAGCAGAGAAAGCTATTCTGAATCGCCGACGGTGGAAGAAATTACCGAAAAAGCCCGTCTCATGGTTGAGTATGTTCTTGGGCCTTCCGGTGCCAGCGAAATAGTGAAAAATTCAAAATATAAAACTCACATAGTGACAGATCGCTGCAAGGGGTTGTCTTCATCCGCTGGGAGGTCGCTGCAAACGTTGATGCTTGGCAGTGCGGCAGGGGCCAATATTGTTTCTCGAAAAACTCTATCTTGGTTTTTCGAGCGGACCGTCTTTACCAATGCGCCTGCGAGTTTGCCGGCACGCTGGACAGATATAACGACGAGTGCAGTGGCTTTGGCAGAGAATAACGTTATCGATGCGATGATGGCCACAGGCGCTATTCCTTTTATTCTTGAGGCGGTGAAGGATATTGCTGGAGCTAGACCCGGTCTATACTGGGATGGGGGGATTACCGACTACCATTTCGATCTTCCGTTTAACAACAGCGATCAATTGGTTCTTTATCCTCATTTTTCATCGGCTGTTATTCCTGGATGGTTTGATAAACGATTGCCGTGGCGCAAGGTGCGCGATTCGAATTTCGATAATGTTGTGCTGGTCACTCCGTCGGAGGAATTTACCAGGAGTTTACCTTTTGGCAAAATCCCCGACCGGCAGGACTTTAATAACTATTCCTATGAAGTGCGTTTAGACTATTGGAATAAAGTAATGCTTGAAAGCAAGCGCTTGGCTGAAGATTTTGCCAAATTAGTCCAGTCTGGAAAGGGCTTGGAAGATATACGTCCTTTCGCAGATCGAGCACGGTGAAAACTAAGCAGTGCTAGCTCAGTCTATAATCCTGTTGTAATGGAAAACGCTCATTAAATAACATAGTTTGTAATTATAAGATTTATAGCTAGAAACCCCATTTTTTTACGTTTCCTAGTTTAGAGGTAGAGGTTTAAGCTGCAAAATTTGAGATCGACGCTGTAATTTTTGATTGCTGTGCTAATTGATGATTTGGTAAATAAGCCGATACAGGTATTCATCACCAGAGTCATTTTGCTCAACTTACCGGGCCTTGTGTCGACTAAATGCTATGGTTTTTCGGCGCGAATAGATTCGGCGAAGCTGTTTACAAATGGGCAAGTGACTTAACGTTGGCTATTAACTTTGGAATTGAAATGAACAGAGCTAAATTTTTTCTAGGAGCGAAGGTCTGTGTACCTTTGTTAATGTTATGTTTGTCTGGCTGCATTGCAGCCGTCGTTGGCGCCGCTGTTGATACGACTATCGAGGTAGCCAAAGTTCCTTTTAAAGTTGCTGGCGCCGCGGTAGATGTTATTGTCCCCAACGACGATGAAGATAATTAATCAGTTAAGCTATAGGTTATAGCAACATTTGAGAAGATTTCATGGCAATAATACCCGAAGACTTTAATGTGCCTTCACAATATCAACATTGGGTAGGTGATAAAGCGGAAGACCACATAGGCCCATTCTTTTTTTACATGGATGGTGACCAGCCGCGAACCGCATTCAGAGTGCGAGAACAAAACTGCAATGCACACAATACTGTTCACGGCGGAGTGTTGATGGCATTCGCAGACTATACATTGTGTATGGGTGCCAACGGTGGTGAAAATGAAAGCGTGCTCACCGTTAGTTTGAACAGTGAGTTTACAGCTCCGGGCCAAAATGGGGATCTGATTCTAGGTCACTGTGAAGTTATTCGCCGAGGGCGCTCCATAGTCTTTGTGCGCTGCCAGTTAACGGCCAACGGAGAGACTGTTCTGATGGCTAGCGCTGTAGTTAAAATGCTACGGAAAAACCCCAGTTAAATACCTTGATCGTTGAGTAGTTCGAGTAATTCAAGGGGGGTTTCTAAAATACGAGCCGCGCCCGCTGTGTCGAGTTCCTGGCGGCTTCCATAACCCCAAAGGACGCCCCAGCTTTCCAACTTATTCGTAGTTGCCGCGGAGATGTCGACAGATCGGTCTCCTATCATAAGGGCCTGTGAATCTATGTGCCCCTCCGTGAGTAGTTTTTCTAACTGAAGTGATTTTGGTGAATTAAAACTATCACCTGAAACGCCGCTAATAAAATCAAAATAGTCAAAGAGGTCAAATTCTTTGAGGATTTTTATGGCGTACTTCTCAAGCTTAGAGGTGCAAACACCCATCGGGATTTGGCGTTCTTTTAGCTGATCGAGAACATCGTGAATCCCAGAGTAGACGGTGTTTTCAGCAAACCCAAATGCACCATAACGCTCACGGTAAGCCGTTACTAACTGTTTGATTTTAAACTCATCATCCTCTCCTGAAAGATCACTTATTGCAGACTCAAGAGGTGGGCCTATCAATGCAGTAATTTCATGCTCGGGACGAGCCATGTAGTCAAAGCTCGTGAGGGCATAGTTCATGCATCGAACTATGCCTTGGGCTGGGTCAGTTAGTGTTCCGTCTAAATCGAAAACGAGTGTGGAGTAAGGCATTATCTAGTTAGTCTTCTTCGTTAATGAGTAAACTTTTTCAGCAGTTCCATAAAACATTGCATGTTTTTCAGCTTCGGAAAAATCTGCGGTCAGTTTTTTGAATCCATTCCAGAGTACATGGTAGCTAATTGAGAGTCGATCAACAGGAAAATTGCTTTCAAACATGCAGCGATCTGGACCGAAACATTCAATGGTATGGAGGTAATACTTTTGTTGGGCAGCGACAAACTCATCAGATGTCGGCGGTGCTTCAGCTTTGTGCCAACCAAATCCGTTATCCGGCATCGCGAGGCCGCCGATCTTTGCAAAGACGTTGTTGCATTTTGCTAGTTCAGCAATTTCTTGCTTCCACTCCTGAAAAATTTCATCGCGAGCACTTTGATAAATTCCAACCCCCAATGGCGTCCCAAAATGGTCTAGGACCATCGTGCAGTCGGGCACCGCTCGTGCTAAGTCGAGGAAGTTGAGGTTTTGGTGATGGAAGTGCCATGTGTCATAAGTCAGGCCGCGCTGGGCTAGCATCTTAATGCCTTTACGAAAAGATTCTTTACCGTGCAGGTAAGGCGGCGCGGAGCCGCGAATAAGTAAATCTTCCGGTCTCTTATCGTGAGCTGCAGCGTGGCGAATGCCGCGAAATAATCCCTTGCCCGCATCGGTCAGGGCGTCTAGTGTTTCAGCTAAAAGGTCAGGGCTGTCTCCTGCTAGCGTGAGGTCGGCGTGGCCAACGATGCCGGCGATCTGGGCCTGACCTGGGTCCTTGTTAGAATCCAATGCAATGTTGGCAACTTCATTGACTTCGCCTACGGATAAAAGATGTTCTGGGCCGGATTTATGATAGAAGGCATGACACTCCATGAACATGGTTTTTTCAATATTGTGGCCTGACCCCGTGTCTTTCCATAATTCAGGCAATAAATAATCTCGGTTAAATATTTGCCTCCACAGGTGATGGTGGGGATCGATAATGGGGCGGTCGGGATCAAGTATCTCTTCTTGAACTTGCTCTAACCATTGATCGCTGCCAGGTTCAGGCTTTGCCATGTGTTGTTCCTTGTTTAACTATCTCGGCGATACTTATTGGTGGTGAGTCTATGATGTATTAATCGAAGTCACCAGCATTAAGGGGTTCATAGTTCGGCTGCGTTGATTGTCAGTGCTGATGACTCCACTGGAGTCAGTCCCTCACGATGGTGTAGTATGCCCAACCAATAATTAGCGGAGTTGGTACAGGTCAGGGCATAGCTGGCTTTAATCAATAATACGATCAACAAAAAAAATCAGATAGGAGCTATGCATGAGCATTTCCGCAATAGTCATTTTACTCTACCTCGTCTTATTCGCTGGGGTAGGGATTTATTTAAGCCGCAATAATAAAAGTTCCGCTGATTGGGCAATTGGCGGCGGCACTTTAGGTGTTGCTATGCTGGCCGCGGGGGTCGCAGGTACAAGGATTGGCGGTGCTGGGACTTACGGGGTCGCAGGTGATGTGATTTCT
>CAJWGN010000115.1 GCA_913031035.1 uncultured Gammaproteobacteria bacterium
GTGCGTGGCTTTGTCATAGAAATTTCCGTTAAATATAAGCCATGGTATTGGTTTTAATACTTTTTACAAGTGCACAGAAGTTAATTGCTGGTTAACATCATACATTTGATTATAGTGCTCTATAATCAAATAATTAGCTTTCTTCTCGTTTGTAAAGCAGGCAAAATCCTCTGCTCTAGAAAATTTTGGAATGCAGCGGATGATCTCTAATACAGTGACACTACTCGATTCAGGAATGGGTAAAACGCTGGGTTTGAAAGGGGTTGAGATTCCTGAAACTATTTGGTCTGCCAACGCATTGTTAGTTGCGCCGGATGTTGTTAAAGAAATTCACCACGAGAATATCGAAGCAGGCGCCCAGGTAATCACTACTAACAGCTATGGAGTAATTCTTGCTGACCTAGCGAAAATTGGCATAGAAAATCAATATGATTCCTTAAATGAATTAGCTGGCAAGCTAGCTGTCGAGGCTGTTAACGAGTCTGGGAGACAGATTGAGATTGCGGCAAGTCTGCCTCCTCAGAATGGTAGTTTTCGCCCAGATTTGGTATTAGACCGGGCCATAATCGAGCCTTTATATCGAAGACAAGCTGAATTATTACACCCCTACGTAGATCTCTTCCTCTGTGAAACTATGTCCTCTATTGCGGAAGCTGTGGCTGCTGCAGCTGGAGTAACCGGTTTAGGTAAACCGGTTTATATAGGTCTTACTCTTCATGATGAAATACCAGCGACTCTTCGGAGCGGGGAATCGCTCGAAAGCGCGCTTGAGGCTTTGGCTTCGTTTGAGGTTACCGGTGTATTAGGTAATTGTTCTTTGCCGGAGCGCATAAGCGATGCGATACCAGTATTGGCTGATTCTGATGTTGAATTTATTGGGGGCTATGCAAATGCATTTACGAACGTGCCTCAAGACTGGTTGTTGGGGGGTGAGAAGGAATCTGATGGATTGCTGGTCTTGCGGGATGATTTGTCACCTAAATTTTACAGTGAATTTGCGAGTGACTGGATTGCCAAGGGAGCAAATATTGTCGGGGGTTGTTGCGGGACTACCGCCGAACACATTCTAGCCATTGCGCAGAAGCTTCGAGCTTAGACACACCACTTGCGGTTTCAGCTCAAATCTTCCCGCCTTTAGATTCCTGCATTTAAACTGAAAATAGCTATTTTGACTTTTTAAAAGTACCTGAAAAAGTACCCGGAAAAGCACCCGGAAAAGCACCCGGAAAAAGTACCCAAAAAAGCATCCCCAAACCGTTTCGTCACCTCTCTCTGTTAATAGGCATTATCTTCACCCCGTATTTATTAGTCCCCACCCGGCCAGCGCCCCCACCCTGAGGCACCCTCGATAAGTCACAGTGGAACTGACAAGTTAACTCCCAATCTGCCAGCATTTAGTCCGTGCCCAATCAAAATTGTATAAGCTTCATCGATTCCCGCCTTAAATTATCGAGTATGCCGTATGGCTTTACCATCGATGCAAGCTAAGTCATCGTGACGTCTAAGACTTGATGGCGCAGCGGGGCCTCACGGTAAGCTATGGAGCAATTCCCCTGTGGTGCAAAAGTTTGAATCGATAGTTTCCTAAAGATTGAGAAGCAAGCATTAGGGTTATGGCGACATTTTCTTCGTTGATTGGGTGTTTATTAAGATCCATGGGAAACAACATTACCTTTGGAGAGCCGTGGATCAGGATAGCGAAGTAGTTGATGTATTCTTGCAGAAGAGGCGGGATGGAAAGACCGTAAAGCGATACCCTTGAGATCTTGGAAAAATGCGGCTTATAGTTCTTACTCTCAGCGGCATATTAAGTTGCCAAACGTGCACGGTGGGCAACCAAGCCTTCGGAAAACCCTCAAAACCAAACTTTCTATTGAAGGAAAACGAGTTACAAAATGCGTTTATTGAAGACTTTGAAACAATCAGTTTCGAACAGGCTTAAACCGACACACCAACCCCTGGCGCCATTCAGGTCTACTGTGGGAGACGCTGGAAATGAGTCTGGAAAATTGAAAGTTACTTGCAATAAACTGCGATGAGTTGAGCGCTTTAGACACTAACGACCTGCCCGCCTTCTTGCTTACTCTGGCACTTTACTCTGACTCCACTAATTGGCCCATTAATTATTCATCCCCCCATACTTCACGATCTTTCTTGTCTAGAAATTCCTCAATTCTGGAGTTCTCATCCAAGACAAGTGACTGTCTCGACGTTGCATCATACTGCGGCCAATGTGGAAGGCCTTGAAGATTTGGGTTGCCTGTTTTGGCAAAAGCCAAGATACGTTGCGACCATTCTTGCGCCAGCTTAACTACGACAGGGTTTGATTTATCATACAAGTATGAATTTGCAGGAGCATCACTTGCAAAATTGTTGAAAGTAAATTGAATTTCTGCCGCGTGCGTCGCTTTCATCCAGTCTCCACCTATTTCATCTGGAATTTCTAAATCAAATCTGTAAAGCCAACCGCCAGGTCCCGCCGTTGTTGCTGCTACAGCGGTCTTCAGAGCGAACCGTCGAAACCTATCGTTCCAAATGCGCTCAAACCGTTGCTTGAAATTATCTTCCGGATAAGCCTTCTTCATGCGTGTGAGGTATTGGGAAGGGTCGGCGCCATTCACATTTCCTGGGGCGAGTTCCTCACCGATAAGGGAATAAAGAAACCAAGGAACAAGGTATGAGAACAAAGTTCCTTCATTCTTATTACTGCCAACGATAATAGGCACACCGTTTTGGCCAAGCGCGTGAATTGCCGCATCGACGGGCTGCGTGACCACGATACCGTCCACGCCACCCGCTCGAAAAGAGATTTTCTCTTGCGCGGATATGAGTTCGTTTGCTGACATGGATGTTAATTTTGTCAACAGGCCATCACTTCCCACACCCAAGTGTTTCTCAAGGGCGCTCAACTGGTCTAGTGGAGGCAAATGAACAGGCCCGCCGCTATTTACGATGGCTTTGTGAAATAAGCCTTGTGCTTGCGGGGATGCGATTATGGACAATACAGACAGGCCGCCCGCTGATTCTCCAAAGATAGTGACATTGTTCGCATCGCCACCATAGTCAGCGATATTGTCTCTCACCCACTCCAACGCCATTATTTGGTCCCGAAAACCATTAGAGGCAGAGCCTGCATACTCATCGCCAAACGAAGACAGGTCTAGATACCCGAGCATGCCTAAACGATAGTTAATTGCGACAACAACGACGTCCCCTTGTTCGGCAAGAATGGAGCCATCTGTATCATTGGCTGAGCCGTGGGTTAAACTACCCCCGTGTATCCAGAATAAAACCGGTCTTGACGTGCCTGATGAGGAGGGCGTAAAAATATTCAGATAAAGACTGTCTTCAGCAGTATCCCTCTGATTGCTATCGCCTAAAAAGCTAGGAGATTCACTTTGCATGGGCATCGGGGGAAACCGTGTTGCATCCAGCGTTTCTTGCCAACCAGAGGCTTGGACAGGGGGCATAAACCTCAGCTTTTCTAGCGGTGGTTCTGCATAAGGTAAGCCCAAAAAGGCCGAAGAACGACCATTTGTTAGTCCTTTGACCTTTCCCAAACGAGTCGAAAGAACTTCCCCTTTGTCCCACCTGAGCAGGTTGTTTTTTCCAAACTGACGCTCTTCTATTGGAAGGTTTCGTTGTCCAACAACACCGTACCAGACGCCCGCGCCCACAGCCAAAAGCACAACAAACAACCCAACTAAAAATACTCTCATGTTTTGCCCTTGTTACGATGCAAGAAAGATTAATCGCAACCGTTTTGTACTGCAATTATGTTCACTATGGTGATAAAACTATTTGTACGAATCCATTGCCATTGAAACAAGGCGGCGAAAGCGTTGAAAAAAAGGTCGATTAAAGTGCGCTTACGTGACCAACTTTTTTCGCGAAAGCAGTAGCCGTAAACCCCCTTTTTCTTGCGGCAACATTATAGGGAGCACCTACCGATCGTAATTATGCCGATCGAAAGCTTGATTTTGTAAATAAGAATCATTATCATTTAGGTCAGATCGAACACAATAACCTTCAAAGCTAATTACTATTGATACTGAGACATTTAAACTAGTAAGTAATAGCTTTTACAAGTAGTTGTTATTACCGATAACGTTTTTAGATACTATGCAATGAATGCATCGCTGCTCAGTTATAACGAATTAATCAGACAACTTTCCAGCGCTCAAGCTGATGTCGCTGTATTCAAAAGCGTAGGCGAAATAGTGCGTCAAGGACAACTGCCAGATTCTCCTGAATTACTCACGCATTATCTAGAAATAGGGCGTTGCTATGCTGCCAATAAATCTAAAAGCTTACAAATAAAAATTTATACCTCTATTCTAGATACATTGTTAGACACAATATGTGATCACTGTATTGCCGTACAGTGGCGTCAATTATGTTTAGATAATTGTTATCGTCCTTTATCAATATTAGAAACATTAGTGATTAGTGATCAAGAAAAAAATCACTTACAACAGCAGTATTATAAGTTGAGTGCTCTGAGTCATTATTTTTATCAATGATTAAGTAGTATTTTAACGTTATATTCTGAACCGAATATTTTAACTTCATAATAGAGATAGCTATGTCGAAGATACGAATTGAAAAAGACAGTATGGGTGAGGTTAGTGTGCCTATAGACGCACTCTATGGTGCGCAAACTCAACGAGCAGTTAATAATTTTGCTATTAGTGGGCAAAATATGCCCTCAGTATTTATCAGTGCATTAATTACCTTAAAGCTTGCGGCAGCTCAAGCAAATGAAAAGCTAGAATGCCTGTCTGCAGCTAAAGCTAGTGCAATAGTGGATGCTTGCCGGACCCTATTAGAAAGCGATGACTTTATGGTTCATTTTCCTGTCGATGTTTTTCAAACCGGCTCGGGTACTAGTTCAAACATGAATGCTAATGAAGTTATTGCGAGATTAGCTACACAGCAATCGGGTATAAATATCGACCCAAACGATGATGTTAATTTTGGGCAAAGCAGCAATGATGTTATACCCAGTACGATACATATTAGCGCTGCGTTGGCATTGAATAATACTCTGCTGCCAGCCTTAGATCATCTGCTAGCTACCTTAAAAGAAAAAGCGGGTACGTTGGGTCATTATTGCAAAACAGGACGTACACATTTGATGGACGCAATGCCCGTGCGATTAGATCAAACGGTAATGGCTTGGCATAATCAGATAGAAAAAAACAAACAGAATCTACGCAAGCTTCAGCCCAACATTCAAGCCTTGGCGCAAGGTGGAACTGCTGTGGGAACAGGCATTAACGCCCATCCAGAGTTCGCGGTCACCTTTACGGCAATGCTTAGTGAAATAACTGGGCTAGAATTTACTCCCGCAGATAACTTCTTTGCCGCTATCGGCTCACAAGACACCGCGGTTTCATTGTCGGGACAGCTTAAAACGACTGCAGTATCTATTATGAAAATTGCTAATGATTTACGCTGGATGAATTCTGGCCCCTTAGCGGGTTTAGGTGAAATAGCATTAGAGGCTCTACAGCCTGGCTCTTCAATTATGCCGGGGAAAGTTAATCCAGTGATACCCGAAGCGGCCGCTATGGTGTCGGCTCAGGTAATTGGTAATGATGCAGCCATTACTATTGGTGGTCAGTCGGGTAACTTTGAATTAAACGTTATGTTGCCCATGATCGCCAATAATTTATTACAAAGTATTAGCCTCTTAGCTAATACGGCAACTTCATTAGCCGATAAATCGATTGCTAGCTTTGTTGTCAACGAAGACAATATTACTGTAGCGCTGTATAAAAATCCTATTTTAGTGACGGCACTTAATCCGATCATTGGTTATGCGAAGGCCGCAGAAATAGCAAAAAAAGCCTATGCACAGAAGCGCTCCGTAGTTGATGTAGCAGAAGAGCTTAGCGAACTATCACGTGAAGAGTTAACTGTGCTGCTGGACCCTAAAAAGCTAACGTCTGGTGGGATATAAAACACATTAAGAATATGTGAGAGTGCTGAGATGTATTGCTAATATATGCGCAATAGCTGTGACGGAGATTTTTACAAAGGGCCTGCATATTCTGCAGAGTACGAAATAAACATGCTAAATAGTGGCGCCTAAAAAAAATTATTTTTGAGTCTTCGGTATTAGAAGAGAGTATTAAAGGACTGGTAAGTTAATAACTCAAGGGCTGTTGAGGTTTTTTTCAACAGATGAGTTATAAGTATCCTTTCGTCTATTTCCAACCCCCAGTTACCTAAGTTTCCACACTTTCTCTTTCCCAAAAAATAGAGTCACCCTTTTGGGGCTTGGCAGTGGCTTGCTGCACCGTTACTGTTTTCTTATTTTACACAGCTAAAAGTTGTGTTCTGGGGCTATCGGCATTCTATTGCGTGGATAATGCAAGGGATGTCTATCTAACAGGTGATCCTGTTAGATAGATTAGCTGCTCCTCCTGTAAGTCCCATGGCTGTGAACCCCGCTATGTACTTTTTATTTTAAACCAGAAAAACACATCAGTCTGGTCTTTAACGATTTTCATCCAACGCTCATTACCTTCAGGCAGCCAATGCGTAAATGTAAACGCCGGAGCACCAGCTAATGGCTCAGTTGGGAACGGAATCTTTAGGGTAATAGCTAAAGTGTCATTACGAATTCATTATTCTGGGTGCTCAACACTTGAACAGTGAGAATGTGTGTTTTGTCGAGAGAGAGATCACCTGAAATAATACGACTCATTAATTTTATAATAAAAATCGGATATTCATACTTAGATGCGTTTTAAAATAACAAGCGTGCGCACCTGTAATTTCGAGGGGTCTGATATGTACTGCCTCACATCCATATGTTCTTTTTTTAAATCTATTATCCGAGGAGCTAAAGACTAAACAAGCACCGCAAAATGAAAACACAAGTATAATTACTTAAGCTACGACAATATACTGAACACTTATCCCGTACTAAGGACAATTTTTAGCTCAATCTGGAACTTCTTTCGTATTGATGAGGAAGCGCTATTTTGTCCTAATAAATGTCGGCTTTACTAAAGACTAACGAGATAAGACTCCTGATCGCTGCCCCAGACACCCCTTACCATGGAGTGGCGTTGGGTGCGTCGAGTCGTTGGGTGGTCTGAAATATTTTGGGGGATAACCGGCTGGACCAACGGACTCTCAAAATCCGTGGTCCGTTATGCCAAATCGTAAGCGTGTAAATGCAAGAAAAATAGTGGACCACGACGACTCGAATCTCGGACAAACGAATTATGAGTCCAACGCTTACTAATTATTTCAATACTCCACAGCTACCTACAAAAGATAAGCTTCTGTATTGTGTAACTTTGTAGATTGTAGTTAATTGCCTTCAATTTTATTGAGTTGCTGCGCGATGTCCCATGAGTGTCCCATGAAGTTAGATTAACCCCCACTCCTGTTTCTTATTAACCGCCCAGCCCGCACCCCACCCTTAGGGATATGCCCTGATAAGTCAGGATGGTTCCATTGCCCTCTGATATATACTATTCTAGACGAACGGTTAAGTACTCCTCAGAACACGGCTATGAAACTACTTATCTCTACATTCTTCACCCTAGTATTGCTTGGTTTTGCAAATAATTCTTCTGCCGCAGATACGTACGACATTCGCACTGGCATCTTGTCGATTCCTTTTATAGCAGTAGAGGACGTCCTTTATTACGATGTAGCAATAACTATTAAATCGTTAATCAGCTTTAGTACTGATATCCAGCCTGATTCCTATGACACCTACGAACTGTCAACTGGCGAACTAAAAATACCGATGGTGATTGTTGGATCTGACAGGTACTACAACCTTACAGTTACAATAGCTGACGTCGTGTCTGTTGGCACATCATGTGAGGGGGTCTCATTTTGTTACTCAAAGGTCACATATATCCCATCGAAAGAAAGTTCTGGACTGTGGGAAAAATATTTATTAAAAAAACCTATGAGTGCGACTGAAAACGCTATCCTCGCCACAAAATATTTCCTCGATTATGTGAATATTGTGCGCAACCCGTCTGTCAAAGGCCTAACTATTTCACAGGAGGGAACCGATCCTACTCTAAAAAACTGGGTCTCTAAAAGTGCTGATTTAATTGCTAAAACCTTCCAGTATCCCCAAAAAGAAAGGCAGCATATAAATGTAATTGGGATTGATCGAGACTGGATTATTAATACTTATAGCAGTCAAGGTTTTAGTTCTACTGAGCTTTCCGGAGTGTTAAATGGGTGGGATGCCGGAAGTCCAGCGTTTGGTAGTGCAATCACCGCTACTTGGAATTACGAAGTAATTAGAACAGAAAATTTGCTCGTATTTGATAAAGCTGGAATGGCGCAGACTGGCGGTCATGAATATTTCCATGGCATACAGGAAAAACTTGCTGGCAACAGAGATCACGTTGGGGGGGGAGTTTTAAGTTGGGTATGGGAAGGTAATGCGACTTTTGTTGGATTGCAGGCAGCGAGTTATATTGGTGCTGTTGATTACTTAACGTTAGGCAGAGATTATACGCTTAACAGGTATAATTTTGGTACACCGGAGAATAAAACTCTTCTGTTATCAGAGGTCATCCAAAATACTAAGTACTCTGACCCCTATGCTATAGGTATGGTTGCCACGGAATTCTTAGTAGCAAATGTTGGAATGTATAACTTTATTAATATATATAAAGAGTTTAAAAGTAAAGAATATCCAGACGCTTTTTTTAGCGCTACAGGAATAGAGTTAGCAGACTTTTATCAAATGTTTGAAGAGGTCAGGTCAACTCTTGGGGTTCCAATTTCTCTATAGGGCTCTGAGTTTCTTCTTAGAGTTCTCCAGAGCTCCCTGAAGGTGTGTTTGGTGGAGGCTAAGGGAATTGATTTGACTTCCTAAACTACTGTTATATAGTTATATTTTATTTAATTATTTTAGAGGTGTCGCTAAAAGTTCTGCCGATTTTTTTCTGGTGAATCTGACTAAAAAAGCAGAGCAGAGTTATTTTTGTTAGTCGTTTTTTCATAGTCCTAGAATTCATTCTCCGTGAGTTCCAAATAGCCGCCTTCTTTTAGATCACCAAGACTCAATCTACCTAATTGTTGCAGGTGCAGTTTTTCAATGCCCAGACCCATGGAAGAAAATATATCCAAGATATCCTGAATATGGTTTCGTTTCATGCTCAGCAACAGCGTCTTTCCATCCTGTTTTTGGATGTCAACTATCAGGTCAATCTGATTTTCTGAAGTCTCTAGCAATGCTTCGTTTATCTGTCGGAGTTGGTCTTCGCTAATAATATCTTTTAAAGTAGCTTGGTAATTACATGGTTTTTTTAAAAGCTTTCGCTGCATTCTGTTTGTCCAGCGAACATCATCGCTTAGAACAACTAAACCTGTTAGCTCAGGCCCCAAAACATTCGCGAAATAATAGCGATTTTCCGATCGATTTTCTAGGAGCTCAAAAACGGAGGTGTATTCTTTATCTTTCGCTTTACAGACGTAAGATGCAGGTTTGTGCAGTAGAACATACTGATACGCCACGATCGAAATCGGCTTGCCATCGAAAATCGTATGGCTGGTTTCAGCAAGTTCAAAATTAGGGTCAGCAATCACCTTGCCGTCAACAGAGACACGCCCTTTCCGAATAAAAAACTTTGCCTGGTTCCGACTCATTGCAACAGAAAGCGATAAATATTTACTTAGACGCATGACCTCTATTCTAATCCTTTTCTTGGTAATTAAGCTATGGACCATAGGATTATCGAAACTGATTAAGATTTGAAAGAGAGCGCAATAGCTAATCAGGCTTAGTATCTACTAGTTTGAGGTGTCTTTTTCCAACGCTGGAGGGTTGTGGCTCCCTTAGAGGTCCTTGCGGCCACTTGAAGCTACGGCGGCAAGAAAAGGCTATTTGACCGATCTTCGGCTACAGCCGTCACCCCACGCTAGGCTCACACCCCGATAAGTCAGAGTGGTTCCATTGCGCCCGCATACAGACTATTGTGGACGACGGTTAGGACTTCCTGAGAACAAGGACATGAACCTACTCATCTCTCCATTTTGCGCCATAGTGGCTGATGGGTTTTCATGTTTTCGGTTTATTAAGTTTGATCTCGATTAGACAAAATGTTGCGTTGCTGAGTAAATTGGAGTCAATGATGAAATTCAATGTCAAAGTACGAAACGTGGCTCTGTGTATTTTATTTTCAACGACTTCTTTTGCGCAGGATGCGTCTTCAGTCGTTGTATACACAGCCCGTGAAATAATTACTCTCGATCCGAGTCATCCGGTAGTGCAGGCTGTCGCGGTTGAAGAAAATAGAATAATCGCAACGGGCTCGCTCGAAGAGATACAAAGATCCCTCTCTGATAAGACTCTGACAGTCGATTCCCGGTTTGCAGACCTGGTGCTTATTCCCGGGTTTATCAATCAACACGAACATGCGTGGCTCGCCAGTCTCTTGTTCATTTACCGGCTACGATAGCAAACAATGTCTTCGTCCCATCTGCTGAGGGGTCCTTAGAGAACCAGCATGTGACATCAAAGGAGATACAACAGGCATCAGCCAAGAGGGCGCGCCACGTCCGAGCCAGCATGCCGACACTCGCTCCACACCTGCGTCGATCAGCCGCAGTAGACGCAACGGGATCCGGTGAGGTCGATGAGCCCAACGCAGGAGATGATATCGACGGTCTCGATCGTTCTTT
>CAJWGN010000116.1 GCA_913031035.1 uncultured Gammaproteobacteria bacterium
GCTCACTTTCGCTCTAATTGTATTTTCCATCTAAGTTACCGCGTTTCGATGAATGGCTTGTGTCCCGAGAGTATAAAACAATCTGATTGGCAAAGCAGTGGTAGTGTTAAAACCTATGCCTGCTAACATAGCGTCTCCAATTGAAGAGACGACTATGGCAATTAACTGGTACCCCGGGCATATGAACAAAGCCCGAAAAGAATTGAGTAAAATAATACCGACAATCGATCTGGTCATTGAGTTGCTCGACTCCCGTGCACCCAACGCGAGCAAAAACCCATTGTTGGATGAAATAACAGCATCAGTACCGCGCATTAATGTATTAAGTAAAGCCGATTTGGCTGACCCTGCAATCACTAACCTCTGGCAAACCACCATAAATGAATCAAAAAACCGTCGCTGCCTTGTCAGCTCAACAACATCCCCCCTCCGAGCACAGGCGGTCATTGAATGCGCTCGCAAACTAATTAGCAAAGAATCCAGAAGACCTAATTATAATTACCAAATACTTATCACCGGCATACCAAATGTTGGGAAGTCTACCCTTTTAAATGTTCTGTCTGAGCGAAAGCTGGCAAAAACTGGCAATGAGCCTGCCGTGACACAACGTCAACAGAGAATAAAACTGGCGGAAAACTGGTATCTAATTGATACCCCAGGGATGATGTGGCCAAAACTTGAGGATCAAAATGGCGCTTATCGACTAGCGATGACTGGAACCATCAGGAATACAGCAGTCGAAGCCGAAGACATTGCCTGGTTTGCAGCCGAAGAGCTTCTTTCAGGCTTCCGGGCAAACCTGAGTAACCGCTATGGGATCACCGAGCAGATCACGACAGCAGAGCAAGTTCTAGAATCAATAGCGGTAACCCGCGGAGCTATCAGCAAAAGAGGCCAGATAGATTGGCATAAAACCGCAGAAATCTTACTAAATGACTTCCGCTCGGGTAAACTAGGTCGCATTAGCTTAGAACGCCCAAGCACGCTTTAACACCCATTAGTTCTTAAGTTTACATCACAATCACTCTCTCTTTTCAAAAGCAGGAGCAACCTCTAGTCTATGTCTGAATCAACAGCGCAAGCATCACCCAATTCAAACCAAGATCAACCACTGCAAACCCACCCTGCATTCGAATGGCTGCGAAGTGAGGTAATACCTTCTTTAAATATAGTCATGGAGGAATATAGGCACAGAGAAACTGGCGCAATGCACTATCACCTTGCCAGTGACAACACCGAAAATGTTTTCATAGTTGCCTTCCGCACAGTGCCAATGGATTCCACAGGGGTTGCGCACATACTCGAACACACAGCCTTATGCGGAAGTAAAAAATTCCCTGTCCGCGACCCATTCTTCATGATGATTCGGCGCTCACTGAACACTTTTATGAACGCCTTCACCAGCAGTGACTGGACCGCTTTCCCTTTTGCCAGCAAGAATAAAAAGGATTTCAGCAATCTGCTTAGCGTCTACTTAGACGCAGCTTTCTTTTCAAGGCTGCACGAGCTGGATTTTGCCCAAGAAGGTCACCGGCTTGAATTTGCTGAATCAGATAATCCAGACAGCGAACTTCAGTTTAAGGGCGTTGTTTACAATGAAATGAAAGGGGCTATGAGTTCAACATCAAGTGTGCTTTGGCAGACACTTAGTAAGCATTTGTTTCCAACTTCTACTTATCACTACAACAGCGGCGGAGAACCAGAGCATATTCCTGATCTGCCCTATCAAGACCTTTTGGATTTTTATAAAAGCCACTACCACCCCAGTAATGCCGTGTTTATGACTTTTGGTGATATAACAGCCTTCGAACACCAGCAAAGCTTTGAAGAGCTCGCATTAAAAGAATTTTCAAAACTTGATATCCATATTGCAGTCAAAGATGAAAAAAGATACCTGTCTCCTATTAGGGTGCAGGAATCCTATGCTGCCGACGAAACAGAAGCGAATAAACATCATGCCGTGCTGGGCTGGTTATTAGGCAAGAGCTGCGATCTAGAAGAACTTTTTAAGGCGCAATTACTCTCTAGTGTTTTGCTGGACAATAGCGCCAGCCCACTGCTTAGGATCTTGGAAACATCCGACCTAGGCAGTTCGCCCTCACCTATGTGTGGGTTAGAGGACTCGAACCGAGAAATGAGTTTCCTAGCCGGCCTCGAAGGCTGCGCCGAAGGAAGTACTGCTCAGGTTGAAAAGCTGATCATTGAGTCTTTAGAGTGTATTGTTAAGGACGGCGTCGAACCCGAACAAGTAGAAGCCGCATTGCACCAACTTGAGTTAAACCAAAGGGAGATATCCGGCGATAGTTACCCGTATGGATTACAGTTAATCCTAACCGGTCTATCAACAGCAATGCATCGCGGCGATCCGATTCCATTGCTTAATATTGATAGCGTTCTGGATAAACTACGCAAAGAAGTTATGGACCCCAACTTTATTCCTGAGTTGATTCAAAAACTGTTATTGGATAACCCCCACAGAATCACCTTAACTCTGTCACCAGACACCAAGTTAGCCAGCAAAAAAGTCGAAGCAGAGGTTAAGCTCCTTGCAACCATAAAGGCAAACCTAACCGAAGCAGAAACCCAAGCCATCGTAGACACATCTTTGGCGCTAGCCACGCGGCAAAATGTCGACGATGACCCAGGAGTATTGCCGAAGGTTGGTCTAAATGACGTTCCTAAAACAATTTCAGAGCCAACTAGAGCCGATGTAAAACTCGCCAACGGCGACTCACTCAGTCGATTTGCACAAGGCACTAACGGGCTAAGCTATCAGCAAATAGTAATGACTATGCCTCAGCTCAGTGATGCCCAAATTAGTACCTTACCCCTATATACCAGTTGCTTGCCTGAGTTAGGTGTAGGAACAAAAGACTATGCCTCCGTTCAAACATGGCAGGCACAAATAAGCGGCGGTGTTAGTTGTTACAGCAGCATTAGAAGCGACGTTGACAACATTCAAAAAGTTAAAGGTCTACTGACATTCGGCTCTAAATGTCTGAGCGTCAATCACCAAAAGCTCACAGACTTGCTAGCGCAAACCATTGGCAGCATAAGGTTCAACGAGGACAAACGCTTAGCTGAGTTGATCGAGCAAATATGTACTCGCAAAGAAAGCAGTATTACGGGTCAAGGACACAGCTTAGCAATGAGCTTAGCGGCAAGCGGCATGAGCCCCACCGCAAAGCTCAATCATCAAGCTGGCGGCTTACTTGGTATTCAGCGATTAAAGAGTTTGCGGGACAGTTTGCGGGACCCTGAGGGCAGAGAAAAACTACTAGAAGACTTCCGCGAGCTACATGACTTAATTCTTACCGCGCCACGCCGCTTTTTACTTATCGGTGAGGCGGCCTGCTTGGATAGCATGCAGTCTGATCTGGAAAGCCAGTGGGGCACTGCCCCAAGCACTCAAGACAGTAGCGTATTAATTTTACCAGAGGTTCAAAATAGAGTGAGAGAGGTCTGGACCACCTCGACAGCCGTGAACTTCAGTGCAAAGGCATATCAAACTGTGCCCTCCAGCCATGAGGACAATCCAGTGTTAAGCGTTTTGGCTGGCTTCATGCGAAACGGATTTCTTCATCGCGCTATACGTGAACAAGGCGGTGCCTATGGTGGCGGTGCAACCCAAGATGCCAATTCTGCCTCTTTTCGGTTTTTCTCATACCGTGACCCAAGGCTCAGTGAGACATTAGAAGACTTTGATCGCGCACTAGATTGGGTTAGCACAGCAACCCATGGTGGGCATCAATTGGAAGAAGCGATACTCGGTATTATTGCCGGTATGGACAAGCCATCCTCCCCCGCTGGCGAGGCGAAGCAGGCTTTCTATAATCACCTATTCGATCGCAGTTTGGATCAAAGGAAAATCTTTAGGCAGCGAGTTTTGGATACTACTATGGAAGACTTACGCTCCGTGGTCGGCAAATACTTCTCCCCGGATACGGCCAGTATTGGCGTGATCACCAACAAAGAGTCTGTTGGCAGCCTGCAGGAACTTTCACTCAAAGAAATTAATATGTAAATCCATCAAAACTAAGAGATTCTATGATGAGATATTATTTTTCTGTTTAATTAAGATAAATATGGAACTTTCATAACATTGCAGGGTCTTAATTAGTGTAGGTAAATGCAGTGCAAAATTGTGGGTTTTGTTTCATTTATCTCTCCCTTGATAGTATTTTTAGCCCAACAGCTCTGGTTGTTGGGCTTTTTTACTTTTAGCCACAGCCAATTACGATCTTGGCACTCCATTAGTAAACGCTTTAGCCTATAATCAGGCATACTAAAGCTTAATCATTCACCTTTTTAAAAACCTTATCCTGCCAGACGACCCAGCTCATGATTGCCGTAACCAAGCCCCTTAGCAGCGTCAGCGAAGCCACTAAAGTAACGTTGGTAGGGATGTGGCTAGATATTACCTTGGCCGTTGGTAAAATAGTCGGCGGTTTACTTGGAAACTCCTTCGCCTTGGTTACTGACGGTATTCATTCCCTCACGGATGCAATCTCAGACATATTTGTCATTGTCATTGCTCGAATAGGTCAATCCGAACCTGATGATGAGCATCCATGGGGGCATGGCAAATTTGAAACCGTGGGCACAATCGCCATGGGAATGCTTTTTTTTACAACGGCAGGCATTTTAATTTTCGATAGCATCCAAAAACTCACTGATGTCGCATCGACCTCGACCCCTGCAATTAGCACCGTTGTGATAGCCCTAATCTCAATTCTCAGCAAGGAATGGATTTATCGCTACACCATGAATGTGGCGAACAAACTGAATTCCAGCCTCCTCCGAGCCAATGCCTGGCATAGCCGCAGCGATGCATTTTCCTCAGTGGCTGTGTTAGTCGGGATTATCGGAGCCATGCTCGGCTATCCTTGGATGGACACGTTAGCAGTCATCGTAGTGGCCTTAATCATCGCAAAAATTGGTTGGGAGCTTTGCACCGAATCCTTGCGCGAACTAGTCGATACCCAAGTCCCGAAACACAGGCGAGATCAAATAGAAGCTGAGATATTGAGTGTCACAGGAATTACGGGTATCAACGGCCTTCGCAGCCGCTTATCCGGCGGGAAAATAATACTCGAACTGAGCCTGCGTGTTGATCCACATATAGAAGTCTCTGAAGGCCACACCATTGGCGAGCGTGTTTCTAAGGCCTTAACTGGCCAGTTTAGCGATCTCGCCGATGTTATCTGCCATATTGACCCTGATACTGCGTTTTCTAGAGCGTCCCTAACGGACTTGCCAAATCGTCAGAAAGTCTTGGATTTACTTAAGCAACAATGGAAAGACGTGGTGAGCGATGAGGAAATCGAAAGTGTAATTGTCCACTATTCCGACCATGGAATAGTGTTAAATTTAAGACTAGAAGCCGACGAACTTTCGGCTTCTTTAGCCGCGGAATTAAGGCAAGGCATTGCTTCTTTAGACTATGTCGTTAGTTTCAAGGTATTCACTAAAGCTCTTGACTTGAACCTTTCTCACTAAATTTAGGCACAGCAACTCAATCTTTAAGTAAATTTAGATGTAAACTTCAGCGCTTTATTTCAGCCTCGTTCAGCTTTGACCAGCTCATACGCCGCTTTGATGTCTTGGGTCTTTTGAGTCGCTATGGTCATCATCTCCTCCGGCAATCCTTTCGCTACCAGCTTGTCAGGGTGGTGCTGATTCATCAGCCTTCTATAGGCTTTCTTGAATTCTGCATCGCTGATGCCTGAATCCACGCCAAGCAGCTCATAAGCGGCTTTTAGCTTTTCCTTGACAGAAACTTGACCCCCGAAACGCGCCTGACCTGATAGCCGTTGAAGCAAGGCGTTAAAGTCTGTTGAGGAGTAGCCAAGATCCCTAGCAATTCCTTCGAGAATAGATTGCTCTTTAGTATCCAGAGTCCCATCAGCTAAAGCAGTCGCTGAGATGATTTCCAAAAACATCTGTACTAAGTTGCGGCGCCGGAATATTTCCTGCTTGAACTGCGCTAATACTTCATGAATTGGAAACTCATCTTTTTTGCCTTCGTTGAATAGGTTGATCGCGACTTTGCGCTGCTCCTCATTCAACAACATTTGATCCATAACTTGTTCAGCAAGCGCAATCTCATCACGGGTCACTTTGCCATCTGATTTTGCTACATAACCCATCACTGAGAAGGTAGCAGTGAAAAATGCCGACTGCACCCGCTCTGTAGCCCCCACCCCCAAGGTATTCTGCAAGCCAACAGAGTTAAGACCCTTATCAAAGTAATTGCCTACGGCAGCTCCCATAACCGCACCAAGAGGACCACCCATCATAAACCCGAAGGTACCCCCTACAACTTTTCCCCACCAACTCATAAGCTCACCCTCGATAATTCCTTTAATAAATTAATTGTTGTTGTGTCCGTCGTAAATAACTGACGAGAGACTAAAACAAACGACGCTGAAACCAGTTTTTATCTAACTCTTCTCGGCAACCATTCAGCTGAATGGCAAACCTATCTGAATTAGATTGAACCCGACCTCCCGCATCCAAAAGCCATTGCTTTTCACGATAGGTCCCGCGCTGGTAGCCACCGTTTCCTTCGTGATAAGCAAAATAGAGACCTCGGGCATCACTTTTTGAAATCCCGTTGATACGAGAAGAGTTAGCGTTATACCAACCGACGAAATCGACAGCATCAGAAAAGTTAGATCTGGAAGCGCGTCCATTGTCTGAGAGTCGTTCATAATCTTCCCAAGTGCTGTCCAACGCCTGAGCAAAGCCGTAAGCAGATGACGGTCGCTTACCGGGGAAAATCCATAAGAATCTATTGCGCTCAGGCTTGGCGCGGGCTCGGAAACCCGATTCTTGATAGATAATCGCCATACTGACAGAAATTGGGCTACCCCAGCGCTGCTGTGCTTTTTTAGCGGCCGTATACCATGAGCGACTATCATCAAAGATACTACAGATATTATCTATATTGCTGGGTCTGGAACTAGCACAGCTACTGATTAAAACAGCGACCAACCCATATCCTAATATCCGAGTAAAAAGTTTTGTATGCATAACTAGGGAACTCTTGATGAGGAACTTACGTTCTAACTTGAACATTATTTAATTGCGCGAGCATCTCTACAAATTCATCTTCACTAATGACGTTAATTCCTAGCTCTTGCGCTTTGGCAAGTTTCGATCCTGCACCAGGCCCAGCTACTACGCAGTCAGTATTTTTCGAGACACTGCCAGCCACTTTCGCGCCCAATTTTATGAGCTCAGCTTTCGCTTCACGTCGACTCATTAGCTGCATGCTCCCGGTCAGGACAAAGGTTTGATCCGCCAAAGCAAGCAAGTCTCTGTCTACACTGACATCTGGCCAGGATACACCGCTGGATCTTAGCTCAAAAATTTGCTCGACATTGTTGTTATTAAGAAAAAACAGTCGAATATGGTGAGCAACAATGGGCCCTATGTCAGCGACTTTTTCCAAGCCACTAGTTTTAGCGCTCATAATCCCATCAAGACTGCCGTAATGATTCACTAGCGAAAGCGCAGTCGCTTCCCCAACTTCGCGAATACCTAGAGCGAAAAGAAATCTGGCTAACGATGTGCTTTTACTTTTCTCTATCGCCGATAATAGGTTTTCAGCAGATTTTTTCCCCATTCGATCAAGATTAACCAAAGTATCTAGATCAATTTTATAAATGCCGACAACAGACTCAATTAATTCTTCATCAACTAGCTGCTCAATTAGTTTGTCACCCAACCCCTCTATGTCCATGGCAGTTCGCGAGGCATAATGCTTTATAGACTGTTTTCTCTGTGCGGGACACACCAAGCCCCCCGTGCAGCGATATAATACTTCACCATCTTTTTCGACTGGAGAATTACAAGCCGGACACATCGCTGGCAATATTATTGTTATGGGGTTTTTGTTACCCAGCGGATTCAGCACTCTCACAATTTTTGGGATTACATCTCCGGCTCTTCTTACTATAACTGAATCGCCTATTCGCACGCCAAGCCTGTCAATTTCGTCCATATTATGAAGAGTTGTGTTGCTGACAGTCACACCGCCAACAAAAACCGGCTCAAGTCTTGCAACTGGCGTAATGGTGCCAGTCCTCCCTACCTGAAACTCAACATCAAGAACTACTGTAGACTTTTCTTCAGCGGGAAATTTATAAGCCATTGCCCAGCGAGGACTTCGAGCGTTAACTCCAAGCCGTTTTTGAGTGGCAAGCTCATTTACTTTTATTACAGCGCCATCAATTTCATAGTTCAGGGCGTTGCGCTTTTCAAGCAACTGCAGGCAGTAAGCGAAACACTCCTCAATTCCAATGCCTGTGGCTCTATCGGGGTTTACCGGCAAACCTAAGCTGTCAAGAACCAAAAAAATATCACTCAAATTCTCAGGCAGGTCCATGTTTTTAACAACACCAATACTGTAGCAATACATTTGCAAAGGTATTCTTGCTGTATTTCTAGGATCTAATTGGCGGATTGCACCAGCGGCTGTATTGCGTGGGTTTACAAAAACCTTGCTACCTTCTTTTTCCGCCCGCTCATTAATTTTTTGAAACCCTGGCTTACCTAAAAATATTTCACCACGTACTTCTAACAATGAATTTTCTGGCGCATCAAGAATTTCTAAAGGAATACTGCGAATGGTTCTTACGTTGTGAGTAATATCCTCACCAGTGACACCGTCACCCCTGGTTGCGGCCCGTTCCAGTACGCCGTCTCTATATAATAAACTAACTGCGACGCCGTCGACTTTAGGCTCGCAACTGAACTTAAGCAAAGTGTTGTCTTCAAGGCGTTTAGTAATTCTATTCTCGAAATCAATCAAGTCTTTTTCATTGAAAACTTTGTTAAGAGATAGCATCGAAATTTCATGAGTAATTTGGGAAAACTCAGGTAATGGCCTACTGCCCACTCGTTGAGTAGGCGATTCAGAACTAGCTAAGTCATAAGTAGTCTCAAGATCTTCGAGGCGCAGCATGAGCCCATCGTAATCAGCATCGGTGATTTCTGGGGCATCAAGGGTGTGATAAAGGCGGTCGTGTTTCTGAATCTCTTTTCGCAAATAAGAGACTTCTTCGATTATTTTCTTGTCATTAGCCATGTTAAATGTCGGCATTAACCTCGGATACCAGCTTTCAATTGACCCAATTCGAAATCTCGGACTCGTTGTCGATAATGCTCAATCGTTTGAGGTGTCATTAAATTCATCTGATCATCCCTTAGCCCACCATCCAGTCCGTCTTTGACCTTTTTCGCGACAGATAGCATTTTTTCAAATGCGTCCAGATTGTTTATAGACGTCGGTAAAGCTAAAAAGAAACTCACACCCAGTGTCGAGAAATCACTCATGTTGTTAAGATCAAAGGTCCCTGGATTCAAAACATTTGCGACGCTATATAGCACTGGACCCTTGGTATTCTCATCAAGGTGATGATGAAAAATATTCATTCCACCAAATCTCAGCCCAGCAGTTACCAGCACCTGAAGCAAATCATCGCCATCAAATGTATATCCATCTCGCGCCATAACATTTATCACAAGAACCTCTGTAGGCTGAGTAATTGATTCGGCTACATAATTGCTTTTTTGCAGCGGCTCGGCTGCGGCATTAGCTACCTCATCGTCCAAACTGTGATCATCATCGTGTACAGTTTCGATAGAAAGGGATTCGGTTTCCTCGGCTAGTATAGGCGCTGGTTGTTCAATCACCTCTTTAGGCTTTCGTTTAAAAGCTGAGAAAAACGATAGCTTTTTGGTTTTTTTCTTGACTAATGGATCGATGTCTTCTGCGACAGCTTTTGCGTCGTCAAACAAATTTGATTGCTCGCTTAGCCGCTGTTCTGATTCGGCCGTTTGGGGCGCTTGATTTTGTTTAGCTGTTATGGCTGCACTTATGATGTTGTTATCATAGCCAATACGTTCTCCGGCAGTCATTGAAAAATCATCCAACTGCTGCTCAAAACTTTGGCTGTTAGGATTGCTTGAATCTTCAGCTAGGGACGAATTATCGCCGTCATCTGAGCTGTCTTCCTCATCCTGGTCTGAACTATCCCCTCTCGGTGAATAATCTACATCGGTTTCATCACTTTGCTCAATAGCAGAAAGGGGAAGTCCTTCATCGTCAGTGGATTCATCGCTTTCCCAGCTTTCCTTTACCCTGCCAATCGTGGATTCTGTAGCCTCGTCAGTTTTTGGATAATCCGGGGCAACGCTTTTAAGCGCAGCTGCTTCCGATATAGAGGAGCTGTGGTTTTGGTCGTGGGGATTACCGTCGTGGCTGTTGTCCGGCTTAGAGGTATCGTTTTGATCATAATCAAGCAACACGTCATCAAATTCACGCCTGGCATCTGCTTCGAGTCGTTGCTCATCCGCGAAACTCTGGCCATCCTCATCTGGAATAGATTGGTACTCATTTGAAGCAGGGGCGGCATCATCTTCAATATTGCCGATGCTGCGCTCCGCGTCAGTCGGCGGCAAGGGTTTCGAATTATGAGACCATTCTTGATCGCCAAATACCGGGGCTATGTTTTCAATCTGTTCGTCGTCAATTTCTGGCTCGACAGCAGCCTCAGATAAGAGGTTTTCGGGCTCTGGCTCTGGCTCTGGCTCTGGCTCTGGCTCTGGCTCTGGCTCTGGCT
>CAJWGN010000117.1 GCA_913031035.1 uncultured Gammaproteobacteria bacterium
CAAGAAAACAGTGAATGCCAGGATAAAACGCGAGTTTAAAAGGCCGCAAGGGACTGTCCTCGGCTTTTTTGCAGGCCATTTTAACGTGCCGATTGCCGTAACACAGTTGGTCCACTTGGATACTTCCGTGTCATGTTGTTAGGAGGGTTTCGGTGGCAGCTGCCTGTAGGAAAGAAAAGCACTGTGTCCTCTATGATTTCCCCCGGCGTGGTTTATGCTTATCTATGATGTTAAGCGCTTTATCTTTAAAAAAGGCCTGATAGAGAATAAGTCGCAGCTCTTTGCAGAGAATTCTATAGTTCCTTTGCTGTTGGCGATAGGGTGGGGCGATTTGCTGGTGTGTTTGTTCTTCAGGGGTTAGTTAATTCGTGATCTATCCCACGCGCTAACGGTCGTAGAATGAATATCACAAAACTCGTGGTGTAGATTAGAAAAATGATGCTAGAAGAGCATCTGGTGCCGGTAAAGGTACTTTCTTACTCACTTGTTGAGAGGGAGCGTGTTCACGATATTTGCTTTTTTAAGGGAAACTGATGGCGTAGCGATGTGTAATTTTGCTACATTCAGCGTAGGTTCTAAATCAAACTCTAAATACGCGAGGCTTGATATACAGCTTCCTAATTTAATTCAAACATTCCAAATTAAGAGGAAATATAATAATGATTAATAAAGTGTCAGCTATTTTAGGTCTATTAGTGATATCGGCGCCGGCCTTTGCTCAAGAAGTCAACGATTTTGAGTTCTTTAAGAGCATGGTCGGAAAATGGGAAGGACAGTTAAGCCGCAGCACCGGCGAGGTTGTTACTACCCGCTCTGAGTTTAGGCTTGTATCGGATGGTAATACGATTGTGGAAACGTTAGTCGAAGACGGAATGGAAATGTTGACAACGTATTCCGAGAAAGATGGGGAGCTCATCGTTAAACACTATTGCTCTTTAGGAACCGAGCCTATATTCAGCTCATCAAAGTCATCACGTTCTAGTGTGGCATTGACGTTGGACCCAGCAACAGGTTATACGGCAGGACAGCATGATTTTGTCAGTTCTATGAATTATCAAGCAGACGCTGCTGACAAAGACACAATAATACAGACCTCTACCGCGTCAGTTGAGGGAATGGAGCAGTCTAACCGAACGGTTCTACGAAGAATCCAATAGCTGCGAATAACGCTTTAGCGCGCGAGCTCTAGCTTTATGAGTTGCTTTCGTAAAAGAAAAATCACGCCTACAGCGGAGAAACCTTTGCTGTAGGCTTTTATATTTGATCTGGGTATAGCAGTCGGTTAGTTGAGGGGGCGAGGTTTGGGTGAGAGTAACTGACAAAATGCTCTCGGTATGGTTTCTGGCTCAGCGGATGGGCTTGAGCCCTAAGAATGACGAAGTCTCCTTTAACTAAGCGTATAGCACTTTGCCAGCGTGCTGTTTTGCTTTTCTGTATATCTAAGCCGGCCTCCGAAAAAATGGTTGTCAGTAATTGTTGGCTTTTTTACCTGATGCGCGTAAGAGGGTCTGAGGTATTTAAAGTCGGCAAGTAGCAGGCTTCTCTGGCGCTATTTACAAATTCACATCCATGCCCCGCTTTCCATTCGTCCTGCGCCACCTGAATTGATTTCTCATCTTCCTAACTGTTATCTCATTCGAATGCCTGCGCCATATTTACGACTAAGCGGCCATGCTTTCGGCACTTCTAAAAAGCTCAGAAGAACTATGTCTTAAAGCCACCGGTTTGGTGGTTCTTGTTTTTATCATTTTTACTTTATTATTAGTCTAAATATAAAAGAAGGTCTTGAAAGTAATGATTAGGCAGTAAAAGAGTTTCTCCTAGCGTGAGAAAAAGGTATTGTCATGTAGGAATAATTTACCAATTCTTTATTCTTTTGAATTACGAAAGAACTTCGGATGCTAATTCTGAGTTCAAAATAAAATAAAATAAAATAAAATGAAAGGAAATTAAAAATGCAAAAACTCATTCTATTATTCTCGATACTTATGTTTTCAAGCCTTTCTTTAGCTGATCACCATGCACTATCGTTTGAAGCACGCCAGCCAACGGCAGAATTAGAGCTTACGTCGATCACGGTTGGTGATGATTTTTCAATAATCAACGCCGAAGCGCAAACCGGTATATATGGTCGCGTTTACATGACCTTTACGCTGGCTTACAACGCAGCTGGAGATGGCGGGACTTATACGTTTGAAGGCAGAGCTTATGTTGATGAAGAGACCGCAATTTCAGGTACGGGTGTTGGTGTGTGGAATCGAGACGGGGTGAAGCTTGCCTTGGATCAACTTATTAATGTCTCGGATGGGACTATAAACTTTGATCGGATTATTCTTGACCCGTTAAACAGAACTGGCAGCCTAGATGTTTACGCTCTGAAGTAAGAGTTAACTAGTCAGATGCAGCATTTATAGGAAGTTTGATGCTCGTAAACACAGTTTTAGACTTCTTGTATTCACTGTATCTGAACCTGACAAAAAATTAAAACGGCGTCATTAACTAGCAAGTGCTTGTTCTGCGGAGTTTCTGGAGAGACCAGATAACAAGTCTCTGTCTGGTCAGGTAGCACCAAGCTTTATCTCGAAGGTGGGGAAAGTAAATACGGTCACGTCTGTGCCGGAGTTAATAGCATAGGTAATTCTTTGTTCAAGGACTTAGGTAAGCTCTGGACCTGTAATTTCTTGCCGTCAAAGATATGCCCAGGGGTGAAGCTGGTTTTTAAATAAGAAAAAGATCAGTATAACGAAACACATTGGCGCTACATTCGAAGCAAAATCCAGACACTTGAGGCGTAGTATGTCGTCGCGGTTTTTATTACATATGTTCTAGCAAAAGAGACACACAACAATGATCAAAAAATACTGGCTACGTTGGGCCTATTAGCGATATCAACCTGGGTATTTGCTCAGAAAATTAACGATTTTGAGTTTTTTAAGGGCATGGTTGGAAAATGGGAAGGACAGTTAAGCCGCAGGACCGGCGAGGTTGTTACTCCACGCTCTGAATTTAGGCTCGTATCGGATGGTAATACGATTGTGGAAACGTTAGTCGAAGACGGAATGGAAATGCTCACTACGTATTCTGAGAAAGGTGGGGAGCTCATCGTTAAACACTATTGTTCTTTAGGAGCTGAGCCTATATTCAGCTCATCAAAGTCATCACTTTCTAGTGTGGCATTGACGTTAGACCCAGCAACAGGCTATGTGTCAGGGCAGTCTGACTTTTTCACGTCTATGAATTATTAAGCAGAGGCCGCGGATAAAGATACAATAATACAGACTTCTACTTTGTCGGTTCAGGGAATGGATCAGTCTAATAGGGTTGTTTTAAGAAGAGTAGACTAGCCTGCTATGCATTAATGCAATCGGTAATGAGCACAGATTCTATAAATCACATAACGAAGAAAATAATTTTATGAATGATAGAAAAACGAATTCAATTTTGCTTTTGATAAGCCTGAGTGTGGCTGCGTTATTTTCAGGGCAGATATTGGCAGATCATCACGGCGCACACATGTCTGATAGTCAGGTTGATGCGAAGGCGCTGATTGTCGAACATATTGCAAGCCTTGTCGGGGTGATCAACCATAACGATAATGCCGGTATGGCAGCGCTATATACCGAGGATGCGATCTGGTCGTTACAAGGGTTGGCAGATCCGATATACGGTCGCACAGCGATACTGGCTGCCCGAGAGGCCAACCTTAATGGAATTACGACGGACGATACGTTGAGTGCTGAAGTTCTCACAGCGCATGATTTGGGAAATGGATATATAGCCGCGAACGGGCGCTGGGAAATGAGGGACAAAGAAGGCGGCAGAGTAATGGGTGGGCTATGGGGAAATGTTTTTCGTGTGGTCGATGGCAAAGCACTTTTGTTTTTGGAATCGACTGGTCTGAACTAATCTAAACTTACCCATCGCTGACAGGTATGAAATTTAATCATTCCGACCTCTTCAAGAATTAAAGGGATCAGAGGGGGAAAGGGGCTCAGAGTGCTTTGACCTTGGACGTTGGGCCGCTAAATCACGTTCCCCGCTTCCTCCTAGGCGCCTCTAACCAGACCGGCCTCTGCACTTGGCTCTGCATAAGGGATTCTCCTCGACCCTCATGCTAGCTATCCCGAGTATCCTTAGCTCTGAGAAACAGCTACTTCATACTGTTTCCGATCACTGCTAAACTCTTTTGGAGTTTTTACGCAAACGCGCTTTTTAGAAAGCTAATTTTGCGATTTCCGAAATCAGCTGGTCCGCGACAGTCTGTGCGCCAGCTTTTTAACTGTGTGGGTGTTGCGCGCATGACTAAGTGCTGAGCCCTTTTAAATTTCTTACCAACAGAGCGAGATGATAAATGAGCAAACAAACAGGTGGTTGTCTTTGTGGTCGGGTCAAATATTCACTGGACACGGATTCTGCTCTCGGAGGTGTCCACTGCCATTGCTTGGATTGTCAGAAATCCACCGGCTCGGGCAAAGCCACAATCGTCCCTATCCATGAGAAGGATTTGCATTTAGAGGGAACTCTAAAATATTACTCTGTTGTCGGAACGTCAGGTGCGTCTGTTGAACGTGGATTCTGCGAGAACTGTGGGTCACCTGTAATGAGTGCCGTTGTCGGACCAGCTGAATGGGAGGGTATCAAGTTAATAAAGGCAGGCAGTCTCGATGACTCATCTTGGATAAATATAGGCGCTAGTATTTGGAATTCAACCGCAAGGCATTGGTCTTTGTCTGAGGCTGGCTTGGCGACATTTGAGCATAATCTAGAGACCTAGTTGCGCCGAATGAGTAAGACTCTATAGCATCAGAACCCTTGGATTTAATGAGGGTTCTGTGCAGGATCGTAGATTTAGAAAATACAAAAAAACGCTGATTTGTAGAGCTTTTACATTTTTCTAGGAATTTCCCAGAGTGCCCTGAGTGTTTTTTCGGATTGCTAAGGATCTAATATAAAACTCTAAATTGTTGATATTTATAGTTAAGATACTTATAAAAAATACTGATGTAACAACTGGTGTGACAGGCGATGTAACAAATGACGTTACTAATGCCTTCTGCTCAAAAACTTAACATCCGTCCAGCTAGGTTTTATCAAAGGGCCGATGAGCGAGCCTTTCTAATAGATTGGCTTCGGATGTATTAAAAGACTTGGAGCATAAGCGCGGGTTGAATCGTAGGAGTTTGTTTTTCGATTTTTAGGGCTGCTTGAAATATCTAAGTTGCGAGCAGTTATCGATGTGTATAGACCACAAAGACATCATCGCCTTCCGGCGTTCTATGTAGTCAGTTTGGCTATCTAACATTCTCAAGTCATTCTTATCTGTATTTGCTAGCGCGGCATTGATCAGGTCGGGTTCGAACCCTTGTTCACTGAGGATTGTGCTAGCCAATGCCCTCATGCCGTGAGCTGCCAATATTCCGCCAAATCCCATTCGCTTAAGAGCCATGTTCGCTGTTTGCTGGTTTGCATGCTCTCGGGGGTTTCCGTCAGCAGGGAAAACATGCACACGGTTGTGGCTTATGGACGCCATAACTTTAAGTAGAGAAATGGCTTGATGGGAAAGAGGTATCGAGTGAGATCTCTTTTTTGTCATCCTTTCAGCTGGGAGGGTCCACAGCTTTTTGTCAAAGTCTATTTCTTCCCATCTAGTGCCTGCGGCTTCAGAGGATCTGGTCATAGTATGAAGCTGCCATTCCAGTAAGCATTTTGTGGTTTTCTTGATAGAGGCGTTGGCTATTGCCGCCATCAGCTCAGGCAACTGTTCTGGCTTCAATGTCAGCATAGGCTTTTTTACAGGGGCTTCAAATGCTTTGCTTATTCCTGAGAGTGGATTCGCATAGAGGAGGCCAGTATTTGTTGCGTAGACCATAACCTCATTTAGTCGTTGGCAAATTCGCTTAACTGTTTCAAGTGACCCTTTAGCTGAAATCGGCTTCAGGATTTCGATAGTTTCAAGCGCTCGAATTCTCTGAATTGGCATGTCGCCAATCTTGGGGAAGATGTGAAGCTCAAGAGATCGGTAAATATCGTCTGCATAGTCGCGGCTCACTTTGGTTTTTTTGACCTGAAACCAGTCGTAAGTAACTTTTCTTAACGTATTGCCGGGCGCTTCTGTATTGAGGCGCTGTTGTTCGGCCTTGTGTGAACGTGGGTCAATATCATCTGAAAGGAGCGCTCGATTTTGCTGTCGAGCTAATCGGGCTTTGGTTAAAGATATAGTGGGGTATTGACCAATGCTTATATTCGTGCGGATTCTGGTAAATGGTCTTGAGTAGTTAAATATCCATAGCTTGGTGCCGCTAGGCTTTACCCTGAGATACAGGCCATTGCCATCAGCAAGGCTGTACTCCTTGGCTTTTGGCTTGGCATTCTGAATCTCAGTGTTTTTTAGCGGGTTTGTTGTCCGGGCCAATGTAACACTCCAAATGCAAAAATAAAGTTAGTGTTACTTTTAGTGTTACATTGATGCTCGGGTGTTGCAATGTCTTTTTGGGTGCCGATAGCCTTTAAATCGTGCTATTGAGAGGCTATTGAGGGCTTATAACTCGAAAATGGCCATTAGTAGAGTTTGGCGGAGGCGCGCTTGGTGGCAAAACAAGGAATTGAACTCGTTTTTCATTCGTTTGTTATCAAAAATTTTAGTTTAGTAAGTTGAGCGGCACAATCAATTAATTTTGTTGTCTGATTTTCTTGCTAGATATTAACGCCCAGCCGGCTTTACTCACGAAGCACATCAGATCAGACTCCGGGGCTCCGTCTATTTTGTCCAATTAGACTCCATTGCCGCGATATATATTTAGACGCTCAAACGATTAACTAATTATTAGAGAAGTGGCCGGTGCCATGGGTATAACTGGTGCCAGCAGAGAGCTGTTGTTATTTTCTATTGAGCGTCTTTGTTAAAAGGGGATGTGTTTGCAAGGGTCGATGCCCGTAGATTTTGACTGTAGGAATAGCTGTTTTTTGGAAATTTATTTACAAATATGCTGCCGAATTCGCAAACCTTAATCAATTATATTAGCATTCAGGGCGCAAAGATTCATGGCTGTTGGGTTTCTATATACGCCTCGATGCTCATCAAGCGAAGCTCAAAGGGGCCATCTTTTTTGTCGTAAATATACAAGCCCAATTCAGTAATCTGACTGGTATCGAGTTCGGGGCCATCGAGCTTGAATCCTCGAAGTTGAGGGAAAAAATCCGTGAATGGGATATCTATCACGCTAGTTTCGTCCGCTAAAGTGTCGAAATCAGCCCAATAACTAATTTGCCGACCACGCCTCTGAGCACCCGTTTGCAATTGCCAAGTGTAACGCCGCCCGTCAGCCTTAACTTTTACTCTTATTCCAGTATAGGCGGACAAGTCTATTTTTAAAGGTTGTGTACGGATAGAGCTGAAACCGCCACCGTTGGTGTTGGTATTGCCAGAAAAAATCAGCTGGCCCGACGAAATATCGAACCCGCCCTCGCTTCTTCCTCCCATGACGTTATCATTTTGCACGTACCAGCTGAAGTCAGAACTGTCGTCATTAAAACGAGTAAGAACTAGTGTATCCAATTCGTTAGACTCCGAGGCGCTAAGAGGTGTACATAATAGAGCGAGTAGGATTATGCCGCATAAAAGCGCGGTTGAATGTGAAAAGTATATCTTGTTAGTCATCATGGCATTAATTCACGTCTATTTTTGGATGTCGTGCTAACTGGCCTCTACCATGCCCTGTAAGCGCATGGGACCGTCAAACACTATACCACCGGTAAGCACCAATTTATCGTCCCGCGATCCTTTAATCTGAATCTTTTCGGCCTCTAAAAAGCGCTGGGTTTAGCCTATTGTAACCCGACTTGAAGGAGCGAAGCCTCTTTTTTGATCTGCCGTCCCGTGGGCACAGCCACTCCAGGGGTGCGCTCCGATAGTTCAGAATAGTTTCATCCCATTCCTATATATATTACTGTGTAAAAACAGTTAGGTATCCCTGAGAACAAGAACATGAAACTACTCACCTCTACATTCACCTCTACACTCACCTCTACACTCACCTCTACACTTATCTCACTAATGCTTATTGGCTTTGCAGGGGGCGCTTACGCTCAATCCAAGGCAGAAGATGAAGCTATATTTGTATTCCAAGATTTTCTAAGTTCATTTACGAATTCAGATGTTGACAGCATAGTGAATCTGTTCGCCGAGGGCGCAATCTTTTGGGGAACGGGATCAAAAACATTAGTTGAGGACACTGCCGGAATTCGAGAATATTTTTCGGCAATAAGTGGCCGTCCACCTGGTCAAAGAGTTGCAAGCGCACTGGAGTATTCCGTACTAGCATTGTCCGAAAATAGCGTTCTTGTTTCAGGCATGTGGCAGGTTGGGCCAGCGGGTCAAACTAGTGGCATGCCTTTGCGTATTAGCATGGCGCTCATACTACAAAATGGGCAATGGAAAATTGCACAGTTTCACAATTCGAGAGTGCCGGACTAGCGGTTGTGTTGTTAGTGCTTTTCCGGTTTTCCGGTTTTCGCGGGTTTTTGTGTTGTGGCTACTATGTGCGCGGGCTAAGCGCCCGTTTTCAATAACAGACCTTTATTGTTTGAAGGTTCTCTGCATAGTCAAATATTGTGGGTGTCCAATTTGTTCTCCTTTAGACTCTTACATGTTTTGCAAGCTCATAGTGCTCTCCCAGGCCGTTATTAAACTTATTCCCAGTGGCTACCGCTTAATCCCCATGCCAAAAGCCTCCCAGTAGGGTGGTGCGCTGTATGATGACTTCAGGTGTCAAGGGCCCCTCGAAACCACGCCCGCCCCTATTTCCCGGTAACCGAAAAGCCACCAGACCGACTTCCTAAGTACACCCCTTGCACAGGAGTGGTTGCATATCACCGATACCCAGACTGTTGTGGCTCAATGATTCTAGCTCTAAATAATAGTTAGCGTTAAATTTTCCTGACACTAAACCAAGTATCGTGTAAGTATGATCGTGAAACTACACACAACAATAGCCCTAAACCCCACCACGGTAGAGTTGTTGCAAGGGTTTTTGTTTTCATAGTAGAGGTTGATAAATAGGAGAGGCCATATGAATGATGATGAGAAAATCAAAGACCTAACACAGCTTTATATCGACAGCATGAACCATTCAAGTGCAGAAAAAGTAAAAGATGCATTTCATTGCAACGGGACGGTGGTGGGGTATTTGCATGGAGATTTTATGGAAATGTCTGTTGATGATTTTGCAAACTTTGTTGCATCGCAGCAACCTTCCCCTAAAGAAAAAGGAGAAGAGGTAGAATTTGAAATCCTTGCGTCTGGAGTTGAGGGAACAACCGCATCAGTAAAAGTCAGAGATAAATATTTGGGCATAACTTTCTTGGACACATTATCTTTTATAAAATTTGAAGGCAGCTGGAAGATTTATAGCAAACTGTTTCATGTTGAGAGCGAATAGGAAAACTAATTGTCGAAGTGTTGGTCGATATATAAAGTACCTTTAGCGGCTAGGCCTTTTATCCTCAGTGCATGGTTGAAATGTAACGGTTCAGTTGAGAAGGCGCGTTAGATGAGTTTGGAATGTGCATGGTGCAGCGCGCCGCGAGGCTCAGGTCTAATCTGCGACAAGTGCGGCGTAGATTATGAGAAAGCTGCCCAAATCAAAGCAGCGGGCAAGGCGAGCAAAAAGGCTGAGGCGGTACCTCGCAAGTCCAAGAAAGCCGAAAGAGCAGAATTGCAGCAGCAGCGCTTCGTGGATGCTTGGCAGCCCGTCAAAGAGCCTGAGCTTGAGTACAAGCTGAGTATCTTCGTTATTCCAGGCATGCTCGCGCTGACCTTTCTGATGGAAATTATGGGTTTTGGCGGCGGTCTGCTGCGCATCGTGTTCGGCATGCCGGTCCACGAGTTTGGCCATGCGCTGGTGGGCTGGTTCAGTGGTTTTAACTCGATTCCGACTCTTTGGAAGACGTTGATTCCCGAAGATCGTGGCTTTTTCGCGCCTGTGCTCCTGTTTGCCAGTGTCTGTTATCTGATCAATTTTGCGCGTTTGAACCGCCATGGTGGTTTGCTATTGATCGGCGTTCTGCTGTTGATCTTGCAGTTCATCGGAACGTTTGTGTTGGATAAAAGCACCGCTCAGGTGTTGGTTACTTGGGGCGGTGACGGCGTCGGTATGATGCTCGCCATCGTGCTGATGGCAGGTTTTAACTTTGATAAGCACTCGAACTGGTACGCCGGTTATCTGCGCTGGGGTTTTGCTTTTATCGGCGCCGCCGCCTTTGCGGATATCGTCTCACCCTGGTGGGTGTCGTTAAATGATCTATCGGCAGTGCCGTACGGGGCGAGTGGCGGCAGTCACACCGATACCTACAAA
>CAJWGN010000118.1 GCA_913031035.1 uncultured Gammaproteobacteria bacterium
TTTTAAAAAGTTGTTGACTGAGAACTTGCGTAACTAGGCTAAGCGACCGGCGAAGTAAGCTTTTAACTCCCGGGCTACGAGCTTTGTAGGAGGTCGCCGCGCGATCCGAGCTTTTAAAAGATTAAATTGAAACCGTCGAAAACCGGTTTTTATTGGCTACAATAAAGTTAATACTTAAAATCAAAGGCATACGCTGCGCTCACTTTCATCTCGATAACAGCTCCTGAGTTATTCTACCTTCCAACAACCATGTCGGTCCCATGACATTTTTCACACGGAACCCTTTATATTTATACGGGCACCAAGCATAATTTAGAAAATAATAAGAGTGACTACACTGAGCTGATAATCCCAAACCAACAATCAGAACCAACAATCAGAACCAACAATCAAGGTCAGAGTCATTTTAAGTTATTAACCTTATGATTTATGTGTTACTTATCAAGCAAATTCACAGGCACACACATCATAACTTCACGATTGTCACATATGCTTTTATAAAACTGTCTAAGGGGTTATCTCAATAACTTTATTTATTGCTCTAACATCGCCCCCATGTTGTGGTAAAGCCCAGTCTGGGCGGGCATCAAGCAATGTTTGGCTTTCAGGGCCAAGGCCGTATCGACCACTAAACAGAGTAATTGACACATCTTGTGCCGCTGCATTTATATTAACTTCATAAACGATAGTTCTACAACTGCGGCCAGTACAACGTACTCGTTTTGGGGGATGGTTTTCATGCATAACGCCATTTACGCCCACTGAAGTAACTTTAAGTTTATCTCCTGATAGGCCAATATCCAAAACATCTGTATCGGCCGCTTCAATTTCCAATGTGATGAGACGGTCCTCGTTTATCACCTCGTTTCGAAGCACGTTTACGTTTAAGCCTGACGTTGCAAAGCTTGGAGCCTGGGCAATCAATCGATTTCCACTATAATCTTTCAATGTTCCTGTCTCAAACTTGGCGATGTGTGACATTGCCTCAGGCAAAGGATCGGAACCGTATATGCTCCACCTAGCATTCCCCGCTTCGTTTTGGCTATGCATAACGGATAATCCACGGGGAGCATCAGGCGAATAAGCGGTGACCAATAAGGCGCTAGTCGCAAATATGGCTGTTATAGCCAAGCCCGCCAAAGGAGCAAAAATTCGCGAGGACTTTGTTACTTGGTCATCGGGGGTAAATAACGGAACAAGCAGAATAAAAGCCAAAACAATAAAGATTGCAAAAGGCGCCGCATATTCAGGCAAGAGCATAACCTCTCCCAAAGCTGAGGTAGTGATGCCCATAAGAGTAAACAAAATAGCCGCCACAGTTATAAGTATATAAGCAGCTATATTTTGTGAATTAAAGACAAGCCCCGCCAATATAATAATCCCTAACGCAGGGGCGAATAATATAGCGGCTCCAGGGAAAAATAATGTCGCGCCAAAACCTAGCAAGGCGAACCAAATCCACCCTGTCATGATGAGGCGAGACTTGGGCACGTCTCGTCCTAAAAGCATAAAAGCGAGTCCAGCACCCAACAAAGCAGCAGCATTTTGTGCTCCGCGCAAGGCCCAAGGCTGCGCTGCGGCAAAGTACGTTTCTTGACGTAAAACACCTACAAGCATCGTCACACCAACGGCAAAGCCAACACCTAAGAGTATCGCCAGAGGCGGTAAAGCGAGAGTTTTCATGACACCCCCTTTGCCGTTTCTCATAAAAACAGTGATGGCGAGTAAACCGCCAAAACCAATCAATGGCAAGCCTAAGAATTGTGGTAGTTTTAAAACTAAAAAACCGAATAAATCTATATACATCCATTGTTGTTCCGGCTCGTCTCCAGGTTTTTCAAGCAGGGCCTCAACACTCCTAAGGGCCGTCGCGCCCATATGGAAGAATGAGCGCTGATCCAATCGGGCAAGATTATCTTGAGGTGTATGATAAAACACAGCGTCTCCCCCAAGTGCAAAATTACTGGCATCAAGACCAAGTTTCAAATATTCCGTCACGTCAGTGGAGTTAGGCATTGCCCCGTAAACATCGGTAGCTAAAGAGCTCGCAATGGGTTTTTGGATATCGGTTTTCAGCACGGCAAGGTCACGCCCATTCGGAGAGCTCGTTTCGATAAGCGCAACAGGGCCACTATTACCACGTGCCTCCATACTCACAACAGCGGTGATCAGTTTGGCGAAAGGTTCTTTTTCAACAAAGGATGCGGCGCCAACAAGCCCCACTTCTTCACCATCTGTAATCATGACTAAAACAGGTCGCGTAAGGTCACGTGATTTAAGGTTATAGGCAATCTCAAGACTCGCCGCCACACCCGCTCCATCATCTGCGGCACCCGGCCCAGTTGGGACAGAATCATAGTGAGAAGCGACCATAATGGCATTAGGTCCAGCGTCACCTATCCAAAACATGACATTTTGCACACGCGCGCAAAGCAAAGCCCAATTGCGCTGGTTACAATAAAACCTATCTGTGACGATAGGGGTAAACCCTATTGCTTTAATTTCAGAGATGAGACGATCACGCAGCGCATCATTAGCATCACTATCAACCGGATGCGGACTTTCATCACCTAAAATACGCTGCAAACGCTCAAATGCACGTTCGGTATTAAAATCATGAGAGGGGTCAACCTTTGGCGGCTGGATCAGATTCTGTCTTATCGTAAAAGCGAGAAACAGTGTTGCCACGATAAAGAAAAGGCCGAGATTAAATATCGTTTTCATATCTTGTCTTCCATGTAAGAGTGACATAAGGATAAACACTGCAGTTGATTGACGCAATAAACGTTGATTTTGTTGTTCCTGTTCCTGTTCCCGCCCACTTCAGTCACAATGAAGGTATTGCTAACCTTAATATAAACTCAGGTAATCAAAATAATAATGAATAGGATTCAACAGCTTAGCTTTCCCCTCGTAATACTCCCACTACTGTATTGCAGCACACTGCGCGGTCAAACACCGGTCGGCGACACATTGAGCGCCGCGAAGTCTCTCGCCGGCAATTTTATAAGCTGGCGAGAACATATTATTGATGACCCGGTAACTGCAGGCTTCGCTTTAAGCGGCAGTGACGGCCTAGTAGTAGGAGATATAGATGGCGATGGCCTGGACGATGTTATTTCGGTTCATGAATCTGACTCAGAATATGATTCTTCAAGCTATGACCCGAATTTTACCCCCCCACCTGAAGGGCATGTGCGTATAGCATTTGCGTCGAATGATCACGATAGCTGGACCAACATAACCATTGCCGAATCTACCGACGCGCCCGCGCCGGAGGATGTTGCCATTGCCGACATTAACCGAGACGGGTTTCTCGATGTCGTTGTAGCTGCAGAGCTGTCACATCTTATTTATCTCGAAAATCCTGGCGCTGCTGGCAGTCGGTCGCAAACCTGGAAGCGATTGATCCTGCCGATGACCGAAGGCACAGGATCTTACATAAGAGTATTTTTAGCCGACTTCAACCGCGATGGAATTCCAGAAATTACGGCGGCCAACAAAGGCGCTCAAAGACCTGGGCCGCTAGACTACGCCCGCTCAACCCCTGTTTCCATATTCCAGTTACGAGGCGACCCGTTGCTGGGAAGTAGCTGGCGTGAAAGCGTATTAGGGAGGTACAGCATTCCTCAAAATGCAGAACCTGTTGACCTAGACGGCGATGGAGACCTAGATATCGTCATTGGTAGTCGAGGAGAAAACCGACTGGCCTGGTTCGAAAATATTGGCAATGACTCTGAGATCGAATTCGCTGAACATGCTATCGGTATCAATGGTCCCAGCATGGGTGGGTTTAACCTTTCCTACGCTGATTTAAACGGGGATGGCCGGCTTGATATTATTGGCGCGGCTGGAAATAAAATGGCATGGATAGAACAGCCTGAGAATTTTGATGATGCTTGGAATTCGCACCCTATTGGCGATTTTTTACCCGACAGCATTACTGGAATTGAAGTAGCAGATATAGATGGGGATGGGGATATTGATGTAATTTCAGGAAGCTATAGCCGAGGTCCCCGAACCGGCGATGGGGATGTGGATGTGCGTGATTCCTTAGGCCGCATTGGCTGGTTTGAAAACCCAAACAAGGCCGACTCTAGCTGGAAAAGACATGACATCTCACGGCGCAAAAGAGGCATGTTTGATAAGTTTATCGCAAGAGATATGGATAACGACGGTGATGTTGACTTTGTCAGCACCCGAGGAAACAGCGCACCGTTTGATGGCGTGTTTTGGCTAGAGCAAGTGCGCTCAACCCAGCCGTTGAAGGCATTTATGCCGGCGCGCGAGCTAGATAGTGCAGAAATGCCCTTGCCGTGAATTTTCCTCCAGCTCTAAATTTAATGGCTTTACGCTATGCTTAACTTACCTTTCTTTTAACTGCCACAAACTCTCCGCCTAATCCTACATAAAAGACATCTGGCGCCCGCGCCAAAATAGATTAGGTCCTTTTTTGGTTCACGTGCCCGCTTTTCTAGCAGTACTTTCACCGTTTTAATGCTCTTGTTCAAAAATATCACCCTAGTCCTCATCCAGAAAACCTCGTTAAGACCCTTGAAACCCAATATATCTAACGTTTTCCCCTTGCCTGCGTTCAGATGGCATAGGAATTGCTGTTATGGAGAAGCGAGACCCACATAAAAATTCCATCCTAGGAGCATACGCATGATTTTTAGAAAGCATCCAAAACACTTGCTAGCGATAGCAGTGTTTACCGCCGGTTCCGGCTTTAGCATTCAATCACTCGCTCAGGAATCAGAACAAGCCAGTGCGATTGAAGAAATAATTACCACTGGTTCACGCGGTCGACCGCGCACGGTATCCGATTCTGCGGTTCCTATCGACGTCTTTAGTGCCGCTGATATTGAATCAATTTCTCACACCGATACCAACAACATTCTTCAAACGTTGGTGCCTTCATTTAACGTAGCGCGCCAACCAATTTCTGACGGAGCAACTTTTATCCGTCCGGCCCAGTTACGCGGCTTGCCGACAGATAAAACACTTGTTCTTGTTAACGGGAAAAGACGCCACCGAGCTGCTCTAGTTTCAATTGGCGGTTCTGGCACTCAGGGGCCTGACATTGCAACTATCCCAGCATCCGCCCTTAAGAATATTGAGGTTCTTCGAGATGGGGCGTCGGCTCTCTACGGCTCTGATGCCATCGCTGGCGTAATCAACTTCAACCTCAACGACAATCGTGACGGCGGCAGCTTGACCATCGATACCGGTGAGTTCTTCGAAGGCGATGGCGCTATGACGACCATCCAAGGCAACATTGGCCTACCCCTTGGTGAAGACGGATTTGTCAGCATATCAGGCGAATTAGTCGAAGCAGACCGCACCGTCCGCGCTGAACAATACTGTCAATCTTGGTGGTGTGTGGACCCAAATCTCCCCAATTTTGATCCCACAGCCAGCTATGCTGCCGCGGCCTTAGATCCGGCCTACCAAGCTAATTTCCGCAGCGCAAATGCCGCAGGCGTTTCAGAAGTAGTCCAGCCTTGGGGACAGCCCCAATCAGAAGCCGTGCGTGTTTTCGTTAACGCCGGCTATCAGCTTGATGCAGATACCGAAGCATATGCCTACGCTAACTATTCTGATTCCACAGCCGACGGCAACTTTTTCTATCGCTATCCGGGCAATGGGGTAATTGAAGATCTGCGTCGCCCGGACGGCTCTATTTACTCACCGTTGGACATCTTTCCTGGTGGTTTCACTCCTCAGTTCAAAGGCAACGTAATTGACTTCTCACTTGTCGGTGGTATCCGCGGCGAACTCGATAACGGTTTAACTTATGACTTTACCGGTCGAACTGGGTCGAGCGAAGTGCGCTACAATCTTTATAATACGGTTAACCCGTCTCTAGGTGATGTGCTGGGTCAAGCTAACACACCAACGAACTTCCGCCCTGGCGATCTTGTCAATGAAGAGACTCAGTTCCAAGCAGATTTCACTAAAGAACTTGATTTCGGATTAGCTAGCCCAGCAGTGTTTGCTTTTGGTGGCAGCTACATGGCTGAGTCCTACGAGGTGGTTTCTGGTGACCCAGCCTCTTATGCTGTAGGACCTTATGCCGCCAAAGATCCTTGGGATCTTTGTAATGCCGATATGACTGCGGCGCCTAATGGCTTGACAGCCATTGCAGGTGGATCAACCCTCGATTGTTCGAACTCAAGTGATCCTGTTTATACCGCTGTTGGAGTCGGCTCAAACGGGTTTCCGGGAAACTCACCTCAATTTATAGGCACTTTCGAACGCGAATCATTCGGCATCTTTGGCGAATTGAGTGCCGAGTTTACTGATAAGCTGTTTATGCAGGGCGCTTTGCGCTACGAAGACTATGAAGACTTTGGTAGCGAAATTGTTTATCAGGTAGCCGGTCGTTATGAATTCAGTGACAACGTCGCTTTCCGTGGTTCAGTGGGCACAGGTTTTCGAGCACCAACTCCAGGTCAGCAAGGCACCATTAACGTATCAACACGCCTGCCAGATGGCGTACCAATAGCTCAAGGCCTGTTCCCACCGGGCGGCCCAGTTGCAGCTGCTTTGGGTGCAACTGGTCTGAAGCCCGAAACAGCACAAAACTATACCTTCGGTTTCACGGCAGCCTTCGGCGACTTAGATCTAACCATTGACTATTACCGAATCGATATAGATGATCGCACCAATGCAATTTCGCCTTTAACTGTTTCTACCGACCCCACTTCCGGCGCAGCATTTGCTAACTTTCAGGCACTTGATTCTGCCGGAGTTGCTGGAGCCAACACCATTGGTGCAGTTCAATATTTCACCAATGCCTTTGATAGCCGAACAGAAGGCTTCGACATAGTGGCCAGCTACCCACTGGATTTTGGCAATGCAGGCACTACAACGTTAAGCGCGGCAATGAACTATACCGAAAACTCATTTGAATCTGATCCATCACAGTTCCTAAATTCTGAGAACCAGTATGACTTTATTAATGGCGATCCGCAGTGGCGCGGCATTTTTACCGGCACCTATAATGTTGGCGATTTCAGCCTTGTCGCTCGTTTGAGCTGGTTTGGTGAGGCCACCAACTCCAACACAGGCGGCACAGGTCCAAACGGATTGCGCTTCCAAAATCTGCCTAACTTCTTCCAAACTGACCTCGAAGGTCAGTGGCAGATCAACGACATGCTGCGTCTTTCGGTTGGCGGACGCAACCTGTTAGATGCGTTCCCTGATAGAGATACTATCTCCGACTTCTGCTGTGGTCGTATATACTCCTCGGGCACCGTTGTGCCTTGGCAGGGCGGCTACTACTACGCTCGCCTAAGAGCAGACTTCTAAACAGAGTTTTAATTTAGAATAGAAAATCGCATTTGATGCGCAGGGGCGGTGAGTAAGGTTACCGCCCCTTTTTTATACCTCCAACTTATGCTCCAAATCCAAACCAGCCTGCTAATTCAACGTCGACTCAGATTCCCCTATTGCCATAACGTCATGTTAGCGCAACAATCAAGCTCTACTATCGTCATTAAGCAGCTCATTTATGTTTCAAAAATCTCGGGAGCCCCGTTATGCCCATCAGAACTGATCCTTGGTTAGCCTTGGCAAATTCTTCCATCTCGCGCCGCAACCTACTTAAAAGCGGCGCTAAATTGACAGCAGCATTGGCGCTAGGTGGACTCCCTAATCTTTTGCATGGCGCCTCTAAACGGCTCAGCCGCTTACAAGCCGACCCGTTTTATCTTGGCATCGCGTCAGGCGACCCAACCTCAGACTCCGTGGTTTTATGGACACGCCTGGCCAGTGAAGTCATGATTGCCGCAAATGCGGCGTTGGATGCAGTGGACGTTGATTACGAGATAGCAGATTCTAGAGCATTCTCTACCATACTTCGCCGCGGTTCTATCGCCGCTACTCCAGAGCTCGGCCACTCCGCACATGCAGAGGTTCGCGGGCTAGATCCGGACACCGAGTATTTCTACCGATGGCATATTGGCGGGATAACCAGCTCGGTTGGCCGCACAAAAACCGCACCGGCGGCGAATGCTAGCAACCAAGAATTTCGCTTTGCTATTGCTTCCTGCCAACAGTATGAACATGGTTTTTTCACTGCCTATGACCACATGGCGGCCGAGGAATTTGACCTTATTACGCATTTAGGCGACTACATTTACGAAAGCAGTTGGGGCAAGGTGCGGGTCAGAGCTCATGAAGGTCCAGAAATAATAAATCTAAGCGATTACCGGGCCCGCTACACCACTTACAAATCTGATCCTGACTTGCAGGCAGCCCATGCCTCCGCCCCATGGGCAGTTACCTGGGATGATCATGAGGTAGACAACAACTATGCAGCTGATATCGGCGAGGATGAGCAAACGACTGAACAGCTGTTAATGCGCCGCGCCGCTGCCTATCAGGCATTCTACGAATTCATGCCTATTCGACTGCCCATCGGTCGTCAAGGTCCATCCATGCCAATCTACCGACGCCTGCGCTTTGGCAACCTGCTTGAGATGAACGTGCTGGACACTCGCCAATACAGAAGCGATCAAGCCTGCGGCGATGGCAGAAAACCAAGCTGCATGGCCCATCAAGACCGAAGCAGGACACTACTAGGTACCGCTCAAAAAAAGTGGCTTAAAGACAGCTTGGCCACTACAGATGCAACCTGGAATGTATTAGCCCAACAAGTAATGATGGCCAGTCTCAGGTCGCTGAACGAGTCAGGCGAAGAACTATGGCCGATGGATATTTGGGACGGTTACCCCTATGAGCGCCAGGAATTACTGGAACACCTAGATCAAGTCAAAACGCCGAATCCTGTGGTGATCACCGGGGACATTCACTCCAACTGGGCCGCCGATCTGAAGCTGGATTTTGATAAGCAATCTTCTAAAACAGTTGGATCTGAATTTGTTGGCACCTCCATAACCAGCGGGGGTGACGGTGCCGATATGACAGACTACGGCAGGGCATTGCTGGCGAATAACCCCCATGTGAAATTCTATAACGCCCAGCGAGGTTACATCGCGGCTACGGTCACTCCAACACTATGGCGATCTGACTATAAAGTGTTGCCGAAGATTACCGAAGCCGGCGCGCCTATCAGCATTCGCAAGACCTATGTGGTTGAAGCGGGAAAGCCAGGCGTTCAAGAAGCTTGAAATTGAATTTGACCCTTCATAAAATCTACCAACTTAATGTCGCGGTGAGGCGAGAGTTATCACTCTCATCTCAGAATCGGCAACTTCATTCACACCGTCACTAAAGGCGAAGACACAAGTATGACAATAGTAAAAGGATTGATCGCCAGACAGTTATTAGTTCCGCCGTTAACGTCAAAGCAGCTATTGGCTACCCTTTTATTGAGCGCCTGTGCCCATAATTCGATTCAGGCGCAAGCCGATGATTTTTCGTGGCATGCCGGCGACCACCATATTCACAGTCGCTATAGCGTAGGCTGGGATAGAACTATCGAGCCCCCCGCCCCGATCAAAGGCGGCGACGCTATATACCCCACTCCTATGAATGCCCTAATGGCTAAGTATTTTGGGCTAAGCTGGATGGTCACAACAGACCATGGCGGCCCAAACCACAGCAAACTAAATTTTAACACAGCCTATCCAGAGCTCCTCAAATCCCGACTCGTTGTACCGGAAGTGCTGCAGTTCTATGGAATGGAATTTGATACGCCCGGCGCAGATCATTCCAGTTTAATAATCCCCTTCTCCGATGATGAGGCCATTAAGCTTTTCGAGATTGAATCAAATTTTGCCAAACGTGAACCTTGGCCTGCAGATGCTAGCTGGGACAGCGAGCCTAAAATGCTGCTGGCTTTGCAGGCTATGGCCGAACTTACGGTGCCCCCCCTGCTTATCGCCAACCATCCATCGAGATCTGCCACTGACCTAGGCGTTTATGGACTAGACACACCAACAGAACTGCGCCGCTGGAACAACACAGCCCCGGACATCGCAGTCGGTATGGCCGGAGCCCCAGGACACCAAGCTGCAACATTAAACCCCGATGGGTCACTAAACCCAGATGGCATTCGGGGTGGTTACAGACGGTACCCCACTCACGGCGGCTTTGATCAGTTTACTGC
>CAJWGN010000119.1 GCA_913031035.1 uncultured Gammaproteobacteria bacterium
GTGACCGTCGCCGTCGCCGTCAGGCACAATGGGTAGGCTGAAGCACGGCAGCTCATCTGGAAGCTCTTGGATTGATATGCTGCAAGCAAAAGCTAATATCTATAACCATTTAAATGATCTTATAAACATTGTTAAAGATAAGAATGAAAATCGTTGGAAAAAAACAAATGGGATTTTACAGGATATATTTTTTCAGGGACTATTAGATGTTATTGATCGAGCAACGATGGAGGCATATAAAAATATGCGGATGGAAGAAGAGTCTGGAGCTGTCGAGAATACAAAAAAAATAACTGGGAAGACAAAAAAATATATTAAATATTTAGCAGATGGTTTGTTCAATCTAACGAATAAGGAAAAAGATGATCTTTTTAATATGAAAATGTATGGAAAGGGAAGCACTGCTAGAAATGCTGTTACGGCAATTCTAGTTGATAAATTCTTATCAAAAAAATTTAAAGTATTGAAATATGATAAAGATGATGAGTATTTAAGACTGTTTAATAGTAAAACCCTGGAGCCTAATGAGATAAGAAAGATACTTAAGCATAATAAATATCTTGAAAGTCAGATAAAAGAAATAGACTCCAAGGGCTTTCCCAAGAAAAGAAAATCAAGGCCTGATGCGGGTTTGAAATATCACGGCTTGCTTAAAGATATTGTCCATCTAATGTTTCAGAAAGAGGAGCACTACGATGTTGATTATTGGGATACCCTGGTAATGCCGGGTTTCTGGAAATCAGGGAATGTCTGGGATAGTGTTATTACAAGAATTAATGAGGAAAAAGCAAAAGCTGGAGCTAATGCCTTGGGTTGAGTTCGTATCGGTAAAACGTATTTGGCCTGATACTCTGTCGCTCGAGCTGCAGGAAGAAGTGGCTATTGCGAGATGGGGTGACTCCGCTTATTTGAACCAAACTGGTGAGGTGATTAAGCCAATGACTGCAGCTGTAAATCAGTCACTGCCAACCTTAAAGGGTCCCACTGGCTCGCAAATAGAAGTGATGCGGCAGTATCAAAAGTTGAACCAGCTATTGTCGCCGGAAGGCTTGAGGCTGACCGAGCTCGACTACAGTAAGCGAGGAAGTTGGGAGTTAACGCTTAATGACACGATCCATGTTTCTGCAGGTAAAGTTGACGTTTTCGAGAATATCAGCCGCTTGGTCACATTTATTACCACCAGGGCGGAAATTGATTTGGCCGATATTGCATCGGTGGATCTTAGGTACAGCAATGGCTTTGCTGTGAAAACAGTTGAACAAGAATTATCAGGAGTAGCGGTAAGGTGATTATTAGCCGGGCCCATAAAAAGAGAACGCTACAGGAAGTTCAACTTCGGAAGTGCATATTATGAGCGAATCTGTAGCAAACAACGTAATCGTCGGATTGGATATTGGCACTTCAAAGGTGGTGGCCATCGTAGGTGCTATAAATCCTAGCGGCAGCCTAGACATCGTTGGTATCGGCAGTCACCGCTCGCGGGGATTGAAAAAAGGAACAGTGGTCAACATCGAGTCGACTGTAGAATCTATTCAGCGTGCGATTGAGGAAGCTGAATTGATGGCCGGTTGCCAAATTCGCTCAGTTTACGCAGGTATCGCTGGCAGCCATATTAGAAGTATGAACTCCCATGGCATCGTCGCGATACGCGATGGTGAGGTAATGCGTGCAGATATAGAACGAGTTATAGATGCGGCCCAAGCAGTGGCGATTCCAGCTGATCAAAAGGTACTTCATATCCTTCCTCAAGAATACATTATTGATTCTCAAGAAGGTGTCAAAGAGCCGCTTGGTATGTCGGGTGTGCGGTTGGAGGCAAAAGTACATTTGGTAACTTGTGCGATCAATGCTGTTCAAAATATTGAAAAGTGCATTAAGCGCTGCGGTTTAGAGACAGACGAAATAATTTTGGAGCAGCTAGCTTCTAGCTATTCTGTTCTAACAGATGACGAAAAAGAGCTTGGAGTTTGTCTTGTCGACATCGGTGGAGGCACTACCGATATTGCGATATTTACTGAGGGAGCGATTAGGCATACCGGTGTAATTCCTATTGCCGGCGACCAGGTTACCAATGATATTGCAATGGCGCTGCGTACTCCTACCGAGAATGCGGAAGAGATTAAAATCAAGTACGCATGTGCATTAACACAGCTAGCAAGCGGTGATGAAAGCATTAAAGTACCGAGCGTTGGTGACCGGCCTCCGAGGGAATTGTCACGTCAAGCTTTGGCTGAGGTTGTGGAGCCGAGGTATGACGAATTGTTTACTTTAATTCAGGCGGAGCTACAGAGGAGTGGTTTTGAGAACCTGCTAGCAGCCGGCATAGTGCTAACCGGAGGCACCAGCAAAATGGAAGGTGTGATGGAGCTCGCTGAAGAAATATTTCATGCGCCAGTAAGAATTGGTGCCCCTCATAATGTTAAGGGATTAGCCGATATTGTAAGAAACCCAATTTATTCGACAGGCGTTGGTTTGTTGCTCTATGGGCTTAAGCAGTACCAAGAAAGAGACGGGATTGATCCGAAAAAAGAAACACAAGTCCATATGGTGGATAGAGTTAAGAGCTGGTTTCAAGGAAATTTTTAGTAAACAGTCAAAAATCAACGTGATTGACAGAATTTGAGAATAATAAGGGGGCTATATGTTTGAATTAATTGAAAACATACCACAGAGTGCTGTGATAAAAGTAATTGGTGTAGGGGGTGGAGGCGGAAACGCGGTACATCACATGATTGCAAATCAAGTAGATGGCGTAGATTTCATCTGTGCAAACACTGATGCGCAAGCTCTAAGTAATCTTAAGGCGAAAACTGTGCTGCAAATAGGCACAGGGATAACTAAAGGTTTAGGTGCGGGAGCTAATCCTGAGGTTGGGCGTCAGGCAGCGCTAGAAGACCGGGATCAAATAGCAGAAATTTTATCCGGCGCGGACATGGTTTTTATCACCGCGGGCATGGGCGGCGGTACAGGTACTGGAGCGGCGCCTATTGTCGCTGAAGTAGCCCGGGAAATGGGAATTCTAACCGTTGCCGTCGTTACGAGACCTTTTCCATTTGAAGGGAAAAAGCGATCAGCTATTGCAGAAGAGGGCATCCGCTTGCTATCTGAAAACGTAGATTCACTGATAACTATCCCAAATGAGAAACTCCTTGATGTGCTAGGCAAGGACGCGACTTTGCTTGAGGCGTTCAAGGCGGCCAATGATGTCTTGCTTGGTGCGGTTAAGGGGATAGCTGATTTAATTATGCATCCTGGAATGATTAACGTCGATTTTGCGGATGTTAAAACTGTTATGTCTGAAATGGGAATGGCAATGATGGGAACGGGATTGGCGTCTGGCCCCGATAGAGCCCGGGAAGCGGCTGAAGCGGCTATTCGATCGCCGCTGTTAGAAGACGTGAATCTGCAAGGAGCACGAGGTATTTTGGTTAACATTACGGCTGGGGAGAACTTGTCTCTAGGTGAGTTTGCTGAAGTTGGCGACACAGTTGAGGAATTTGCTTCTGATGACGCCACCGTAGTTGTGGGCACTGTTATTGATCCTAGTTTGGCTGACGAAATACGGGTGACTGTTGTCGCTACCGGCTTGGGTGCTGCTAATGCCAAGCCTAAAAAAGTCATCGATAACACGGAAATTGGGCCAGTGACGGACTACAGCCAGTTGGATAAGCCTGCTGTAATGCGCAACCGTGCAGTTCAGGGCCGAGGTCAAACTGCGGCGAAAGCTGCTGGCTCTGCCGCTGATATGGACTATTTAGATATCCCAGCATTTCTTCGGCGTCAGGCCGACTAAGAGCAAGAAATAACGCGGGTTTACCTTAAGCCCGCAACTTGCATGAGCTCAATCTTAGCTGGATTTTGTGAGAATTATTTTGGCAGGTGCCTCGTGCAATGTTTTTGGCATCTTGCACGGTGCCGGGTAGTTTCCGGAAGTGTTAAGTCAACAGCCACTATATGTTGGGTTATTCCTTCAGCTTTGCTACCATGCAGTGCCTCAGACGGCTGCGTATTTGCACGGCGCAGTATGCAAGAAGTTCGAAGATACTCGGTCTAATTTAAGCTTAATTCGATGCTTCCAGGACTCACACGGAATTGTATCGATAAATAGCTGTCTAAAGTCGGGTGAACGCCCCGGCAAGCGCTTAACTTTAAATTACAAAATTAATAAATAAAGGCCACAGACTAAGACTTATGCTAAAACAAAGAACGCTTAAAAACGTAATTCGCGCCACTGGTGTAGGATTGCACACAGGAAAAAAGGTATATCTTACTCTTAGGCCGGCCCCAGTTAATACGGGCATTGTTTTTAACCGAGTAGACTTAGACCCGGTAGTTCAAATAGCAGCCGTCGCTGCAAACGTTGGTGATACAACACTCTCAACGACCTTAGCGAAAGGCGACGTGCGAATTTCAACAGTTGAACACCTGATGTCGGCTATGTCCGGTCTCGGTATTGATAACGCGTTCGTCGATGTTAGCGCCCCTGAAGTGCCTATTATGGATGGCAGTGCAGGAGTATTCGTATTTTTAATCCAGTCCGCTGGCATTGAAGAGCAGTCTGAATTAAAGAAATTCATCCGCATCAAGCAGCCAATCAGACTTGAGCAAGATGGTAAGTGGGTTAGCCTTGAGCCATTTAACGGATTCAAAGTTAGCTATACCTTATTGTACGACCACCCTGTCTATAAGAAGTACACGAAAAGCGCTACTATTGACTTTTCCAGCACCTCCTTCGTTAAAGAAGTAAGTCGGGCACGGACTTTCGGCTTTATGCATGAGTTTGAAGAGTTACAAAATAGAAACTTGGCCCTTGGTGCCAGCATGGACAATGCTATTGCAGTTGGGGACTACAAAGTCCTGAACGAAGATGGGCTGCGATATGAGGACGAATTTGTTAAGCACAAAATTCTAGATTCGATAGGCGATTTATACTTGCTAGGTAACAGCCTGATAGGTGAGTTTAAAGGACATAAATCTGGACATGCTCTCAATAATGCTTTACTAAGAATGCTTGAAGTTAATAAAGATGCTTGGGAAATCGTCAGTTTTGAAGATGATAGTAGTGTTCCGATATCCTATATGAAGCCAATACTTGCTGCATAGCCAGTAGCGTCAAGCTAACTTGTTGATACAAATAATAAAATCAAGTGTGGCAGCATTTTGTATATCACCCAAGGTTAACTAGACTTACAATAAGGGTTTTAAGATTTACACTTACCAATGAAACTTATCTTAGTTGACCAACACCACGGTCATTCAAAAACAATTGTCCTCAAGGGCTGGCTAAAAGGCTTGCTCTCTCTCTGCTTGCTCGGAACGCCAGTCGCTCTCGGCTATTTTGGCTATCAACTTGCTGTGTCTCAAGAATCTCGCGTTTTTTCAGAAGAAACAGCCGGAAACTGGGAGCGTCAACTAAAGCTTCAATCGGATCAACTAGCTGATATTAAGCAGGGAGCCGAACAGCAGTTAGAAGCACTCACGTTGCGTTTGGCATTGATGCAAGCACGGTTAGTCCGTCTAGATGCGGTTGGTGAGCGAGTAACAGAGATTGCCGACCTCGATGAAGGCGAGTTTGATTTCAGTCAGCCTTTAGCTGTCGGCGGCCCCGGTATAGGGGTGAGTGAACCCTATAGCACGGCTGGGTTTATGAGCGCTGTCGACCAGTTAGAAGATCAGTTAGATGACCGGCAGCAGAAATTAGAGATATTAGAAGGCATGATGGCTGATCGGAAGATCCAGTCTGATGTTTTTATAGCAGGTAGACCATTAGACAAAGGTTGGATCGCATCGAGATTCGGTAAGCGTCTAGACCCTTTCACCGGTCGTCTCACTTTTCATGGTGGTATTGATTTCACTACGGGTAAAGCCGGGGCGGACATAAATACGGTTGCTGCAGGAGTAGTGACATGGGCTGGACCACGTTCAGGCTATGGGCTAATGGTTGAGGTCAATCATGGCAACGGTTACACAACACGATACGCCCATTCAGAAAGATTATTTGTTGAAGTGGGTGATGTAGTTAATAAAGGGCAAAACATTGCCTTAGTTGGTTCGACCGGCCGCTCTACCGGGCCGCACGTTCATTTTGAAGTCTATAAAAATGGTAGAGTGGTCGATCCGGCCGCCTATATTCACCGCACCGCTAGATAATCCTCAGCTAAGCATCGCTCGCATTTGGTGGCAAACTTCGTTTGAATTGCCGCGTACACCTTGTAATCTAAATTCTAATTCCAAAAGCCTTAACGTATGAATATTTTAAATTCGATCTTCGGTACCAGTAACTCCCGTAAACTAAAGAAGCTACAACGCTCTATAGTCAGCATAAATAAGCTTGAAGAGTCGATTAAGGCGCTCACAGACCCTGAGCTTCAAGACAAGACCAATGATTTCAAGCGCAGATTGAAAGAGGGTGAAAACCTAAACGATCTGTTGCCGGAGGCCTTTGCAGTTGTGCGTGAAGCAGGGGTTAGAGTCATGGGTATGAGACATTTTGACGTCCAACTAATTGGTGGCATGGTCCTGCATGATGGATCGATTTCAGAAATGCGTACAGGTGAAGGTAAGACTCTCATGGCAACTTTGCCCGCGTATTTAAACGGGCTAAGCGGAGATGGTGTGCACGTAGTAACCGTAAACGAATATTTGGCAGAGCGTGATGCCAACTGGATGCGGCCGCTGTATGAATATCTCGGTCTGTCAGTAGGTGTTATTCAGTCTGGTCAATTAGCTGACGATAAAAAAGCGGCATACCGATCTGACATCACCTACGGAACCAACAATGAGTTTGGCTTCGACTATTTGCGCGACAACATGGCGTTTCGCCTTGACGACAAAATGCAGGATAAACTCAATTTCGCAATTGTCGATGAAGTGGATTCGATTTTAATTGATGAGGCTCGAACACCGCTCATAATTTCAGGCGCTGCAGAGAATAGTTCAGCACTTTATATTGCTATAAATAACCTTATTCCTAAACTTGAATTGGGTGAGAAACAAGAAAAATCCAAAATGGAAATGATGGACAAAAATTTTGTCCCAGAAGAAAACGGTCACTTTACTGTTGACGAAAAAAGCCGGCAGGTGGAACTCACCGAGCAGGGACATGAGCACGTGGAATCAATTCTGATAGAGAAAGAGCTGCTCGATGAAGGGGAGTCACTTTACTCGGCTACCAACTTATCGCTGTTGCATCATGTGCACGCGGCTTTAAAAGCTCATCATCTTTTTAATCGAGATGTTGAATACATCGTCCAAGATAAAAAAGTCATTTTGATTGATGAGCACACCGGCAGGACAATGGAAGGGCGCCGGCTTTCAGAAGGGCTTCACCAAGCGTTAGAGGCAAAAGAAAGCTTGGAAATTCAAAGTGAAAGCCAAACCTTAGCATCGACCACCTTTCAGAACTATTTTCGTTTGTACAACACGCTTTCTGGTATGACTGGTACGGCAGACACCGAAGCCTTTGAATTTAATCAGATATATGGTTTAGATGTTGTTGTTATTCCAACTAACCAGCCCATGGTGAGAGATGATGCTAACGATTTGATCTTTCTTACTATGGAAGAAAAACTTGAAGCCATTGTAAAGGATATTAAAGAAATCAGTGAACATGGTGCCCCAGTACTTGTTGGTACTGCATCAATCGATACGTCTGAGGTGCTTTCGGATTACCTAACAAAGCAGAAGATTAAACATGAAGTTCTGAATGCTAAGTTTCACGAGAAGGAGGCTGAGATCATTGCGCAGGCTGGTAGGCCAGGCGTGGTAACTATCGCGACTAATATGGCTGGCCGAGGAACAGATATTGTTCTAGGTGGCAAATGGGAGTCGGAAATTGAACAGCTTAAAAACCCAACTGACGAGAAAATTGCAAAAATTAAAGAAGAATGGAAACTCAGACACGAGACTGTAATTAATTCGGGTGGTTTGCATATCATCGGTACTGAAAGACATGAATCTCGGCGTATCGATAATCAGTTACGAGGAAGAGCTGGTCGGCAGGGCGATCCTGGATACTCTAGGTTTTACCTTTCTATGGAAGATAACTTATTAAGAATTTTTGCCACGGATGGGGTGAAAAACTTCATGAGGAAGTTGGGAATGGAGCGAGGTGAGGCCATTGAACATTCAATGGTTACGCGATCCATAGAAAAGGCTCAAAGAAAAGTCGAAGGCCGTAACTTTGATATCAGAAAGCAGCTTCTAGAGTACGATAATGTTGCCAACGATCAACGAACGATTATTTATCGGCAGCGCAACGAGCTAATGGCAAGCGACGATGTATCTGATCTTTTGACTGATATGCGAACAGAAGTAGTAAGTCAGTTAGTAGATGACTATGTGCCACCACAATCTGTGCCAGAGCAGTGGGATATTGAAGGGCTCACCGCTGCGATTGAAGCGCAGTTCGCAAGTCAGTTGCCAGTGCAGAAGTGGTTAGAAGACGATGATCAGCTGTTTGAAGATCAACTCAAGTTGAAAATCAATGAACTTTTGAGCCAAGAATATCACGCTAAAAGTGAGTCCGTAGGTGAGAAAATGCGGCTTTTTGAGAAACAAATAACTTTGCAAATTCTTGATGGTTTATGGAAAGACCATTTGGCGACAGTGGATCAATTAAGACAGGGGATTTTTCTCCGATCTTATGGTGGAAAAAACCCTCGCCAAGAATACAAGCGTGAAGCCTTCGCGCTATTTTCTGAATTAATGGTCAACTTGCAGCAAGAAGTAATAAAAGTGTTGAGCCTTGTCAAAATAAGGCAAGAGGACTCTGCTGATGCAATCGAGCGGCAGCGAGAGGAAGAGTCAGCCCGTGAAAAAATAAATTTCCAACATCAGGCGGCATCAGCGATGTCACAGGCCGAGGATGTTCCATCGAGCCGAGCTAGACCGGCCGCAACGAACGCAGAGCCATTCGTTCGTGATGTGCCTAAAGTTGGCCGAAACGATATTTGTCCTTGCGGTTCGGGGAAGAAATATAAGCAATGCCACGGCAAGATCGCCTAGTCAATTGATTGTAAACTATGAGCAGTAAAATCAAAGATCAGTTAATTAGCCCGATTCATCCAGTGGCTGGTATCAGATTGGCGGCAGTTCAGAGCAATGTACGCTATCTAAACCGGCTTGATCTGGTTGTTGTGGAGATTGCAGCCGGTTCTACTGTGGTTGGGGTGACGACTCAAAATGCTTTCTGCGCAGCGCCTGTACAGTTGTTGAAACAGCATTTAGAGCAGTCTGACGCTCGCTATTTTTTAATTAACACGGGTAATGCCAACGCCGGTACCGGCGCTGCGGGAAAGGTTGATGCCTTGGTTTGCTGTAAGGGGCTCGCTGAGATAGCGCACACAGGAATTACTAATGTATTGCCGTTTTCTACGGGTGTCATTGGTGAGAAATTACCAGTTGAGAAGATCCTGCTGGGTTTGCCTGATGCATTTAACAGCCTCGATGAGGGCAACTGGTTAGCCGCGGCGACTGGGATACTAACTACAGATACACGGCCAAAGCTAGTCTCAAGAAAGATTCTAATGGCTGGGGCTGAAGTAGTCGTAACTGGGTTTGCAAAAGGCGCGGGCATGATCAAGCCTAATATGGCGACCATGCTCGCTTACATATTTACTGATGCTCAGATTGAATCAGAGTTCTTGAAGGCGCTTTTGGATGGTTGTATAAACCAATCTTTCAACAGAATTACGGTCGATGGTGATACTTCAACTAATGACTGTTGCATGCTCACGGCGACAGGTAAGTCAGGTGTAGAAATTGATGCCTCGCACATTGACATTGCTACCTTTCGTGAGCAGCTCGCTAGTATATTCGTGGACTTGGCTACTGGTCTCATAAAAGATGCAGAAGGGGCGAGCAAATTTGTCACTGTAGATGTGGTCGGCGGTGCCAGTGCGCAGGAGTGCCTAAAAATAGCCTACTGTGTTGCTGAGTCGCCCCTTGTTAAGACAGCTGTCTATGCGTCAGACCCCAACGGGGGGAGAATACTCGCAGCGGTGGGACGAGCCGGTGT
>CAJWGN010000120.1 GCA_913031035.1 uncultured Gammaproteobacteria bacterium
AAAACGCCGGGAGAAAGCTGACAAGTTTGCCGAGGTGGTGCGTGACCTTAGTCGAGATTCCAGCATGGAAGATAAGCTCTTTGGTGATCCGGCAGATAAAGAAAAAGCGAAAGAAAGCAAGATCAGGCAAATTCTGCTGCGCCGAAAAAATAAATTCGCCACTTTAAGAGACAAGCTTGCCGATTCAGACATGACGTCTTTTATTATCGTGCTGGCGGCCGAGCGATTGCCAGTGTTGGAAACTATCGAGCTTCATGAGCAACTCGAGCGTGGCGGCATCAGCGTGGATGGTCTGGTGGTGAACAAGCGCGCGCCCAAAAATAGCGGTGAGTTTTTGCTAGAGCGAGCGACACAAGAAGAAGCCCATTTGGCTACCTTGAGTAAAGCGCTGCCCTCGATCCCAAGACAAGATCTTTTTCTGATTGCTCAGGACGTCGTGGGTTTGGCAGCTCTTGAAACTTTTTCAAAATCTCTTTAAGCGGGTTTGTAGAAGTATTTTAAAGGCTCCACGAAAAGAATTTATTAAGATCTATTGACCATCCTTCGACGAAGAGATAACTTATTCATTGAGTATTATTCTCAGTTTTTAATTCTGTAAAAAAATTTGTGGTTATTTCAACCGAGTAGTTAAAATGCAAGGCTTGCTAGACATTAAAAATTATTTAACGGGCTTCACCAAAAAGCATTCGCTTCTTGGCGGGCCGTTGAGTTTTTTGCTTGTTTGCAGTTTGGTTTTTGCCCAAGCGGTAAGTCTTAATCACACTCATGGCAGCGATCTTAGCGATCAAGTCGATTGTGAAATTTGTCTCAAGCTCGGCTCTAGCGACGACAGTCTGGTCAGTAATTCTGAGCTCACTTTCGGAAAAAGTCCCACCTCATCTTTTGATATTCTCCTGCCCGCTGCAGTTCATACTGTTGCCCGCACTCCTTCTGCTCGTGGTCCACCTCAAGCTTAACTTTACCGTTTTATCTTCCCTTTTTGTGCTGTTGCGATCTTGTTTCTGACTTTCCAGAACATTTTCGGCTATTTCTTTGAAGTTTTCTTCTAAGTTCTGCACCAAAGGCACTGCGCGTTTAATAAGTTTATGTTTGGAGCTCGACCATGTTTTATCAAAAGAGAAAAGTTGCCGTTGCTGTCGCGATGGTTTCCGCCACTATCTGTTCGTACGCTAATGCCGCTGAGGACTCGCCTAAAAATGCATTCAGAGATATTGATGCCGGCGGTGTGCACATTGAAGACAGGCTAGTAGAGTTAGTGGTCACGGCACCATTTGCTGCAACAGAAGCGCAGACAGCACTGCCAATTGGCATTTTATCCGGAGAGGCTTTGCGGGAGAAGGCCTCCAACAGCCTTGGCGATACCTTGAAGAACGAGATCGGTATGGCTAACTCCTCTTTCGGCACCGGGGTCGGCCAACCTATTATTCGTGGCCAAACTGGCAACCGGGTCAGCATCTTGCAGAATGGCATTGGTCTTACCGATGCGTCTAACGTCAGTCCAGATCATGCCAACGGCACTGAGGCAATGCTGGCGGATCGGATTGAAGTGATTCGCGGGCCATCCACTTTGCTTTATGGCAGCGGCGCGGTCGGTGGTGTCGTGAATGTTATTGATAATCGCATTCCCAGCACCTTGGTTGATCACCCCCATTTCCAGCTTGAACAATCTCACAACGGCGTGAATAACGAAAACAAAACGGTGATGCGCTTGGATGCCTCAGTCGGCTCTTTTGGCTTTCATTTGGATGCCTTTACTCGCGAAAACGACAATTACGAAATTAACGGTTTTGCTATTGATGAAGATGCCGTTGAAGCGGTGGATGAGCTCGCGGAAGCCCTTATGGGCGAAGATCATGAAGAGGATCATGAAGAAGATCATGAAGAGGATCATGACGACGAAGAATTTGAAAATACTCGGGGGTTTATCGGCAATTCCGATGGTAAGGCCCGCGGTAGTACAGCAGGATTTTCCTACGTTGGCGATGCCGGGTTTTTTGGTTTTTCAGTAAGCGAGCTAGAAAACAAATATGGTTTGCCGCCGGGCAGTCACGTTCACCATGGCCATGAAGAAGAACATGATGAGGACCACGAAGGCGAGGAACATGACGAAGACCACGAAGGCGAGGAACATGAAGGTGAGCACGAAGGCGAAGAAGTAGAATTTGTTCGTATCAACATGGAACAAACCCGCTATGACTTTAAGGGCCAGCTGAATTTTGAAAACAGCTGGATAGAAAGCTTTAAAGCCAATGTTGGTTTCACCGACTACGAACATCGAGAGATCGAAATTTTTGAAGATGGTGACAGCGAAGTTGGTACCCTGTTTAGCAATAAAGGTACCGAGGCAAGGTTTGAATTAAAACGTGCCCCCACTGGCGATTGGTCAGGTGTCTATGGCGTTCAGTTGTCTAACACCGAATTTAGTGCGATCGGTGAAGAGGCTTTTATTCCTCGGTCGGATATCAACAATATCGGACTCTTCGGTGTAGAGCGTTATCAAAGAGATCGTCTAACAGCAGAGATAGGGTTTAGGTTAGAGAGTAACGAAATCGACCCAGGTGGCGCCTGTGACAACAGTGAAAATGCGTCAAGTGTGAGCGGTAGTTTACTTTATGATATTGACGAGCAATCCAATATTTTGCTGTCAGCCGCCCACTCTGAGCGCCCGCCTAGCGTCGAAGAGCTTTTCTCCAACATCGCACTAGACACTTGCGGGCGAATTGCTGACGAAGAAAGTTTGGTGCCTCACGCCGCCACCGGGCTAATGGAAATTGGCAACTCATCATTGGATAGTGAAGTATCGAATAACTTTGAATTCGGTTACCGACGCCATTCTGGCAGATTTACCGGTGAGTTCAGTGCATATCGCAATGAGATTGAAGACTATATATTTCTTAGCATCACTGGCGAAGAATTAGACGAAATACCGGTCGCTAGTTACACCGCTCAAGATGCTACTTTTACTGGACTAGAAGCAGAGGTCTCTGTGTCGCTGTTAAGCTCAGATTCTCTCAATGCAGAGTTCAGTCTGTTTGGTGACGTCGTTAACGCCGAGTTCGATGCAGGTGGTAACGTGCCTAGAATCCCGCCGGCAAAAGTGGGTGCCGAGCTGCGTTATTTTGGCAACAACTGGAGTGCGCATGTTCATGCAACTCGTGTTTTGTCCCAAACTGATCAGGGGGCGTTGGAATTAGAAACTGATGCCTACACGCTGCTGTCCCTTTATGCCGACTATCATGTGCAGGTAGGTGGCGATTCAGAATTTAAGCTATTCGCCCGCGGTGATAATTTGCTTGATGAAGAGATTCGCAACCACGCCTCGTTTTTGCGTAATTTCGCTCCCGAGGCTGGCCGAGGTATTACCTTGGGCGTGCGCTTCGAGTATTAAAATTATTCAAGGTGGGGTTTGATAGTTCTATTTGATAGTTCTATTTGATAGTTCTATTTGAAGGTTCTGGTTTAAGGCTCTGGTTTAAGGCTCTGGTTTAAGGTTCTGGTTTAGGGTTATGTCACCTACTTTTGTCTCTGATCAGGCTAAAGTCTGCCTTAGATCAGCGCTGGATGAGTCTTAGGTAAGCTTTTATCATTCAAGAATATCCTTCGATTTAGCGCTGGGCTGGCGCTGATTTGGGTTCAGGTAGCCAGTCAATACCAAAATCATCCAGTGTAATGGCGGCATGGGATAGACAGAGTAATAATTAAGCATTACGCTGGTCTCTTAAATAATCTTCTTCTAGGCAGGCATAAGCGATATGAGTCTTCTCAACTTTGAATCCATCACTAAGCTGGTGAGTGAGTCCAGCGAAAAAAAACACAAACAAGAGCTTTTTAAAGAAGTGATGTTAATGGTTTTAGCGCGAGCGACTCGTGCTGATTCCAACGTCGAGAAAGTTGAGATTGATCAGGTTCGAGAAGTATTGAAAGATAAAACGGGTGAGGAATTTTCCAAGGCGGACATTTTAACCGCCGCCTCGTCAGCCGCGTTCGAAACTCGCTCTTTAGAGCGCTACCTATCCAGTGCCACTCGCAAGCTGACTGAGAATGAACGAGTCATTATTCTTGCTTCACTTGCTACGGTTATTCGCAGTGATGACGAAGTTCGCTATTTTGAGTTAGATTTCTTCGACAAGGTGGCACTAGCCCTTAAGGCCACGCCATCTGAAATTGCGGGATTAATAGTAGGCTCCTAAACCTTAGCCGGCACTTGATTCAGCCGACCCCTTAGTTTAGCGTGGAGGTTGACTAGAGACAGCTGTCCTTGGCTACCTAGGTTGCCGAGCTTACCGAGCTAAGATGCCGTTGGCATCTTAATTCGGCGTCTGGTTAATGTTGGCATTTGATTCTAGTCAGGGCGTTATCTGGGGGTTTTCACTAGGGGCTTTAATTGCGCCAAACCTAAATAAGCCAAATCTCAGGGCCAGCCTAAGCCGAAACAATAAGATTCTCGTGACAGCGTGTTGCAAGCCGAGGCTTAAGCGGAGGTTTGAGAGGCTAGTTAGATGCTGTGGTTGCAGTGGCGGATTTTGTAACAGCGGCAGCTGCTGCGGTGCTTGCGTCGTCACTGGGTTCTTCGCCGACGTCATCGCTAATGTCATCGCTAATGTCATCGCTAATGTCATCGTTAATGTCATCGTTAATGTCGTCGCTTGGTTCCTCAGTAGGGGCGAAATCTCCAGTAAAGCGGGCCAGAGTATCGTCTTCAAAAAATACTGACATACGCTCCTGACCTCTTTCACCGCCGCCGGGCTGGTAACTATAAATATAGTCCCAGCGGTTTTGGTTAAACGGGTCTCTAACAAGTGGCGTGCCCATGACAAAGATGACTTGTCTCTTGGTCATGCCTGGCCGCAGTTGATCGACCATTTCCTGAGTAATGATATTGCCTTGGGGAATGCCTATCTTGTAAACCCCGGGAAAATCCAATGAGCCAATGTTGCCGCAGGCGCTAAGCGTAAGAGCTAAACAGGCCAAGCCTGCTATGACAATGGGTTTGATTGAGTTATTCATATTTATCCAGCTACCGTGTTTATTCGACTTGAGCCTGCCATGCCTTTCTTAAGATCGAACGAGCAGGCATAATACAGCAATCTTCAATACAGCTAAAGTTGAGAAATTATAATGGCCTCAGAGAACCAAGAATTGCGTGATGCTGGCTTAAAGGTCACTCTTCCCAGAGTGAAGATTCTTCAAATCCTTGAAAATTCCGCTACTAAACATTTATCCGCTGAAGACGTTTATAAAGCGCTGATAGAAGCCGATGAAGATGTTGGCCTGGCAACGGTCTACAGAGTACTGACGCAGTTTGAAACGGCAGGGCTGGTTGAGCGGCATCATTTTGAGGGCGGAAGTTCCGTTTTTGAACTAAAGTCTGCTGATCATCATGACCATATCGTTTGCAATGGCTGTGGCCGTGTTGAAGAGTTTTTTGATCAGCTTATAGAAAATCAGCAAGAAGCAATCGCTAAGAAATTTGGTTTTACCATTACGGATCACAGCATGTACTTGTGTGGTCTGTGTCCAGATTGCCAAAAGCGCACTTAATCGCCGAGGGCCTGCTTGGTCCAAGCTGAGATTTAGGCCGAGCGAAAGCTGGATAGATGGCCTTATTAGATAGACTGCCTAGAGCGGGATAGACTGCCTAGAGCGGATAAGTGGCTTGCCGTCCACAGGGGTAGCCCTGCCTAGGCGGCGCGGTGAGCACAGGTTTGAACTAGCTAGACGCCACCATCTGCTGGGCGTGGGCTAATGATTCATCAGTGAAATCATCGCCCCCCAACATGCGCGCTACTTCCCGGATAATTTCTTTTTTACCGAGTTCAACAATACTCGTCTGGGTTGAATCACTGCCGGTGCTTTTGCTTACATAGAAGTGATTATGACCCTGACTCGCCACTTGAGCTTGATGGGTGACACAAAAAATCTGGGTTTTTTTACCTAATTCTCTTAATAGCTCGCCAACTACTTTAGCAACGCCCCCGCCAATACCTACATCCACTTCATCAAACACTAGAATTGGGGTATGGGTTGTTTGGGCGGTGATTACCTGAATAGCCAAGCTAATGCGAGAGAGCTCACCGCCAGAGGCAATCTTATTTAGGGCTTGAGGGCTTTGGCCTGGGTTAGTACTAACTAAAAACTCAGCTGACTCCAGGCCATGCTGGGACGGTTTTTCGCTGTCGGTTGCAATTAGAGACACAGCCAATGCAGCGTTGGGCATACCTAGAGTCGCGATTTGTTTATTAACCTCATCTGCCAGTTTTTTAGCGCCCTTTTTACGATTGGCAGAGACTTTTTTGCCAATCTGTTGGTACTGCTCCCGCAAAAGTTCGTCGTTGGCTTTAAGCTGGTCTAATTCGGCGTCACTGTTTTCAAACCGTGTTAGTTGTTCTTGCAGGTCTGCCACAAGTGCTGGCAGCTGCTTCGCATTTATCTTGTGTTTACGGGCAACGCTGTATAAATCGCTCAAGCGATTGTTAATAGTCTCTAAGCGCTGTGGGTCGGCACGGAATTCATCATTGAAGGAGCGCAGTTCAGCTACTGCCTCGCTTAATTGAATGTCTGCATTTTCTAAAAGGGCAGTGATGCTTTTAACTTTTTCATCCTGGGCCGGAACCTCCCTCATGGCGCTAAGGCTTGTTGCCAGGCTAGAGGAGGCATTGTGATCGTCATTCTCACTGCACAGGTTAAGCACAGTTTGGATGGTGGAGATGATGGAGTCGGCGCTGTTCAATGCTTTGAATTCTGCATCCAGCTCTTCTACTTCATTCTCCCCAATCTCCATTTCTTCGAGTTCGGTTAGCTGATAAGACAGCAGCTGGGTCTGGGCAGAAGATTCCTCTGATGCACTTTTAAGCTGAACCATTTGTTGGTTGTTTTGCTGCCACTGCTTCCAAATAGAATGTAGCTTGGCGCTGAGATCTTTGTCGACGCTGAAATCATCCAGCATGCGCAGGTGAGTTGCTTTGTGGAGTAAAGATTGGTGTTCATGCTGGCTATGAATGTCGATGAGCATTTCACCAAGAGACTTCAGACTGGTCATGGTGACCGGTGAGCCATTGATGTAACCCTTCGAGCGGCCGTCATTTGTTATTACCCGGCGCAGGATGCAGGTGTGAGACTCGTCGTGATCAAGGTCGTGGGCATGAAGCCAGCCTTGGGCTGCGGGAATAGCCTCTATGTTGAATTCGGCACTGAGCTCTGCCTTTTTTGCGCCCGCGCGCACGGTGCCTTTGTCGGCGCGGTCGCCAAGGCTTAGGGAAAGCGCGCCAAGGATGACGGATTTACCGGCACCTGTTTCACCGGTAATCACCGACATACCGGGTTTGAATTCGATTTGCAGTGCGTCGACGGTGGCGAAATTTCGAATGATAAGTTCAGCTAGCATAGTGTGAGTATATTGGATCAAAGGGGTTAAAAGTACCAAATTCGCGCCAATCTTAAGGTTGCTCGGCGCTTTAGCAAAATTTTGTTATCGGCTAAATTGGCAAATAGAAAGGGCGAAACAGCAGGCTTCTGCCTATGGTTAATGTCAGCGCAATCCTTTGCCGGAGAATTAGCGTGGTAATTCGCAAGGAATCCTTACTTTTTTGCTTGAATTGCGTTGCCTAGACCCCATATATCGCGAAGCTAAACAAATTTATGCTGTCTAGAGGTATGGGTGTCACCACGCAAACACTAGAACTGAGCAATCAAAGACTACAGAGCAGGGGAAGCACCGCATCATGCAAAATCCGAATGATGAAAGTGATTTAGAGCGTAACGGAAAACAAGATCAAACTGAGCATTTGAGCCCACAAGAGGGTTTAGATTCCACTGAAACACCAGAGGGTCAAGGTGATCCGCAGGCTAAAGAGGATAAAACCGAAGTGGAATTGCTGGAAGAGAAGCTTGAGGCCGCGGAGTTAGCAGCAGGCCAAGCTAAGGACGATCTGTTGCGGGTTCAGGCAGAAATGCAAAATCTGCGTAGACGTACGGAAAAAGATGTCGAGAAAGCTCACAAATATGGCCAGGAAAAATTTGCCGGCGAACTGTTGGCGGTGATGGATAACTTGGAACGAGCCTTGAGTTCGGCCAGTGGCACCGAAGACTCAGTCGATACGGCGATCTTTGACGGTGTAAATATTACTTTAAAGAGTTTTTCAGCCTGCTTTGCCAAATTCAACATCGTGGCGGTGGATCCATTAGGCGAGCCTTTTGATCCTCTTCTCCACCAAGCTATGTCCATGCAAGAAAACCCAGATGTTGAGCCGAATACAGTGATAGCAGTGATGCAAAAGGGCTATAGCTTGCACGGCCGAGTGATTAGGCCAGCGATGGTTATGGTGGCGAAAGGGCCAAGCCCATCGATAGACGCACAAGCATAAATTAATAGAAAACTGCTGAGATCTTACGCCAAATCAAATATTGGCATGAATAACAGTAGAAATTAAAGGAAATAGCGGTCAGTTCCTTGAAATATGATGGAACGGGCCAATATTCATGATCAGTAGTAAGTCCAGTTCATACTGGCGCACCAGATAAGCATAAGCGGAGATTGTAAGAATGGGTAAGATAATAGGAATCGATTTGGGCACCACTAATTCCTGCGTAGCAGTAATGGATGGCGGCGAAGCAAAAGTCATTGAGAATGCGGAAGGCGATCGTACTACGCCTTCCATCGTTGCCTACAGCGGCGATGGTGAGACATTGGTTGGCCAACCTGCAAAACGTCAAGCGGTTACCAACCCGCATAACACGCTGTTTGCTATCAAGCGATTGATTGGACGCCAGTTTAAAGATGCAGCAGTCCAGAAAGACATAAAAATGGTGCCTTACAAGATTGTTGAGGCAGACAATGGTGATGCTTGGGTTGAAGTCAACGGCGAGAAGATGTCGCCACCGCAGATCGCAGCTCAAATTCTGAAGAAAATGAAGAAGACGGCAGAAGACTTCCTCGGCGAGCCAATTACCGAAGCCGTAGTCACAGTGCCTGCTTACTTTAATGACGCTCAGCGCCAAGCAACTAAAGACGCCGGCAGGATCGCGGGTCTTGAAGTTAAGCGGATTATCAACGAGCCAACAGCTGCGGCACTTGCTTACGGCATGGATAAGAAAGCTGGCGATTCTACAATCGCTGTTTATGACTTAGGTGGCGGTACTTTCGATATTTCAATCATTGAAATTGCTGAAACAGATGGCGAACATACATTTGAAGTACTTTCGACCAACGGCGACACGTTTCTCGGTGGCGAAGACTTTGATCTGCGTTTGATCGAATATTTAGCTGATGAATTTAAGAAAGAGTCAGGTATGGATTTGCACAACGATCCCTTGGCATTACAGCGTCTAAAAGAAGCTGCTGAAAAAGCCAAGATTGAGCTTTCTTCTTCACAGCAAACTGAAGTAAACCTGCCGTATATTACAGCAGATGCAAGCGGTCCTAAGCACTTGGTGCAAAAGCTGACCCGCGCGAAATTTGAATCCATCGTTGAAGAGCTGGTTGAGCGAACCTTAGCCCCACTTAAAATGGCGTTAAAAGACGCTGATTTGAGCGTTGGCGAGATCGATGATGTGATTTTGGTTGGCGGTCAGACTCGTATGCCTTTGGTACAAAAGAAGGTTGCAGAGTTCTTTGGCAAGGAAGCGCGTCGTGACGTGAACCCTGACGAGGCGGTGGCAGTTGGTGCATCAATTCAAGCGGCTGTACTGTCTGGCGAAGTGAACGATGTCTTGCTATTAGACGTGACTCCCCTGTCACTTGGTATTGAGACTCTTGGTGGTGTTTCAAGCGCACTAATTGAGAAGAACACAACAATACCAACAAAAAAAAGCCAAGTCTTTTCTACAGCAGACGATAATCAACCTGCAGTATCAATAAGAGTACTTCAGGGTGAAAGGGAAATGGCTTCTGACAATAAAATGT
>CAJWGN010000121.1 GCA_913031035.1 uncultured Gammaproteobacteria bacterium
TGCCCGCTCTATCGCTCGAACACCGTTTACTGCTTTTACCGGCAACGCTGGCCAATACGTAACGGAGTCTCGATGTCGAAATGTCCGCAATGCTCAAGGCTACGTCGTGCGGCAATGCCAGAATGTGCAGGTTGAAAATCCCCGTTACCGTCAATCTCAGCGTGATGCTAAAAATGCAGAGTTACGTCGTTATACCCGTCAGATTGGGATTTCTATAGAGCGATTGCGTGAAATCCGCCTTAGCAGTGAATCGTTGTCTGAAGCGGAGAAGCAAAGTCTGGATATGCAGATTGCCGAATTAGAAACAGAGTCGTATCAGCTAAGTCGTGCCGGCAATGGCCTTTTCAGATTTTAGTTTAGTTTGATGCCCGCGGGTATTAGTAGCTTTAAACAGACCACTAATCCAAATGTGACTGGCAATTTCGTATTACTCAAGGTACAACAGTGGCGAGATTGGGCTGTTGTTCAATTGTTAGTTCATAAACGGAGAAAATTATGTCTCATTTTGCCAATAGGCTAGCTAAGGGGTTGCTGCCAGCGTTTGTCGCTGCTGTAGCGTTTAGCAGTCAATTTGCCATGGCTTTAGAAGAGGGCGAAAAAGCGCCTGATTTTGAGCTACAGGCATCCGACGGCATGACCTACACATTATCCCAGTTCGCTGGTGAGAAGCCTGTAGTCATTGCTTTCTTTCCTAAAGCCTTTACAGGTGGTTGAACTATGCAATGTAAAGCGCTGCGTGACAGTGCTAGAGAAATTAAGAGTTTCGACGTTGCATACTTTATGGCCAGTGTAGATACGCTGGAAGACAACACAGCTTTTGCTGCAGAGCATGATGCTGGGTTTCCTATTTTGGCTGATCCAAGCAAAGAAATGGTGGATTCCTTTGGTGCATTGATGGGAGTCGGCTTTGCTAATCGCTGGACCTATTACATTGACACTGATGGTACGGTTCTGAAAATTGATAAAGCAACCAAGCCGGCAACGGCAGGGCGAGACCTTGTCACAACTATGGAAGCTCTAGGATTTTCGAAAATCTAAGTTTTTCTAAAAATCTAAGACAGAATAGATTGAATCTAAAACTCGGCTATTTATTTTATAGCCGGGTTTTTTTATGCCCTAATTTTAGCCAGCGACCCTATTGAATGAAGGCTGATTGTGGCAAAACCATGATCATAGCTGACGAATACATGATTAGCATAGGCTGTTTGTTGTAGGGTTTTGGGCTCTGTGACAGAATGCCAGCTTAATTCACGCGGGAGCGTATTATGTCGAAATTGGGTCTATGGGCAGTGGCTGCGGTTGCAGCATCGACAATGCTGTATTTGATCTACATGGCAATGACTTTTGAAGCGCCGCAAGGAACGACAACGGTTATTATTGCGTCCCCTGTGCAGCCAGAGCCAGAGCCAGAAGTCGTGTCATCGTCGGCTGACACCGAGCGATCGGTACTACCTCGGTCAATATTTAGACCTGAGCTAGAACCGGCAGCGGCAGCTGCCTCTGAGCCTGAGATAGCTGACTTACCGGTAGAGGTAGAAATCCCCCAAGCTGAACCGGTGGCCACAGTAAATGAGTCGGCTGTTCGTCTTCCTAGTTTGAACGCCAGCGACAGTTTTGTATTTGATAACATTCGCTCATTACGCAACGGCATAGAGCTGGTGTCGTATTTGGCGAATGACCAAATTGTGCGCAAATTCGTCGTTTTTGTTGAAAATATTAGCCGCGGAGAATTCCCTCAAACTGGGCTTCCTTATCGGTCTATGCAGACTGAAATGACAGTGCGAAATATTGATGAAAACTTATTCGTGATGGACGAAAGTGCCTACGCTAGATTTAATCAAATAGTGACGACTTTTATCGACGTGGATACCGAAGCGTCTTTAACTTTATACCGAATGCTGTCTCCTTTGTTTCAACAAGCCTATGCTGAAATTGGATTTCGTAATGTAAGTTTCGATGACACGCTGAGATTGGCGATCAATAATATTTTGCAGGCGAACGAGACAGGCGGCCCTTATCAACTAGTAAAGCCTTCGGTTATGTACCTTTTTGCTGATACTAGTATTGAGAATCTCCAAGAGGTGCATAAACAGCTCATTCGTATTGGGCCTCAGAATACAGAAAAACTTAAAGTGAAGTTGTTAGAGTTTTCTTCACAGCTTTAACCGGAGTCCGCTGCTATGAATAAGAGTAATCAGTCGATCTCCAGCCCATTGGTCGACGTGACATGGCTGGTAGCAAATATCAATAATAAAAATTTGGTTATTCTTGATGCTTCAGTGCCACCGGTCGTTCCTGGATTTGTCTCTTTAAATGCGGTGGGAGATTTTAAGGCGATTCCGGGGGCAAGGCGGTTTGACTACGATAAAGAAATTTGCAAGCCCGATAGTGCCCTACCTCACATGATGCCTACAGCTGAATTATTTCAGGAGAAGGCTAGATTGCTGGGGCTAAATAAAGACAGTGTTATTGTGGTCTACGATGATGTTGGACTCTATGCAAGCCCACGGGCGTGGTGGATGCTACGCGCGATGGGGCATGAGCAGGTTGCAGTTCTCAATGGCGGATTGCCGGGCTGGATCGGCGCCGGGCAGTTAGTAGTCAATAGTCTCAACGATGCGCCTTCATTCGGAGATTTCGAAGCTACCCCACAGTCCGGGTTTTGTGATGTTGACGCGGTGTTGGCAGCAACCCAGGACTCCTCTGTTGATATTATTGATGCAAGGTCAGCTGGTAGATTTGCTGGCACTGCCCCGGAACCAAGGCCTGGAAGCCGGTCAGGTCATATGCCAGGGGCGTTGAACTTACCCTTTGCAAATGTCTTGAACGAAGGTCATCTCAGGGCAGAGCCAGAGCTGTGCTCGCTGTTTGAGGCTCTCACCAGCCGCGATAAAAAAGTGATCACCAGCTGTGGCTCCGGTATTACCGCCTGCGTGTTGACACTTGCAGCAAACGTCGCAGGTTACAAAAATGTGTCTGTTTATGATGGCTCTTGGGCCGAATGGGGCATGCCGAGTAAGTTGCCTGTTGTAGCCGACTAACTAGGCGCTAACTTGACCCAGAAGGACTCCAAGCCGGCTTTGCAGGCCGGCCTCTCTTTTGTTTTCTGCTTCTCAACTTAAGGTTAATGCCCAGTGCTTGATGTTATGAACTTAGTTTGCAGCATTTAAACGTCTGCATTTAATCTGCTATAAGAGTCGTTATTTCTCTGTTTATATTCTCAGTTTCTGTGAGGCTGTTGAACCAGTCTTGCGCATTTCTGTTTGAGACCAAACCCAATATTACCCCTAAAACAGAGCCTCTATGGGCGTTATCGCCTCCCACGTTGGTGTTAGCAATTAAGGCTTGTTCGACGTCGCCGCAGTACTTATAAGCAAAATAAAGCACACTTGGCCATGATCCAGTGATATAGCAAGCGGATGTAAAAATACCGCCGACAATTTCAAAGTCGCTGTAATTTTTTGCGCTCAACTCTTTAAGGTTTAGCTTAATGCTTTTTAGAGCAGCGTTGGCAATTATTTCTTGGGCATCTTCGCTTTCGTCCCGTCCAAGTAAGCGAATTAAAAGCTCGACGTAGTCGCCAGCAATTTTTGTCAAGTAGTCATCAGGGTGAGTGAGGAAAAGGTGTTCGTGACACTGTGCTTTTATGTCATCAATGGGCAGACCATGTAAGAAGCCACTAAAAACAATTGGCGCCAGCATGACAAGCCCACCTACTGATGCCGTGTCATGCGTTGTTGCCCCGCATTTCTCTGGGGGCACGCCCTGTTCTAGGTTCGCGAAGAATCCTCGGTGATAAGATTCAGCATAGGTGTCGGGATGTTCAGGCTTGTCGGCGGTTAGCAGTGCTATGTAATTTTTTAGAAAAATCTCTTTAGAGTAGGCTCCCTGATTTAGGCTTAAGCTTCTCATTGCTACTCTTACGCAGTGAGCGTTGAGGGTGTTCTCACCGGCTTTCATTCCTTGGTGATAGTGCTGATTTTGAACGCCCCAAAATTGGCGTTTTCCCTTAAGAATAACGTCGCCAACAATTTCAGTTGCCTTTTTCTTGCTCAAATAGCTGCGCCCACCTTGGCGGGTTGAATGCAACGACATGATTGAAGAGGGGTGGAATGCAGGAGCATCTTCGAGTTTGTAAATGCCCCCGGGAAACTGTTTATAGATATCGCCTGGGTTGTAGTACCAGTGAACTGGCATAGCTAGAGAGTCTCCGACGAAAAGGCAACGTAGAGCGGACTCGATTCTTTCTCGTGATGTGTCAGTATTCATAGTAAGCAACTTTTAAGATTGGCCTGTGCCTATTCTTACGTACTCTAGCCGGTTGCAGATTTTTACCAGTGAGAATAAAAGCTGTTTTGAGGAGGGCGATTACTCTGGTTTAGCGCTGAGGATGCAAATTTGTGCTGGTGCTGGTGCTGGGGCGGGGGCAGTGGAATGAGCAAAGTGAACGCATAAAACGGATGCACAAAACTGGGTTAAAAATGGGGCAGACTGAGGGTGTAGCTAGAGGAGGCAGGCAAAGGTAGCAACAAGGAGGGCGAGAAAAGTCGCAGATCGCCGCTATGTAGCGAGCAGTGATCTGGAATATTCCGTGGATAAAAATAACTGCGCTCGGTTGCGACGCAGCGGATGCCTGTGTTGGGTCTTAATCCATAGCCGTCTTTTATTTGGATAGAAACGCCCGGAACTTCCCTCGCTATACGCTGAATGTCACTGTTGGGGATTGTTGCATCTTTTCTGCGCCAATAGAGTGAGCCGAGCCGGCAAGTCTGGGAGTTTTCTCTTGGCTGCCGATGATTGTGACTTCATTCAGTGGACTGCGTTTGCTCAGCTTTTGCCCATAGCTGCGAACGAAATAGCTTAGGAGATGGCTAGGCTCAGCAATAATCTATTGGCTATCATCGGTATTTCCTTGCGCGATCTAGAAATTAAAATCTGATTTGTTAGTGCTAATCTAAATGTTGACGGCTCATAATAAATATTAGTTATTATTTGAGCTTGAGCTTGAGCTTGAGCTTGAGCTTGAGTCGCTAGGCCGCAGGTGGCGGCAATAACGATTATTTCCATAAAACAGATGAGTACTGATGATAGGGGGCGTATTAGCCTGTTGGGTCAGTCTTTTTTCTATGGGGTGGTTTAGCTGCTGCTATGGAGGTTTTGATCCCGCGTCGCTGGGTTGGTCTTATCTCATGGGTGGTTAAGCCAAAATAGCGGCAGTGTGGAAGAGCTGTTTGTTGCCCATTATTAGGCTAATCGAGCAGGGCTATTAAGAGTGGTCTTTAAGGGTTTTTAACGGATAGCCTTGAGTGGCAAGAATCTTATAGCGAGCTCTGAGAGGTAACTGTGGTAGTGGTTTTTCGGTGGCTGGCTTAGGGAATCGATCTGCCTTGATGGTTTGCGTGTATATCTGTGCCGTCGATCTAAGCCAATGATTTAGTTTGAAATGAAGTGCGTTTTTACCTGAAAAGGGTCTGAGCTGCCAGTGGCAACGGTCACTTCAACCCAGCCAATGTCGGGAGAACCTATCCCCTCTAATCGGTAGATAGTGGAAATGGTACGACCTGATGAATCTTTGACCGGCTGGTCAAATTTAAAGTCATGGGTGTCGCCGTGAATCAGTAAAACCGGTTTAGCTAAGTTAGTCGCCCCTGTGCGGATAGCGGCCAGAAGCCCGGCGAACGGCTTAATGTCGTATTTTTTTGCCCGACGCTTAGACATTCCAAAAGGATTGCCATGAATGGCAATTACCATGGCGGCGCTGTCTGATTGTTTCGCGTTTGCGAAGCTGGAGTTTAGCCAGTTGATACTGGCAGTGATTCTGCGAACGGCTTCTTCGTCATCGGCTTTAGTTCTGCCTTTAAATTGAGCGAGGCCATTGTCAGATCCCAGGACATGCAAAGTGACGAAACTGAGACTGCCCTTGGTCCAGTATTGATGTTCTGGAAATTCTTCGAACCCAGGTGTCATTGCCTGAGAATCAAGCGGCATAGTAGGCGTGCCTAAGCTAACTCCAATATTTGGATAGGCTAGTTTTCTAAGCAGGCTCAGTCTTTCGAGTGGCTTATAGCCGCCGGCTTTTTTCCGATGGCAGTCTGTCCAGTCATTGTCGCCGGGGATAAAAATTGTCGGGCGGCGAATGTCATCAATGGCATTCACGCGACTGGTTAACATCTCATCAGTGCAGGGAGCTGACCCACCTTTAATGTCGCCAACATGGATTAGAAACTCAATGTTGGAGGCTTCTATGGAGGAGACTAGGTCTGGAAAGCGGGCTAGTGCCTTCTTGCCATAGGGCCCATCCCCCACCACCCCAAAAGAGGTGTCAGCGGCTGCTATCGCGCCAAAGCAACAATTAACCACTGCCGCGAGCATACCAATTTTAAAGTTATGAATCCTAGTCATTGCCGCTTCTCCAAAAGTGCTGCCTTGCCCAAAAAGGTTTGCGCAACTAATTGGAACACATCTCGCAGTGCCAGCCTAGTCTAATCCAAAAGGCTAAGCTGGCTATTACGCCGCCGCGCTACTCGTCTGGCTTAGCGGCTGGCTTTTCCTTGCTTGTATACTTTTTCTTAGGCTTGCCTTTATCTTTGTCCTTATCTTTGGATTTGGACTTGTACTTAGGTTTGCTAGCCTTCTCGCTGTCGCCATCCCTGTCAGGCTTGCTTATCCGAGGGCGTTTAGCAACACTCTCGCTACCTTCAGAGTTGGGATCGAACTTGGATATTTTAAGTGCTTGGCCGCCGACCCAGACTTTTTTAAGACCATTGAACACCTCTCCAGGCATGTCTTTAGGAAGGTCTACTGTACTGTAAGCGTCGAAAATTGAGATGCGGCCAATATGTTTACTGTCCAAGCCAACTTCGTTGCTGATTGCCCCAACTATATTGCCGGGCATCACTTTATGGATGTGTCCGACCTCTATGCGGAATCGTTCTAAACCTTGGTCAGGTGGGCCATCTCTGCGCGCTGGCTTAGCTCTTTCTCTGGTATTGCGCGATTTTCTGTCTCGACCTTTAGAATCGCCACGATCGGAGTTTTCCCATGCCGCTTTAGACTTGGGTACCGGCTTGTGGCTTAGCAATAAAGGTGATTCTCCTTGAACCAGCTTTGCAAGCGCGGCAGCTATATCCTCTGCCGGTATATTGGTTTCTTCCTGATACTGAGCAATCAGCTGAGCAAAAACAGCGAGATCATCTGAAGCTAATGTGTCGGTTATTGATTTTTTAAATTGCTCTATGCGCTTGTCATTGATGAGATCTGTGGAGGGTAGCTCCATCATCTCAATTTTCTTATTTGTTGCTCTCTCTATCGAGGCGAGCATTCTCTTCTCGCGAGGGGCAATAAACAAAATGGCATCACCGGTCCTGCCGGCGCGTCCAGTTCTGCCAATACGGTGGATGTAGGCTTCAGTGTCATGGGGAACATCGTAATTCACCACGTGACTTATTCTGTCTACATCAAGTCCTCGAGCCGCAACATCGGTGGCAACTAGAATGTCGATTTTGCCTTTCTTAAGCAGTTCAATGGTTCGTTCGCGCTGGTTTTGGGCAATGTCACCGTTCAGTGCAGTAGCTGAGAATCCGCGAGCGGAGAGTTTCTCGGCTAACTCAACGGTAATAATTCGAGTGCGAACGAAAATAATCATGCCGTCGAAATCTTCTGCCTCGAGTATCCGAGTGAGAGCGTCCAACTTGTTCATTCCACTAACAGGCCAAAATCGCTGGCGAATATTTTCTGCCGTTGCGGTCTTCATCTTAATCGTGACTTCAACGGGGTTGTTTAAATGCTGATTGGCTATGCGTCTTACTTGCTGTGGCATGGTGGCCGAAAACAGAGCAATTTGGCGAGATTTTGGAGTTTGTTCTAAAATCCACTCTACATCATCAATAAAGCCCATGCGAAGCATCTCATCGGCTTCATCTAACACCAGTGTGGTTAGTTTGTTCAGCTTCAATGTCCCTTTGCGCATGTGATCCATGACCCGACCTGGGGTGCCGACAACAACATGGACGCCGCGCTTTAGTGCGCGAATCTGGCCGCTGTAATCTTGGCCGCCGTAAACCGGCAGTACATGGAACCCATCTAAGTGTCTCGCGTATCGCTGAAACGCTTCAGCCACTTGAATAGCAAGCTCTCTGGTGGGAGCTAGAACCATTACCTGAGGGTCTTTTTGTTTAAGGTCCAAATTGGATAGTATCGGTAGCGCAAAAGCAGCGGTTTTGCCCGTGCCTGTTTGAGCCTGGCCTAGAACATCTCGGCCATCTAATATTAGTGGAATGGTTTCGGCCTGAATCGGAGACGGAGTCTCATAGCCTACGTCATTTAAGCCTTTCATTATCGGGGCAGAAAGCTTTAAATCGCTAAATGCAATAGAAATTGGAACGGGAGTGTCGCTAGTCATAATGGATGCCTTTTCAGTAGCTTCACATCAGTCAGCTACGAATTAATCAGAGTCAAAATGCCCATAAAAACACGAGGCTTTCGACTTGGGTGGAAAGGCTCTCAGCCGATTTGCTGAAGCCTTAGTCTGGTTTTCACGTTTTGGAGGGTGCGCAAGCATAGAGATAAATGGCCTCTATGTCCATTTAGTCGGCAGATTCTTTTAAGTATATGAGCTAGTATATGAAGTTGCCCCTCTATTCTAGGTATAAACCTTCCTCCATTGTCCAGATTAACCGATAGTTTCGATAAGAGTGCTCGATTAAAAGTTCGAGATGATGAAACCGTTTCGGGCTGGTCCGTGGGGGTGGTCATCTTTGGAATCTGCTTAACTCTGCCGAGTTTGTATACTGGAGCAGTATCGGCACAAAACTTAGGCATTGTTGAAACGGCCAAAGCGATAGGCATAGCCAGTTTAGTTCTTGCGGTTATGTCAGTTCCTGCCGCCATCGTCGGCGCAAAAACCAGACTTAGCAGTTATCTGCTTATCGAGTTCGTGTTCGGCCGGAAGGGTGCTGATTTTGTGAACGCTCTTTTAGGTTTAACGCTTCTTGGCTGGTTTGCTGTTACCGCGGGATTCTTTGGCCAAACCCTACACATTGCTTTTACCGAAATGTTTGGACTGTCGCCTCCGGTATGGGTGCTTACGCTAATTTCTAGTTTACTGATAATGCTGACAACGTTATTTGGATTTAAAGCGATTGATCGTTTGGCTTTGTTTGCGGTGCCATTGCTTATTCTATTCCTACTTTATGTTGCGTACCTTTCTCTTAATCTTCAAGGTTTGAATTCACTTTTGGCAATAGAGCCCGCCAATCCTGAATACTTTTCGACAGCCGTGTCCACCATCATTGGCAGTCTTATCGTTGGCGTGGTGCTTATGCCTGATTTGTCTCGCTATGCCCGATCAGTTAAAGACTGTGTGATCGCTTCAATTTTAGGGAATGGTCTGGGTAATTCTTTTTCCATGTTTATAGCAGTAATACCTGCTCTGGCAACGGGCTTTATCGACCCGATGATTTATATGATTTCTCTGGGGGTTTTGGCGAGCGCTTTTATTATCTTAGTATTTGCGACGTGGACTACCAACAGTGTGAATTTATACAGCACCACTTTGGCCGCTGCGGTTATTGTGCCAAAAGTTCCGGAATGGAAACTATTATTGGGCTGTGGTTTTTTAGGTACAGGAATGGCTGTTGCAGGGTTGGCTGAGTATTTCATTTCTTTCCTCGAGTGGCTTGGGGTGATCGTGCCTCCTATTGCTGGCATTTATTTAGCTGATTTTTTTGTATTGAAGCGCCAGACTTTCGATTTGGATAAATTATCTAAAGTCGCTGATTATGATTTAGCAGCGCTAATTGCTTGGCTGCTGTCCACGTTTATTTCTGTATTAGCTTTTTGGTTTGAGATTTCTTTTACAGG
>CAJWGN010000122.1 GCA_913031035.1 uncultured Gammaproteobacteria bacterium
TTGTTTAAGACCAAGAGATACTCGATTTCGGTCTCTATCGTATTTCAATATTTTGACGTCAATCTCATCACCTACATTCACGATCTCGTTTGGATGCTTAATCCGCTTCCAAGACATGTCCGTAATGTGCAGTAAGCCATCAACACCGCCCAAATCAACGAAGGCACCGTAGTCAGTAAGATTCTTAACGATGCCCTTGACGGACATACCTTCTTGCAGCTTCTCGAGAAGAGCATCTCTTTCTTCTGTGCTCACAGACTCAAGAACAGCACGCCGCGATACAACGACGTTGTTACGCTTACGATCTAGCTTAATCAGTCTAAATTCGAGTAACTGTCCTTCCAGATGCAGCGTATCTCTTACTGGCCGAACATCGACTAACGACCCTGGTAGGAAGGCCCTAATATTGTTCAAATCGACCGTAAACCCGCCTTTCACCTTACCGTTGATAATACCGGTTACGATATCATTCTTCTCATGCGCCGCCTCAAGCTCCATCCAGGATTCAGCACGCTTGGCTTTTTCACGGGATAATTTAGTAGCACCGGTGCCATCTTCTACAGTCTCAAGCGCGACTTTAACTTCGTTGCCAATTTCTAGAGAAAAGTTACCTTGCTCATCAAGAAATTCAATACGGGGAATAACGCCTTCAGATTTTAGTCCGGCGTGAACAGTAACCCAGTCAGAATCTATCTCTATTACAGTTCCGGACACAATGGCACCGGGGGTCATGTCGATTTCGATCAGGCTTTCTTCAAACAGTTCAGCAAAATTTTCAGTCATTAAATAATCCAATATAATCAAGAAAATACAACAAACTTCTAAAGTTTATTATATTTAGCCACAGTCCAGCTTTGTGGGTCAGTTAAGTTAAGTTTGCCTGCCGTGAAACTGGAATTCAGCAACCAAACAATTAGTTTTTGAGGAGCTTAAGCAAGTGCTTGGGCAGCCAACCTCACTACTTTTTCGACTACCTGCTCTAGGCTTAGACTAGTCGTATCAATAACAAGGGCATCTGCAGCAGGCTTAAGTGGCGAGATCTCTCGCTCACTATCCCGCTGGTCCCGCGCCTTCAGCTCCCGCAAAAGGTCGACTAGTATAGCGCCAATACCCTTACCTATCAACTGCTTATATCTTCTTTGCGCTCGCTCCTCTGGGCTGGCGGTAAGGTAAATTTTCAACTGAGCATCTGGAAAAACAACTGTCCCCATGTCACGGCCATCAGCCACGAGACCCGGCGCCTGCCGAAAGTCCAATTGGCGTTGGAATAACGCTTCCCTAGCAGCAGGAATTGCACCTATTTTAGATGCCTGATCGCTCCCTATATCAGTTCTGATTTCGAGGGAAATATCCTCCCCATTCAGTTCAACTGAGTCGGCCCCAAAACGACCGAATTCAACCTGCATATTATGCGCAAGGTCCCTTATTGCTTCGTGATTTTCTAATTCAAGGTTAGCTTTTAACGTAGCAATCCCCAACACTCTATAAAGTGCTCCACTGTCCAACAAGGAAAACCCAAGCTGTTTTGCCAAAATAGCAGCCACCGCACCTTTTCCTGAACCAGAAGGTCCGTCGATTGTGACCACAGGCACCTTAGCGGTCGCCCTCACGGTTTCTCACCCGCAGAAATTAGCATACCGAGTTTTGCCGCGCTTTCTACGAACCCTGGGAAAGAAGTAGCCACGTTGTTGCAATTTAATACAGTAATAGGCTCACTGGCGCAAAGCGCAGCTACACTAAAGGCCATCGCAATACGATGATCTCCATGGCTATCCACAACACCACCGCCAGTCGGACCTCCAGTAATTTTGATCCCATCTTCATACACCTCGGTGACAATACCGAGAGTTGATAGGCCTCTAGCCATAGCGTCAATCCTATCGCTCTCCTTTACCCTTAGCTCTTGCGCGCCATGAAGCACTGTATCGCCGATTGCATTCGCCGCCGCTACAAACAGGACTGGAAATTCATCAATAGCTAACGGGATTTCAGATTCAGGAATTTCTATTCCATGCAGTTGGCTATACTCTACCGTGATGTCTGCAACAGGTTCACCGCCTACTGTTTTTTCGTTGCTAAGAGAGAGCTTTGCTCCCATTAGTTTAAGCAGGTTAATGACCCCAATCCGAGTCGGATTAACACCAACATGAGTCAATGTTAACTTAGCCCCCGGGGTAATTGAGGCGGCTACCAAGAAAAATGCCGCGGAGGAAATGTCCCCTGGAACATCAATATTGGTCGCTGTTAGTAATCCGTCGCCGTTAACACTAGTAACCCCATCCTTACCAACGCTAACAGGGTAAGCAAAACCCATTAGCATCCGCTCAGTGTGATCCCTGCAGGCGGCCGGTTCAGTAATGGAGGTTTCACCATCGGCATATAAACCCGCTAGCAATAAGCAAGATTTCACTTGAGCGCTGGCCATTGGCATAGAGTAATTGCAGCCAGTTAAAGGTGAACCTGAAATCTTAAGCGGCGGAGTGCCCTCAGCTTGAGCTTCAATATTTGCACCCATTTCACGAAGCGGCAAGACTACTCTATTCATTGGTCGCCCAGAAAGAGACTCATCACCGGTAAGCTGTGAATCAAAATCTTGTGCCGCAAGTAAACCCGCTAGTAGCCGCATTGCGGTACCAGAATTGCCCATGTAAAGGGGTTCGTGAGGTGCTTTTAATCCGTGTTTACCGACACCATAAATTGTAAGCTCACCGTTTTCCGGGCCGGTAATTGTGACTCCCATTTCTCGGAAGGCTGCCACCGTGTTTAAAGCATCTTCGCCCTCGAGAAAACCCGAAACATGAGTCACCCCCTCCGCGATTGACCCAAAAATAATGGACCTGTGAGAGATAGATTTATCTCCAGGGACTCGCAATGTCCCGGCAACTTTGCCACCTGGAGCTAAATGAAATGTAATCGGCTTGTTATTCATAATAAGTTTTTTTTCTTTAGTGAAATATTGAGCGATAAATCGATCTCTAGTTTCCTTGCTTCTGCTAAAGAGCTCAAAAAGCGCCTCTTTATCTTTAGCCTTTATTGCATCCTTCAAAATCATAAGGTTTTCAATATAGTCCTCAAGAACTTTTTCTGTCGCCACCGAATTTGCGACAAAAATGTCAGACCACATAACCGGATTGCTTGAAGCGAGGCGACTAAAATCAGCGAAGCCCCCTGCTGCGTAGCGAAAAATATCATCACTACCGTCTTGATTAGAAAGCGCATCAACTATCGCAAACGCCAGCGCATGGGGTAAGTGGCTGGTGGCAGCCAACACTTCATCATGCTTTTGCAAGCTCATGCCAATCACCTGCGCGCCCAACGACCGCCATAGCAAGTTTATCAAAGCTACTGCATCTGTCTTCGTTTGAGAGCTAGGCGTTAAGATGACTTTGCGGCCTTCGAACAGGTCGCTGCTCGCCGCCTCAAAGCCGCTTTTTTCTGAACCTGCAATCGGATGACCCGGAACAAAATTTCCCTGAAATACCTGACTTGTATTTTTAAGCGCATCGGTGATATGCGACTTTACGCTTGCCACATCTGTAACGATTGTTTCAGATTTTACATGACGCTCTAAACTTTGAATAATTGTAGGCAACATCAAGGGAGGTACTGCTAAAACCACTATGTCTGCCTGCCCTGCCATTTCCTCTAAAGTACCACTGCGGCTGATGACTTTGGCGTCTTTTGCGAGATCCAGTGAGGCAAGATTAGCGTCGGTAGCCAATAGTTTTTGTGAAGGATTAGCCTTTTTAAGCCCCTTAGCAATACTTCCGCCAATTAGTCCAAGGCCAACGATTAGTACCGTTTTATCGGCAATCAACGAACATTTAACAACCCTCATAACTCGCTTCCGAACCGCGGATAAGAACCCAATATTTTAATTTCAGCAGTACAAGTCTTAAGCCGGTCGAATAGATTAAGAACCCTCAAATCTTCTCTATGTCCTTCAAAATCCATAAAAAATACATATTCCCAAGCTTCGATTTTCGAAGGTCGAGTCTCTATCTTAGTTAAGCTAATCCCTAGATTTTCGAACGGTTCCAAAATTCTAAAAAGAGCCCCTGGCTTGTTGCCGGTGTACACAAGAATACTTGTTTTGTCTTTGCCGGTGGGACTTGCCCCTGAAGGGGAAAGCACTAAAAAACGTGTACTGTTATTTGATTTGTCTTGGATACTACGATGAACGATCTTCAATTTATAAATCTGAGCTGCCAACTCTCCCGCAATCGCTGCTACACCATCTTGCTCAGATGCGAGCTGTGCCGCTCTAGCATTACTTGACACCTCTTCAATAGGAACTCCAGGGTAAGTTGAGGTGAGCCACTGCCGACATTGCGCCAAAGACTGCCTGTGAGAAACGATAAGTTTTGGAGTTTCAATTCTGGGGGAACTATGGCTGACCATCATGTTATGCGTGATCGGTACAATCACTTCTCCGGAGATCTGGAGAGAAGTGTCAACAAGACAATCTTGAGTATTATTTACCGCTCCTTCCGTGGAGTTCTCCACCGGAACGACCCCAAAATCAGCATCTGATCTTTCTACACTAGAAAACACATCATCTATAGATGCCAAAGGGATATATTTTTGCTCTCCAGTAAAGTAGCTCGTTGCTGCTAACTGGGAAAAAGTGCCTTCTGGCCCTAAGTAAGATACTTTAAAAAGGTTAGTCAACTTATCAGCTCTAATTAGCACGCAATGTATTGAATAAATTCAAGAGTTTGAGACCCAACTGACAAGGGCCTCTTACTCATATGATGAAGAGTTAGTCTTCTTCCGTCTCACTTCCTTCATTTTTTTCAGCTGGTTCTACAGACTGCTCAACAACGGCTTCAGATCCTTCAGCTTCCTCAAAAACCTGAACCGCTTCCGGCTCGTCGACCTGCTCTAAACCAACCAGTTTCTCACCGTCTTTAAGTCTAATCAGGCGCACACCTTGTGTGTTTCTACCTTGCACAGACACTTCTTCAACCCGCGTTCTAACCAAGGTACCTTTGTCAGAGATAAGCATAATCTCATCGCTTTCTGAAACCTGAACGGCACCCACTACAGCCCCATTACGATCGCTGGTTTGCATGCCAATCACACCCTGACCGCCGCGACCGTAGATAGGGAAATCTTCGCTAGCTGTACGCTTGCCATATCCGTTTTCACTAACCGATAAGATCTGCTTGCCTTCCTCTGGAATAATAAGTGAAATCATCGAATAACCATCGGCCATCTTAACTCCCCTTACACCCCTGGCTGTCCGCCCCATTGCACGAACATCAGATTCTTTAAATCGAATTGTTTTGCCACTGCTGCTCACCAACATAATGTCTTTAGAACCGTCAGTAACAGCGGTGCCGACAAGCTCATCGCCGTCATCTAATTCGATCGCACGAAGCCCTACACTGCGCTGACGAGCAAAATCGGTAAGCGCCGTTTTCTTGACAGTCCCGTTAGAAGTAGCCATAAAAATATATTTGTCTTCCTGATACTCACTCACCGGCAACATACTCGTAATTCTCTCGCCTTCGCCCAAAGGCAATATATTTACGATGGGCTTACCTCTCGATATACGGCTAGCCACAGGAATCATAAAAACTTTTAGCCAATACACCTTACCAACACTGCTAAAGCACAACAGCGTGTCATGAGTACTAGCAATCAGCAGGTGCTCAACAAAATCTTCATCTTTTACAGATGCGGCTGCTTTGCCCGTGCCGCCACGGCGCTGAGCCGCATAATCTGATAAAGGCTGCGTTTTCGCATATCCCCCCTGAGAAATAGTCACCACTCGATCCTCTTCAGTAATGAGGTCTTCCATGGTTAAGTCCAGCTGCGAACCAACGATTTCAGTGCGACGCTCATCGCCATAATCATCTCGCACTTGCTCCATCTCGTCTCGAACAACACTTAACAAGCGAGCTTGATTCAGCAGAATATCCAAGTGATCCGCTATCTGAACAAGCAGCTCTTGGTAATCGTTTATCAACTTTTCATGTTCTAAGCCGGTGAGCCTGTGCAATCTCAGTTCCAAAATAGCCTGAGCTTGATCCGGCGACAAAAAGTACTGATTATCTTTTAAGCCATATTCTTCAGCCAGGCCCTCCGGGCGACAAGCATCTGCGCCCACCGCTCCCAACATTGCTAATACACTGTCTGATTTCCATGAGCGCGCCAGCAACTTTTGTTTAGCTTCTGCAGAAGTTGGGGACTTTTTGATGAGCTCTATCACTGCATCTATATTTGCTAAAGCAACCGCCAAACCTTCCAGTACATGGCCTTTTTCTCTGGCTTTTCTAAGCAAATAGCTCGTTCGCCTGGAGACAATCTCGCGGCGATGACGGATAAAAGCATCTAAGATTTCTTTGAGGTTAAGAACTCGCGGCTGACCATCAACCAAGGCCACCATGTTAATACCGAAGACCGACTGCATTTGAGTTTGGGAGTACAGGTTGTTTAAAACAACTTCACCCACTTCCCCTCTGCGAAGCTCAATAACGATTCTGAGCCCATCTTTGTCAGATTCGTCGCGAAGCTCGGTAATACCTTCAAGCTTCTTCTCTTTAACTAACTCAGCAATACGCTCTATCAACTTTGATTTGTTCAGTTGATACGGTATTTCGGAAACAATGATCGTTTGTTTGCCAGTTTTTTCATCTTCAATAACAGCCGCTTTGGCGCGAACATAAATTCGCCCGCGCCCAGTTTTATAGGCCTGAACGATTCCAGCCTTGCCGTTGATTATTCCAGCAGTGGGGAAGTCTGGCCCAGTGATGTGCTCCATCAACCCATCTATATCCATCTCTGGGTCATCTAGCAAGGCTATACAACCGCTAATAACCTCAGTGAGGTTGTGTGGCGGGATGTTAGTCGCCATGCCAACAGCGATGCCAGAAGAACCATTTACTAATAAATTAGGTATTTGAGTGGGCATCACATCGGGGATGTGCTCGGTGCCATCGTAATTCGGGGAAAAATCAACCGTGTCTTTGTCTAGGTCTGCTAGTAAATCATGAGCAATTTTAGACATCCGAATTTCGGTATATCGCATTGCTGCTGCTGAATCGCCATCAATTGAACCGAAATTACCTTGACCATCAACTAATGGGTAGCGCAGAGAAAAGCTTTGCGCCAATCGTACGATAGTGTCATAGACAGCTGTATCACCATGAGGATGGTACTTACCAATCACATCACCAACGACACGAGCCGATTTTTTGTAAGGTTTATTATAATCGTTATTCAGCACGTTCATGGCAAAAAGTACTCGCCTATGCACTGGCTTAAGACCATCTCGCACATCCGGCAAAGCCCTACCTACAATCACACTCATTGCATATGCAAGATAGGACTCTCGCATTTCACTCTCTAAGGCAACGGGTGATACTTGTTTAGCAAATTCTGACATATTGTTATTTTTTCCTGAAAACCAGAAGAAGGCTGCGACCTGATTTTGTCGCCGCCATTAAGACAAATAATGAGTGTATCGGCGTTTTTTTGTCGCCTAATTAAGGCGAATTATTATGCTTGATTTGGCCTCGTCAGCCAGGCTGGCAAGACAATCAAAACCCAGCGATAATTCTAACACAAACAGGCCCTTAATAGGTAGCCAGATTGCAGTTTAAGGCATCGAAAAAACCCTTCCTTATCAATCATTTCCTCAACAAAGACTAAGTCATTAGAAGCAAGACTAGGCTCCGATTTAAGGCTATAATTCACGGTAAACCACGGTGTCTCATATTCCTCTTTATTAAACAAACAGGCTCTCAATTGAAACTCGACACGCAACTCGACGCAGACCTCCTAATATTCGCAGACTGGATCATTCCTGTGGTTCCTAGAAACACCGTTTTAGAAAATTCAGCTATCGCTATAAAAGACGGCAAGATCATTGCCATTCTTGACCAAGAAGACGCACGAGCACGAGTCAATGCCAAATCAACTGAAAACCTAAAAAACCACGTACTCATCCCCGGGCTTGTAAATGCGCACGGCCACATCCCAATGGCGTTACTTCGCGGTATAGCTGACGACATGCCACTTAAACAATGGCTTGAAGAAAGGATCTGGCCTCTCGAAGGCCGCTTTGTAAGTGCTGAATTTGTTAAACAAGGCGCTCAGCTAGCTGTAGCCGAGATGATATCTTCCGGAACCACCTGTTTTTCAGACATGTACTTCTTTCCAGAAGAAGTAGCCAAAGTCACTATAAGCGCAGGGATTCGCGCGCAGCTGGCGAGCCCAATCATGGATTTCCCGACCGCTTGGGCACAAGTCGCGGATGAGTACATCTCCAAAGCTACCGATTTACATGATATGTACCGTAACAGTGAGCAAATCTCTACGGCATTTGGCCCTCATGCGCCCTATTCTGTTTCTGATGGACCCTTAATAAAACTACAGGTTCTTGCTGACGAGCTCGATATACCTATCCACATGCATGTTCACGAATCAGCGCAAGAGATTTCGGATGCGCTGGCGAGCGATGGTCGCAGACCAATTCAGAGGCTAGCGGATCTCGGCTTGATAAGCCCTAGGCTCGTATGTGTTCATGCAACGCAGCTAATCGACGAAGAAATGGTCCTTTTAAGAGAGCTAGGCGCCAGCGTGATTCACTGCCCCGAGTCTAATCTTAAACTCGCCAGCGGCTTCTGCGAGGTAGCCAAGCTAGGCAAGGCCGGCATTAACATCGCACTAGGAACAGATGGTTGCGCTAGCAACAACGACCTCGATATGATCTCTGAGATGCGCACTGCGGCGCTGCTCGCCAAAGGTGTTGCGGGAGATGCTAGCGCATTACCTGCTCACCAGGCTCTTGAAATGGCAACTATAAACGGCGCTAAAGCATTAGGCCTAGATGCAATGATAGGCAGCCTAGAGGTCGGTAAGTATGCCGATATGACCGCGATCGACCTCGATACATTGAATAGCACACCCATATACAATCCGATTTCACAGATAGTTTACGCAACACAGGCATCCCAAGTTTCACATGTCTGGTGTTCCGGACAACAGCTATTAAGGAATGGCGAATTCACCGGCCTAGATATTCAGGCGATAAAATCCGTTAGTGCAGAGTGGCAAGCAAAGCTCTCTGCTGCTAGCGACTAACTAATAGGCAGCAAAAATATGGAAAATGTAGACGAACTGGAAATTCGTAAATTCGAAGCCCTAGCAACTCGCTGGTGGGACCCTGACAGCGAATTTAAACCGCTGCATGAGATTAATCCATTGCGGATGAGCTACATCAGCCGCAAGGTAAATCCAGCGGGCAAGAAAGTACTAGATATCGGCTGCGGTGGCGGCATCCTAGCCGAGGCTATGGCCCATCATGGCGCCAGCGTAACCGCGATTGACATGGCTGATGCATCGCTCTCCGTCGCGAGGCTTCACCAGCTAGAGAGCAAACTTGAGATCGACTATCAGAAGTCTTCGGCCGAACAGTATGCGCAGGAACACAGCGAGCAATTTGACATCGTTACCTGTCTAGAGATGCTTGAACACGTTCCTAAGCCCGCCAAGGTGATCCAAGCCTGTCACGACTTGGTAAAACCTGGAGGAACCGTATTTTTCTCGACGATCAATCGAAATCCCAAGTCGTATCTATTCGCCATCATCGGCGCCGAGTATGTTTTGAATATACTGCCTCGTGGCACCCACGATTACGCTAGGTTTATCAAACCTTCCGAACTCGCCGCATTCA
>CAJWGN010000123.1 GCA_913031035.1 uncultured Gammaproteobacteria bacterium
CATTAGGTAACTCATATTTTGGTCTTCTAATGCGATGGCATCGTACGCGGTGCCAGAATCACGGAATACAGTTTTAGAATAGGGCCGATGAACAACCATGGTCATTGATTCTTCGATGTATCGCCAATAATCCGTGTCGTTAATCATCACGTTAGGAATTGCATTTTCAATAACCGGCTGAAACGGCTCACCGTCTACAGCTTTAAGCAATCTTGGCTGCACTACCTTCCCTTTGTTGGCAATAATTGAGGTGGCTGTTGCTAATTGCAGGGGCGTCGCCCACATATCACCCTGGCCAATAGACGCGTTGATTGTGTCTCCCGGATACCAAGGTTCATTCCTAGCCGTCATCTTCCATTCTCGCGATGGCAAAAGTCCAGTTCGGGCATAGCCTATGTCCAGCGCGAAATTTTCACCAAAACCGAACAGCGTCATAAAGCTGTGCATGGAGTCGATACCCATACGGTTAGCCAAGTCATAAAAAAAAGTATCGCAGGATTGAAAAATTGCTCTCTGCAAATCTGTACGGCCATGGCCACCACCTATGGCTGTTCGTCGAGTCCAATCACCCCAGCGATAAGAAACACCAGGCAGTTTAAAATACCCTGGATCTTCAATAGTAAATTCATAGTCGACAAGGCCCTGATGCAACCCGGCAAGTCCAAGGAAAGGCTTAATGGTGGAACCAGGTGGATACGGATTAGTGCTTCGGTCAAACAGAGGCGTATTGATTTTATCAGTCACAAGCACGTCATAGTCCTTGTTGCTAATGCCCGTAACAAACAAATTTGGATCGAAACCAGGCTTGCTAACCATCGCCAAGATACCGCCTGTCGCCGGATCAATCGCGACTATCGCTCCTCGGTAATTACCTAATGCTTCTTCGGCAGCGGCCTGTAAGCGGCTATCTAAGTGCAGGGTAATGTTTTTACCTGCCACGGGGTCTGTCCGATCAAGTCTTCGCATGACCTGCCCACGGTTATTTTTCTCCACAATCTCATAGCCGACCTTGCCGTGGAGCAATTCTTCATAGGTGCGCTCGATACCAGTCTTACCGATGTGATTGGTGCCGCCATAATTCTCTCGATCAAACTCATCCAAACGCTCTAACTCTTGACGGTTTATTTCAGAGACATAGCCAACGGAGTGAGCAGTTAAATCAGCAAAAGGGTAGCTACGAACAAACTGTGGCTCTATAGCAATCCCTTCCAGTAAATGTGAATTCACCGCTATACGGGACTTCTCTTGGTCGCTTAGCACATAACGCAGCGGTACCGAAGTGAACGGGACCCTGTTACGCTGCGAGCGTTTCATAAATTGATCTCGGTCGTCATCCGTCAGATTGATAAGCGTGGCAAGCTGGTCTAGAGTTGCGTCGAGATCGCCAACCTGCTCGCGCACAACGGTGAGATTGAAAATTGGCTGATTATCTGCCAGTAATTCACCGCTACGATCAAAGATTAATCCCCGTGCTGGCGGCACAAATTGTGAATGCAGGCGATTGCCGTCCGAGCGTGCAGAAAAATACTCATGTTGGCTAACCTGAAGGTCAACCACCTTAGTTAACAGCAATGCGAAAAGAAAAAATATAAGCACGCCGGCGACTAACAGCCGGCGATTAAACAAATGCCGCTCAGCTTCGTGATCTTTTAGCTGCCATTTACCAGCCATTTACCGAGGATTCCAATTGAGTAAAGCGTTTACTGACAAGCGTTGATTTCCTATTTACCAGTTTAGTCGGCATCTTAGCTGCACACTAAAGCCTTCAAATACCGAGGATCAAACTAAATTTCCGAGAACTATCACAATTTTGCCCACAAACTCAGTGAAACTAAAGCGCCGTTATTGAGAATCAGGCATTTTTCGCAATAAATCAGAAAAAAGCCACAATTGGGAGGCGCTAGACTCGAAATTGCTACTCTCGATGATAGGGATGACCTTTTAAAATACTGTGAGCACGATAAATTTGCTCAGCCAGAATCACCCTAACCAGTGGATGAGGCAGCGTAAGAGCTGAAAGGGACCAAAGCGCATCGGCTTTATCTCGACACGCAGCGCTTAATCCATCTGGCCCGCCGACTAAGAGGCATAGGTCCAATGCCTCAAAGTTGAGTTTTTCTATCTGAGATGCCAATTGCGGAGTATCTAGAACCTTGCCAGTAACCTCTAGCGCCACTACATAGCTGTTACTCGGCACTTTCGCTAGCAGTTGCTGGCCTTCTTTATCCACGTAGGTCTTAATCGATTGAGACTTTGACCGTTTAACTAATGGGATCTCTGAAAATCTCAGAGGCAACTCTCGCCCTAGACGTTTTATATATTCCCCCGTCGCCTGCTGTACCCAAGCAGGCATTTTGGTGCCCACTGACAGCACGTCGATCTTCACTAACTCGGGGTAACGTAATCCTGCGCGCCCTCAATTTGCCCCTCAAAAGTCCAAAGATCTTCTAAGTTGTAGAGCGCTCTAACAGGCGCGGTCATCAAATGGACAACCACATCTCCAACGTCTACAAGAACCCACTCTGAGTGCATCCGGCCCTCAATACCTTTAACGTCTAATCCTGCATCTTTGGCACTTTTGACAACAGAGTCAGCCATCGCCTTGAGATGAGTATTTGATCGTCCTGTAACAATTACCATGTAATCGGTAATTGAAGTTAGTTTCTTCACATCTATACAGCTGATTTTTTCGCCCTTCAAGTCGTCGACGGCCCCAACTACCAGCTCCGATAGTTTCTTACTTTTCAATTGAATTACCCTTAAATTATTGGTTAGTTGAATACAAATGCTGATCTGAAATGAATGTTGCCACATCATCATCTAACAATGCTGACAGCTTGTTTTTATTTCTTATAGCATCTCGAACAGCCGTAGATGATATATCAAAGTTAAAATCCCTTTCGATAAAGTAATTACCTGAGCTGTTCGCGAAAATCTCATTGACGTTGTCCTTGCCTTGCCAATAAGTATCTACCTCGCTCTTCGAGGTTGAAACAGTCTCCTCTCCGGCTCGAGACAAGACCAACAAGTGACAAAGCTGGCTGATCTCTTCAAATTTGTGCCACTTGGGAAGGCTATTAAACGAGTCCATGCCTATCACCAGAACTAAGCTCGCAGATGTATTTGCAGCGACTAATTCCGCCAGAGTATCTACCATATAAGATACTCCCACCCTGTCCAGCTCGATTGAGTCCACTTCCAAGACCTTATGCCCTGCAATCGCTATCTCCAGCATTTGCTGTCGCTGCAAACCACTAACGAATGGTTCGCTGCGATGATTGGGAACATGACAAGGAACTAACTTGAGCTTATCAAGCTGGAGCAATCGTGACGCATGAATAGCTGCCTCGACATGCCCTTTATGAACAGGATCGAACATGCCTCCTAATACGCCAAGCCGAAACTCATTGCCTAATATGACCATCACCCAGCACTACATATTTTTGCGACGTCAACCCTTCTAACCCCACTGGCCCGCGGGCGTGCAGTTTATCCGTAGAAATCCCTATTTCAGCGCCCAAGCCATACTCGAATCCGTCAGCAAAGCGAGTCGAGGTATTCACCATGACAGAGCTAGAATCTACCTCGCGAAGAAAGCGCTGAGTATGTTTATAATTATTGGTCATAATCGATTCTGTGTGCCCAGAACTGTGCCGATTTATGTGATCAATCGCCTCATCAATTCCATCAACAACTTTAATCGAAATAATGGGAGCTAAGTATTCAGTATCCCAGTCCTGCGCTGTTGCTGGAACCGCTTGCGACAAAATTTCACAGGTTTTAACACAGCCTCGAATTTCAACCCCATGTTCTGCGTAATGCGGCGCCAGACCCACTAAAAACTCTTTTGCCACCGAATCCGCCACAAGCAAGGACTCCAGCGTGCAGCAAGTGCCATAGCGACTAGTCTTAGCATTAACGGCCACACTCACTGACTTTTCTATATCGGCCTGATCGTCTACATACAGGTGGCAATTTCCGTCCAAATGCTTAATTACAGGCACCTTAGCGTCACTGCTTATTCTTGCTATCAAACCCTTACCACCTCGTGGCACGATCACGTCTACATATTCAGGTAAGGTAATTAGACGTCCAACAACTTCGCGATCAGTCCTATCCACAACCTGTATGGTGTTTTTGTTTAAGCCTGCGGCTTCAATGCCTGCTTCCACACATTTTGCGATAGCTTGATTAGAATGAAGCGCTTCTGAGCCGCCACGTAAAATAGCAGCATTACCTGACTTGAGACACAGACTGGCAGCCTCGCAGGTCACGTTAGGACGCGACTCATAAATGATTCCAATAACGCCTAGCGGCACTCGCATGCGCCCCACTTGAATCCCGCTAGGGCGATACTTAAGATCAGTCACCTCCCCAATAGGGTCAGGCAAAGCCGCTACTTGCTGCAGACCTTCAATCATGTCGTTCACTCGAGAGTCAGTTAGCTCTAACCTGTCCATCAACGCAGGCTCAAGCTTTTTAGCAGCGCCTGCTTCGAGGTCTAACTGATTCGCTTGTCTGATTGACTCGCGATTTGCCTCTATTGCATCAACTATCGCCAGCAAGGCCTTATTTTTCTGCCCAGTGGTCGCTTTTGCAATACCACCAGCGGCTTCTCTAGCCTGTCTCCCCAGTGTAATCACATACGCTTCGGTATCTAAAATTTTTGATTCTGTATTATCCATAGCTAGATTAAGAGCCCGCGTCTTGCATAATTACTTAAATAACGTATTTGAGCGATTATACCTTAATTTTGGCTATTCTGAGCCCTCAATAGACAGAGGCTTGATAATAGTTTTATGCTAGCGGCCTTAACCAAATAGAGATTGTGCGTATTATGTCAGAAGAACCATTGACGCAGGCCCCCAGATCTTTACGCACCCCCACCGTATTTCAGGCCCTTATCCCCATAACAGTACTGATCACTTTACTGTCCTTTTCGGTCTATCTTTTTGGCGGCGACGCTAGCTTCGGGCCCAATCAAATCGCCCTGTGTGTCGGTGCTGTTGTGGCATCGATAATAGGCTGGCACAACGGTCAAACCTGGGATGAAATCGAGACCAGCATCATCTCAGGAATAATGATCGCTATTAAGCCTGTGCTAATTTTATTCAGTGTCGGCGTTTTAATTGGCGCATGGATCATGTCGGGCACCGTGCCCACAATGATCTATTACAGCCTATTAATACTGGACCCTTCCATATTTTATGCCGCCAGCTGCCTTATTTGCGGCATTATTGCGCTCAGTATAGGAAGCTCTTGGACTGTTGCCGGCACGGTAGGCATCGCGTTAATTGGCGCGGCAGCAGGCATGGGCCTGTCTATAGAAATTACTGCGGGCGCGATAATTTCAGGTGCTTATTTTGGCGACAAAATGTCTCCACTATCGGAAACAACAAATTTGGCACCAGCGGTTGCCGGCACCGATCTTTTCAGCCACATTGCCCACATGTTCTGGACCGCAATACCAAGCATTGTTATCGCCTTAATCATGTACGCCGTTATTGGCTTCAATATAGATACCACAGGCACCGCTGATGATTTAGCCATCACTCTAAAACTGTTATCTGAAAACTTCACACTAAACCCAATTATGTTACTGCCAGTGCTGGCTCTCTTGGTTATGGCCAATCTAAAAATGCCTCCCATTCCCACGATTTTAGCAGGGGCAATGATAGGCGTAGTTTTAGCGTTGGTTTTTCAGCGCCCGGCAATCATTGCGCTGGCTGGAGATACACCAAACATAGCCCTCGGATTGTTTAAAGGCATTTGGCAAACTCTTTTTAATGGCTTTAGTTTAAACAGCGGCAATGCTGGATTGGATGAATTGATGTCTCGTGGAGGCATGAGTTCCATGCTCAATACAGTCTGGCTAATCCTTTGCGCCATGGTATTCGGGGCTGTTATGGAGCACACCGGCCTGCTTCAATGTCTTGTTAATTACGCACTGTCTTTTGTCCACAGCACGGGAAGCCTAATAGCCACCACTGTAGCAACCTGCATTGGCGCAAATATCATTACCTCTGACCAGTATATCGCCGTGGTTTTACCGGGACGAATGTACAAGATGGAATATCAGAAGCGCGGTTTGGACATGAAGAATTTATCCAGAACTCTTGAGGATGCAGGAACAATAACATCGCCATTAGTGCCGTGGAATACCTGTGGAGCTTATATGAGTGGCACCTTAGGGGTGGCGACTTTTGCCTATTTTCCTTATTGCTTTTTTAATCTAATTTGCCCAGTAGTGGCTATTATCTACGGCTTTGCAAACATTAAGATTACACCAGCTCCTGCGGAACAAGCTCCTTAACAGGACGCTGACGCTGCAACTGATTTCAGATCAGCCTGAAGTCAGATACCAAACTTATATTAAGCAGATCCGCTTTCGATACCCCGATCGAGAAAAATGATCTCGAAATGGGTTTTAGAAGACTGACAAAAAAATAAAAGACACCTGCCCTGCTAATGCGCTTTTTTAATTCTAGCTCCTTTTATTTGGCTTTTGCGTGCAATCCTTTCAAACAACACTGCCGAAAAATCCTAATTTCGACAAAAATTTAAACTACGGCTGGCAAGCGAATCTCATCAAACCCCTTAACTCAGCAAGAAAGCACCCAACGACTTTAACACTTGGCAGCGTGATCTGATTCCCTTTGATCGGCGATCATGCTCTCCTTCTTAGCCTTGCTCATCTTTTTTGTTTTGTATTCTAACTTTAAGGCCCCCGAATGAGTTGCCACTGAAGTGCAGTAAACTAATGCCAGTGGGCCCTTTCCTCTTAGAAATTTCGCCCCTTTTCCAGAACCGGCGCTGTCTTGATGCTCTTCAAATCGACGCTGAATATCTAACGTGACTCCTGTGTACAAAGAGTTATCTTTGCAGCGGATCATATATAGGAACCAGGTTTTTCCGCTGGCTACTGATTCTAGCTCTACTGCCACTAGAGAGCTTGCCAATGTTCATTTTCACTGCGCACTGCACCATCGCGCTCCAGCTTTATTAAATGCGCGGTAAGCGTCTTTTTAGCCCAAGGAATTAAGTGTTTTCCAACATCGTCGTAGACCACTAGAACCAGCTCATCCAATGTGCATCGCCCTAGCTCTTTAAGCCCGCCTATAACTTTGCTTTCTCTCTTCAATCGATGAGCGACTAACTGTCTAATTTCTTTCCCCGGATCAGCCATGACCTCGCCATGGCCTGGCGCTAAAAAGCGCAGTGGCATTTTTTCTAGCTGGCCGAGCGAATCAAGATAATGAGTCATATCTCCATCAGGGGGGAGAATCACAGAAGTAGTTCCCTGAAGAATATGGTCGCCGGTAAAAAGCAGCTGGTCTTGCTCTATGAGAAAGCAAAAATGATTAGAGACATGGCCAGGGGTATGAATAAGTCGAACACTGTACTCATCCGTTTGAATAACATCGCCATCTGACCAAAGCTTCGATGGCTTGAATGTTTGATCATGACTCCCAAACTCCGGAGCGGCCAACCCTACTAGCTCAGCACCCGTAGCTTCCTGCAAGCGTAAAGCGCCAGGGGAGTGATCGCCATGGGTATGTGTAATGAGTATGTAGGAGAGCTTCCGACCGGCGATAGCGGCAATGAAATTATCAAACTGCGCATCATCTCGGGGCCCCGGGTCTAAAAGAGATAGCTGCTGATCTCCGATTAGATAGGAATTAGTTCCTGGGCCTGTCATCGGCCCTGGGTTTCTGCCTAAAATCCTGTGCACCGGCACCTTGGTGTTTGGCAATGGTACGGGGATGCCCGCCTTAGATACGTCCATAATTCTTCCGCCTGTAGCTTCTGTAATTTGTTGATGGAGGAAATCATAAATTAAACAGCCTGGATCTTCCTATTTCTGTTCTGTCCTTATTTCTGTTCCCTATATCTTCTCTAGCCTTGCTTAAGCTTTTAGCCTTACGTGAGCCTTAATCTCCAGCTTAGCTTTCTTTTTTTCATACCCTCTAAATTTTGCCCCAGCTTTGGGCAATTGCAACTGGAGTTTACCATTAAAGCACGACATACTTATCTGGCCTTAAAATAATTTAACGCTCTAAAGTAACGCTATCAATCCAATAATAATAACTGTTTATAAGCACTTTTAAAGACAGATATTGGCGCTTTCAAACCTTAACTCGGTTGACAAAAGCCCAAGGAAAACTCGAATGCACAAAATTAAGACATTTAATGCCATCTCCCAACGGGGCCTCGAACGCTTCAACGATTCTAACTACGAAGTTAACGATAACGTGACCAATGCCAGTGCCATTTTATTGCGCAGCCACAAGCTCGAAATGCTTGAGATAGGGAGCACCGTTAAAGCAGTGGCTCGCGCCGGCGCAGGGGTCAACAACGTACCCGTCCAAGAATGCACAGAGCAAGGTATTGTGGTTTTTAATACCCCAGGCGCCAATGCTAATGCGGTTAAGGAACTAGTAATTTGCGCCCTTTTACTTGCCTCTCGAGGCACTGTACAAGGGATCAATTTCGTTAATTCACAAGCACAAAATCAAGACTACGCTGAGCTTGCAAAATTAATGGAGCAGGAAAAAAAGCAATTCAAAGGCAGCGAGATATCAGGAAAGACTTTGGGCGTCATTGGCCTAGGCGCTATTGGATCTATGGTTGCCAAGACTGCAATCAGCTTAGGCATGGATGTTCTTGGCTATGACCCTGCTTTATCAGTTGCAGGCGCTTGGCGACTTCCTAGCGAGGTCAAGCACATTAGCAATTTAAGCACATTGATGGCGAAATCAGACTTTGTCACCTTGCACCTGCCAGTGTTAGATTCTACACGCGGCCTTATCAATGATGATATGTTCGAGGCAATGAAACCGGGGGCATGCTTACTTAATTTTGCCCGCGATGAAATAGTCGATAAAGAAGCCTTGGTAAAAGCATTAGAGGCGGATTTGATAGGAAAATACATTAGCGATTTCCCGCGCCCCGAATTAATGGCAAACAAAAAAGTCATCATGCTGCCTCATTTAGGCGCTAGCACACGGGAGGCTGAAGAAAACTGCGCGGTCATGGCAGCAGATCAGCTAATGGATTTTTTGGAAAACGGCAATATCAAAAACTCTGTCAATTTTCCCAATTTGTCACTCGACCGAGCAATGAATGCCGAGCCACACACCCGCCTTGCGATCAGTAATAAAAATGTCCCTAAAATGCTCGGCCAAATTTTGTCAGTACTGGCTGACCAAAACATTAATGTTTTAGACATGATGAATAAAAGCCTTGACGAAAGGCTTATACCAAATGGCGAATATGAAGACGCACTCAATGTAAGGTTGGGGTCTACCGAAGCGTCAGAAATTGGATCTGTAGAAAACTCAAAAGGAAATACAAGACTCACTGAGTTATTTTTTTTAGATCAAACTGCTTTAAGTACTAGCGCAAGAGCTATAGGGGTTTACGAAGATAGTGCTAACGAAACAATATATTGGTTTGTACACGACCCATCTTTTACTTTGTCGGATACAGGGAAATGTGATATGATTTGTTCTTTTAACACTACTACGGCTCAAGTAACGTACCATGTAGTAAGTACCGATGATGGAACAGGGATATTGACAACGT
>CAJWGN010000124.1 GCA_913031035.1 uncultured Gammaproteobacteria bacterium
ACCTGCGCGGGTGAGAATGGTAGTATAACGCCCAAGGATTTTGATGAAGAGCCTGCCTTGGTTTTTGAACTTATTCGCAGCATAGACGGCGGTCTTCCCGATTATATTCTGGAACAACTATATCGCTCGCTTCATAGCGGTGACAGTTCGCTTTATGATTTTATGGGGCTATTTGACCGTCGCCTGATCAAACTATGGTTGCGAACAGAATCTGAAACTATGCTAGTCACCGAAGCCGATAAGCCAGGTAAAGAGAACCGGTTTCTTTCACACTTTGCTCGTCTGGGAGGTAGAGTGTCGAATGAGGATCTTCTTAAAATAGTACCAGCTTTGCTCTCGCGAAGTAGAAATTTAAATGAGTTAAATCGAGTTGTCCAGTGGTGGACAAATCGAAAGGTTTCTATTTCAGCCCGTTTTGACACGAAGCGTGACATTGAGGTAAGTGCCCAAACCCGGATTGGCAAATCCGGCCAAAATAATGCGTTGGGCATGGGCACAATTTTGGGAGAAAAAGGTTCGATTGCCCAAGGTAGGATTGAGATAGACATTACATGTTCGGATCGCAATGGTTTCATACTTCTGAAACTTGATGAGCAGTTGATCTCTGGCCTTTGGCAAATTTTAAAAACCTTTTTTCGTGACAATACCAAATTTAAAGTTTTTGCGTTGATCCCACGCGGAATAGTTGATGCTCCTCGCATTTCGGCCCGTAAAGCCCGGGCTGATCAGTTGGGATCATACAATTGCTTGTGCCCCAAACTAAACCCGGCTCAAGAAATTCGTATCGAAATAAACCCATTGGTTGGGTCTCATTAAAAATTAGGAGTCTGTAATAATGGCACAATTGGCTAATCTAGTTAAGAAACTTTCACCTCAGCTTAAGATTGCATTGGAAAACGCAGTAGGTGAGGCTGTTAAGCGCAAGTCTCCAACAGTTGAAACATCTCACTGGTTATTCCATACGATTTTTGGTGGTGACGGAAGCCTGCAGTCACATCTCGAAAAACAACGAGTAGTTTTAAGCAGTTTACAAACAGAGTTAGAAGGAAAAATGCCGTATGGTTTGGGCGGTGCAGATGTGCGTCCAACAATTTCTGGGTCCGTATACAAATTTCTAGAAAGAGCGTGGCTGATAGCGTCTGTTGACCTAGGTCATAACGCTATAACTCCTGAAGTGTTAATACTGACGGTACTACAACCGAGCGACTTAGGAATAAACACTGACTTGCTTAAGTCCTTGTCATCTGTATCAACTGACGCACTGCGCGATTACGCTGTAGAGTGTGGTACAGGTGTCGAGGTCACTACTGCATTAGGATCTTCTGCACCTCAGGCAGGCGCTAAAGTCAAAGGAGCGGCTGGGCAAGGCGCGCTGGCACAATTTACTGTTAATTTGACGGAGCAGGCCAGACAGGGCGAATTAGATCCTGTCTTAGGCCGAACTGAAGAAATATCCAAAGCACTGGATGTGCTACTTCGTAAACGTCAAAACAACCCAATGCTTTTGGGACAGCCAGGTGTTGGTAAAACTGCTATTGTTGAAGGCCTAGCGCATAAAATTGTTGCTGAGGATGTGCCAGAGCAATTGAAGGGAGCTGAATTGCTCAGTTTGGATATGGGGCTGCTGCAGGCGGGTGCCAGCGTAAAAGGGGAATTCGAAGAACGTCTGAAAAATGTTCTTCGCGAAGTACGGTCATCGGAAACACCAATTCTTATGTTCATTGATGAAGCTCACACAATGATAGGTGCTGGAGGTGCAGAAGGGCAGAATGACGCAGCAAACCTTCTAAAACCGGCTCTTGCAAGAGGAGAGTTTCGAACCATAGCGGCAACAACCTTTGCAGAATATAAGAAATACTTTGAAAAGGATCCCGCTTTATCCCGCCGTTTCCAATCGATTAATGTGGATGAGCCAAAGCCAGATGCCGCCATTAACATCCTGCGGGCGGTTTCAGATAGTCTATCTGAACACCATAATGTTCTTGTGCAGGAGGAGGCTATCAAAGCAGCCGTGAATCTTTCTGTTCGGTTTATGCCGGCGCGCCGTCTGCCCGACAAAGCGATTAGCCTTATGGATACAGCTTGCGCTCGCGTTGCGTTGTCTCAGCACAGTCGACCGCAGCAGATTGAGTATCTAGAAGAGCAGTTACGCTTTGCTGAGGCAGAGCTAGAGCGCGCAACCAAGGATTCTAAACAATTTGGCCACGATAATTTTGACGGGTCAGAAATGAAGATCAGTATTAAAAGGCTGAAGTCTGATTTAGCCTCCCAAATAGACACATGGACTGACGAAAAAGAACTTGTGGCAGGCAGGCTTGCAGCAGCTCATGCCGCCTTAGAAGATGATCAAGAGGCCGTTGACGTACCAGTAGTTGGGGCTGATCATAAAGATGAATTTGTTTTCCCTTGGGTAACCGCAGCAACTATCGGTGCTGTTGTCTCAGATTGGACTGGCGTGCCGGTCAGCAATTTAGAAAGTAGTGAGGCCCAACGCTTGTTGGCTTTGGAGGACACTTTAAAAACCAGAGTTCTCGGACAAGATGCTGCCATTGCTGCGATCGCACGATCGCTAAAAATCAGTCGCGCTGGTCTCACAGATACTCGAAAACCGATTGGTGTATTTTTGATGTGCGGTCCATCAGGTGTGGGCAAAACAGAAACCGCACTTGCGATTGCAGAACAAGTTTTTGGTGGAGAAGATGCTGTAACAACGATTAACATGACGGAGTTTAAAGAGGCTCATAAGTCCTCGATGTTGCTTGGAGCCGCTGCAGGCTATGTAGGTTACGGGAAAGGTGGTGTTCTTACCGAAGCCATTCGTCATAAGCCTTACAGCGTTCTTTTACTTGATGAAATGGAAAAGGCACATCCAGAAATTCATGATATTTTCTTCCAAATATTCGACAAGGGTCACATAAGCGATAGTGAAGGGACGGTTGTAGATTTTCGAAATACGATCATTATTATGACGTCTAATGCGGGTGGCGAAGACATCCGAAACTATGTAGATTCCTGCGAAGAATATCCGACCCCCGAGGCGGTCACAGAGCATCTTCGCCCGCTGCTTTTGAACCACTTTAGTCCTGCTTTTCTGGGACGTACCGAGGTGATAGCATATCACCCATTGAATTCAGAGGTGGGCGGTAAACTTACAGAGATACACCTGAATAGAATCAAAAAACGGATAAAGGCTCAATATGATGCTGAGCTTAGCTGGGATCAAAGCTTCGTCGATTATGTTGTTAATGCCAATAATGATCCGCTTAGTGGCGGCCGAGCTCTCGAGGCCATTATCAACAAAAATTTCTTGCCGAAGCTGGCTGAAACATGCATTGAAAGGGTAATTAATGGCCTTGATTTGTCGACCATCCTGGTAGGCCATGATGGCTCGGAGGTGACCCTTGAAATGGGTTAAAATAAACACTCTGGTTGCGGCCATAGCTCTTGTATTGTTCCTGGCCCCTGCGGGGCAGGCGCAATATAAGGATGTGGTTCGTCTTGCCACTCAAAATCTGCCTCCCTACCACATGATAAAAGATGGTAAGATTGTTGGGATTGCAATGCGTCGCGTTAGCTGTGCGTTGGATATCATGGATGTTGACTATGAAATTCATATGATGGACTGGAAAAAAGCTCAATTGATGACACAAAATAATGAGATGTCTGGTTTTTTTGTTGGATCACCAAATGGTAGCCGCGCCAAATACGCAACGCCTTCTGATCCTGTCATTACGGAAAGTCTGACTTGGTTTATGTCGAAAGGCTCTGATATTGATCCAAGTGATCCGGATTACAAATTGTCTGCGCGCTACGGCGCAAAGTTCGCCACAAGCAAGTGGTATAATCTGAAAAAAAAGAAATTTAATGTCCACAAAAAACCGAGAGATGCCCTAGCTCTGTTGAAGATGCTGGCAAACGGAGAAATTGATGTTGCTCTTGAGTATGAAATGATATTTGAGCATTACATGAAAGAGCAGAAGATAAGCCAAGATAGATTTGAAAAAAAACAGTATAAAAATCAGTCAAATATGGTTCATTTTTCTAAATCGTTTCTCGCCGCCCGGCCACAATTCCTTCCGCAGTTTAATGTTAACTTGCACTCTTGTAAGGTCAAAGAGAAATGACAATTAGTATCCAACTAATTAAAATTCCTGATAGTGAAACCTTGTCTCACCGTGAATTCTACGCAGAAAAATTTCCTGTAACGATCGGACGCGAATTTGATTGCGATTTGGTTTTGCCCGATAGTTCGTCAAAGATTTCTCGAAGGCATGCAGAATTAAGGCAGGCAAAAAATGGTCACGTAGAAATATGCGACGTTTCTACTAACGGGATTATATTAAATAGTGCTCCAATACTAAAAGGCGCTTCTGTTACTTTGGCAGATGGGGATTTGCTTAAGATAGAAGGTTATGAGCTACTGTTCGGTGTGGTTGAAATGCCAAGTGCTGAGCGTCCAATTCTACCTAAAAAAGAAAAAAAATTAGTTACGGGAAATCCTTTTGAAAACGCCTCTCATGGTGATGGCTCAGGTGTAATCGATCCTGTTTCCTTGTCAGAACTTCCTGCTGAATTTGAACAAGCCCCTTTTATCCAAGGTGTTGAGGATTTGGAAAGCGACCTATTGTTTGACCCTTTTGCCGAAGGACCTGCGATAAATGAAAGAGCGGTAGATCAAGTGGTTGATTTTGATAATACAATTAAAAGGCAGGATAAACTCGTGAACCCTACACATTTTGAAATGGAAGTTTTAGACGAGCCTGAAATACCCGAACCACGTGCTCCGTTGCGCGCCAATTTGCCATCCTCATTTGCACCCAAAGAGCGGGAATACCGTGAAGTCGCTATGGATGCTGCAATTGAACGATTTCTAGAGACATTTGACCCGAACAACCTCAAGGCAGAATACAGCGAGTTTTTGGGGCCGTTTTCACGCACTAAAAAACGTTTCTGGAATATCCATTGCCGGATATTTGCTCGACGTAAGGCTAATGGAGAATATGCTCGTATTTTTAAAGCATTTATTGCCGAGGAGATGCGAAAGAGATGACTAGTCAAACATCAGTCAGATGGATTGCTTTTGCAGCTATAAGCTGCCTTTTGTTGGCTTCGTGCTCGGAGGAAAAGATAGATCCAACACCCGTAAATAAATCGTTAACATTAACCGCAGGGTCAAACGTGAACAGATACAACGGCCAAGTTAATCCTGTAGTGATACGTTTGTACCAATTGTCCAACAGATCAGAGTTTGAATCAGCCGGGTTCTGGAACATATTCAACGACACCAAAGCCCTGGCTGGAGTGGTTCTAGATAAACGGAGTCTGTCACCAATTTATCCAGGGGAAAGTCGAACAGTATCGATCGATCTGGTTAAGGATGCCTATTATTTGGGTGTCTTCGCTGAATTTGCCGATTACGAGCAGCAGAATTACAATGTAGTTGCTCCTATTAACTCTTCAATATTGGATGCTGGCATCACGGTTACAGTGATAGCATCGGGAGTCGATATTAAAAACCGGCGTGGTGTTCCCCCCGTTGTGGAGCAGGAAAGTTCTGGCTTCTTTAAATTTCTAAAAAAAGCTGTCAAGTTTGGAGGTGATTAATGAGCGACATTAATAAAATTGTTTGGTCAGAGGGAATGTTTATTGCGCCCCAGCACTTTCAACATTTGGAACTGACGATGACGTCCTACGCCGATGAGCTGGCACAGATTGATATTCAAGGAAATGACTGTGGTTTCTCAGTGCTGGAAATTAATGAAGAGCAGTTGAAGGTTGGAAAACTATCTGTACGGCATGCCGCTGGTATTTTGCCTGACCGAACGTTTTTCCAACTGGCACAAGAGCTGATTTTAGATTGTCCAGATGGTACCGTAGACTCTAAAGTTTTTTTTGGGGTGCCATTGGCACGGCGCGGCGCCATTCAGGTTGGTGATACCAGAGGAGTGCATCGACTACTCTCCGAACAAAAGACGCTGCACGACATTTCAAATTCAGAAAATGAGCCTTTAGAGGCCGAAACTGCTTCTTTCGGCGCTTGCCTACTTCTTGAAGGTGCAGATTTGTCAGGGTTCTCGGTTTTACCACTGGGACGAATTCTGGAGAAAACAATGGAAGGTAAGATTGTTTTCGACAAAAGCTTTATTCCGCCATGTTTGTCATTAGTTGCCTCTGATATTCTTGTAGACCGCCTAGATGATGTTTTGTCACTTGCGCGTGCTAGGGCTACAAACACCGCTGGGCGGATTGAAGTTGCTATGCAAACACAAAGCACAAGTAGCTTTCTTGATGAGAAATTAGAGCTTCAAATATTAAACAAAGCTATTTTCACCCTGCAAAATGTGGCGATGCATCCTTATATTTCTTCTCGTCGGTTGCATAGTCTCTTAGGTGAACTGACAGTTTCTTTGAATGCCAATGATGCGAAGACAACTGACCAAAGCTTTGTGTATGATCCCAGTGATGTTGGAAAAAGCTTCGCGTTAGTTTTCTCACAATTGAGAAGACAGTTGACTTTACAGACAAAATCATCAGTTCTAGCCCTACCATGGAATGATGAACTGTTTGGCAAACGCCGTCTGCTCAGACTTGTTATTCAACCTCGACTACTTTCGGAGGACCGGCGTCCAATTCTATCAGTTTCAGGTCCAGAAGGTGCGGCAAGTTTATCAGAAATTGTCCCGTCAGCATGTAAGCTTGCGGGTATTTCTGCTATGCCTGAACTCGTCAAAAGAGGTCTTCCGGGTGTAGCGCTAAAAAGTCTTGGAAACGCTCCCAGCGAATTGCGCGATAAGGCTGATGCAGCCTTTTTTGCCATCGATACGGGATCTATTCATTGGCAAAGTTTTGTAGAGAAAAAGGAAGCGCTCGCAATTCATGTTGATGATAGGATTCACACTATGACTGCCACTCTTTACATGCTTGGATAATTATGGCCCAGCAAACTTCCCCAGTTACCACACTTACGTTGACTTCAGACGGCTTAGCCGAAGGCGGCGCTGTGGCGCCAATGTTCCATTTAAGTGAAGCCGCACTTCAAAATATAGATTTGGCTTTGCAACATTATCAGAGCTCTGAAAACGAACTCGTAAATGTATCCAGTGATTTACTAGCTTTGTGTGGAACTGTTGGGCGAATTGTAGAAACTGATGACCTAAACCTTGTGCGTGCGGAAATTTCTCGAAGCATAATTGATCTTAAATATCGTGTAGTCAGATTGGATTACCCGCCCTCTGTTGCAGAAAATCTTTGCCTTCTTTTTGCTATCGTGATTGACGAAGCCATTTTAAGCAGCCCATGGGGGCGAAGCAGTGCTTGGGAAAACCTCACGCTTGTTGCAGATTTGTTTGGATTTCGGGATGGTGGGGACCGCTTTTATAACATCGCAGAGCGTGCGCTTATGCAGCCTAAATCACTGCAAGGTCTCCTAAATTTGATCTATATTTTCTTAAAATTAGGATATCGCGGCAAATATGTTAGCGGGCAAGAAAAAGACCGCGACCGTTTAATTCATCGTTTAGAAAGTGTTTTAGCTGTAGAAAAAAGCCAGCCGGTACCGGAAATTTATGGAAGGTCGACCCAAAAGAGGCGCCCGCCCGCTCAACGAGTATCTTTTTGGCGTAAGGCTTCGATCGCGTTTGTAATTATATTAACCTTTGATGTTCTTGTGGTCTCGGTTGGCTGGATGGAATATCTACGAAGTCAAGCAAGTATTGAGGCTTTAAGTAGCAATGCTAAAAAAGTGAAACCACCGGTATATGTTTACTCGAGCATCACGGAAACCACGGTAATACAAGCTAATGAATGATGTTGTTTTTATGTTAAACGCCCTTAAAGGGCGGATATTGATTTATGCTTTTATCATAATTGCTGGGTTCCTTTTCTCAGGTTTATTGGCAGCAAGAAATTTTGTGCCGAGTGCCAGCACATGGATCTATATCGCTATAGGTGTTCTTCTGCTGCTGGTCCTTGTTGTCATTGTGGTGGCTTATAAGTTCCGAAAGAAGTTGTGGTTGCCTAAGGATGCAGAGAGCGCAGAAGAAGAAGAAGCAAAAACAGCGATGTCTCGTGCCATAGATCGTCAAGCAAAAGAGGCGCGCAAACGCGCCAAAAAGTTAGACAGTCGTTCAATTAAGGTGCCATGGAACATTTTCTTAACGCTGTCTCCAAGCGAAAATTCATCTATAATGTCGGAGCTTGGCTACAGCCTTTTAGATAGTTCAGTTAGTTTTAAAGGCTCATCAGTTAGCACGTGGGTCTCCCAAACAGCGGTTGCCTACCGTATCGATACCGAAGCGGGTCACGAACCTTCACTCGACGTGATTGGAGCACTAAGTAAAACCTTAAGAAGTCAAAGGCCCACGATACCTTTCAATGCATTTTTTATTGAAATGAATTTGGCTCATTTGGCGGATCTAGAATACAAAGAGCGAGATCGTGTTTCTTCCGTTAATTTAATTTTGAATCGGATGGTTGAAGAATGCCAAATTGATGCCCCAATCCATATAGGACTTACAGGCTTAGAGCAGAATAAAGATTTGGTGCGCGCAGCAATTCTTACTGAAAGCATAAGTGAAAAACGTGTGCTTGGAGGCTTTTTAAAAAATGCAACAGAAGATCCAGTAAAGTCCACGCATGACCTGTTTTCGGACATGATTTGTAGACTTGAGCGCATGCAGGTTGGAAGCCTTTCCAAACAATTATCATCAGATTTTTGTACATCACTGGTAAATGCACCACTCCAACTGCAGGTGATTTCCACTCAAATTCAACCTATTTTGAAACAGGTGTTGAGTCCGTTACCTCCAAGGCAGGAGCATTTATTACTAAGCAGTATTGCCTTTGTTGGAACTGCCAATGACACCCAGTCAGCTGATCTTCTCGGACGTTTCAACAGCCAGAAATTTTTTAATAGCGAGACATTAATTGGAGTGGATAAACCTGAAGGCCGTGTGACATCTAGGCACGCCAGTGCTCTTGCTACATCTTATCACAAAGAAGCATTCGCCGTGGCTCCAAATCGCAAAAGAACTGTTCAACAGGCTGCCAGGGGGATGGTTGAAGTGGCAGTGTTCTTCGGTGTGATAGTAATCTTTACAACAGGCGTAATTTTGAATTTGCACAGCTACAACTTGGTCAACAAAGACATGGAGGCTCGTTTCGTACAATACTATCAGGATATTGCTTTTGCTGAGCTGGAATCAGATGCTTTAACCTCACGTATTTTTGCACTGCAGAAATTGCGCGAAGGTATCGACCAGTACAACGATTTACCTTATGATATTATCCCGCGTTGGTTTCCCAAAGGATCACTTGAGAAAAACTATACGCATTTTTACCACCAAGAATTAGTGGAAGGGTATCAGCGTTCGTTGGCGGATTACATGGAGCGCGATCTATTTGCCTTTAATGAATTGGAAGATGAAGTCACACTTTTTTCTTTGGCGTTGCTGGATCTTAAATTTTACGGCGATCAAGAGGTGAATAAGACTGAAATAGCCGGATACTTTA
>CAJWGN010000125.1 GCA_913031035.1 uncultured Gammaproteobacteria bacterium
TGAGATCCAGATGGACGGTTTGATGCAGGTCCAGTGTGTGTTCATCGATTTCTATGGTTTGAAGGGCGCGGTAAGAAAGATTATTCGCCGTCTGATGGGTGGGTGTGGGTATAGGTCTATCCCGCAATGTGCGCAGCGCTTTAAGCCGCTGATGAAAATAGAGACGAACACTTTCTGCTGCCATTTTCTGAGTGGTATAGGGATATTGATCGGTAGGATGTCCCTCTTCAATTAAAATGCGTTTGAACTCTCCATGAAAGGTCGCAGGCGTCAATGTTTGCGCATACCGTGCGTCTTTGAGTTTGGCGTTAATCATTTCATCGAGTTTGCGGGGAAGGGCGGGGATATCCCGCAGCAGCGCTGTAAACGCGAACTGTGGCCCTGAAGGCTCTGAAAATGTCGGTAATGCCTCGCGTCGCTGGCCTTGGGTCACCTTAGCGTGAGGGAGTAGGCCTTGTGTCAGTAGGGGAGGTTGGAACTCATTTCCGCCCAAGCATCGGTCCATTTTGCGTGTAATTGAAGAGGCCGGTAAATTAAAGTGTTTGGCGATCTTAACGAAGGGGATACCTTGCAACCCCTGCAAAACAATGGCTTTGTTGTGATTAAATTGTTGGCGATGTTTTGTCGCAATAGAGTCTAAATCGATGATTGGCCAGGCGCCAAAGTCCTTGAGTTCTGGGTGTCTTTCTAGGCGTTCACGCCAGGTGAGATGCATGGCTTTACCTCCGTGGTGTAGTCCAGGGTATGCTGGTCAAGGTTAGTCAGTAACAATCCTCTGTGAATCAGTCGAAGTACCGCGATTTCCTTTTCAAATGTGGCCTCACGATGCCCAGGGTCGATAAAATCGCCAAAAGTAACCCCCTGAGCCTCATCATGTACCTGCGCCAGAACGTCCATTTCAACACTTGCTGTATCAATGTCTCGCGCAGCATGCAGGCAGTGCGCCAGTGTGACGCCATTCTCTGCCTCAACCTGTCGGGCTTGAATCGCCTCGTTACTGATCACCTGGAAGAGCAGGTGATGAAACGCACAATATTCTGTCATGGGGTTTAGAATCTCTGGACTCAGAAGGCCATTGGGTTTGATCTCAATCACTAAGCGCTGTCCATTTCGTGCAACGTAGCAGTCAGGGGTATAGCGTTTGCCACGGATAGTTACCATGAATGGTTGAGGCACAAAGGCGGTGACCTGTGGGTCCATTTCCAGTAGGCCTGCATGAAGGTATTCGGCGTAGGAGTGGAATTCTGAGGGTGCTGCCGGATGTTTGGGTGACCAAAACATTCTGAAGTCACAGGCCTTCTGAAAGGCCGGTGGCGTGTGTCGCTGCCGTGGTATAAGGGGCGCGGGTACTTTGACTAACCGGGCCTTTGAGACCGAGTTGCTGTTCACACAATATCCTGTTTTGCGAACGGCCGATTATCCTAGCAAGCGGCTTATTTTAAATATAGAGCCGGTTTTGTACCATTACTGGGTATTTTGGTGCATTTACTCCTTTGCTACACCACGCGGGGCGGGCTGTCCCGCACAATCTTGGCAGATAGCGAAAATCGTGCCTATAATTAAGTCCAACTTGCACCAAAGGAGCAAGGCAAATGGAACAAATTCGAGTCAGTACGCGCCAGTTTACCCCTTCAGGCTCAAAACGCCTGTTTCAACCCGCACCTGAACCCTCAATACCCTTTCCCATTCAATCCGTGAAAATCGACTGGGATCGACTGATAGCCAAACGCCCCACAGTCCTTGAAACCATCGATGACATGCCGTTGTACTTGCTAAAACCAGAAGTACTAGAATTATTAAACGCTGAGAAACATCCCACCTATCGGCTAATGATGGACCTGATGTGGACTACTGGCGCCCGTATCTCCGAAGTGTTAGCGCTCAGGCCCACTAGTTTTATGGATGATGGCTATGACTTTGGCGTGATTCTCAAAACACTCAAACAAGGCCCGGGACGCCCCTCCAATGCCGCCGTTCAGCGCTCGCCACGTCGCTACATTCCCATCCTGGATGCCGCGCTAGAAGATCGAATTCAAAGTTTTCTCTACACCGCACACCTACGCCAGACAGATCGTATGTTTCCCATGTGCCGACAGACGGTGAATAGACACATCAAAAAGCTCATCGAGAGAGTGGGTGGGGCGCCTTTCACTGTCAGCTCACACACGTTTAGACATTCCTTTGCGATTCATTTGTTACTCCATGGCAGACCGTTAAAGTACGTCAGTAAATTGCTGGGCCATAAATCTGTTGAAACAACCGAAATCTATACCAATGTCCTCACTGTGGATGGCGCCCATTTTCTAGAGGGCGTGAATTTTCACTAATGGGCAAAACTGGTTAAGTAGGATGGAGTAAAATTTTATCGGTGTTCATACTAATCAGAGAACCGACAAACCCAGGGAAGGGTTCATATCCTTAGATTATCCGTCTCTTTGAAATGTCATTTGAGGACTACCTGCACGCGCTCATAGTTTGCCAATTTATGGGTAGCCAGACTTTATATGGACTAACGTACCGCGCATAAAAAATCGCAATATTTCCAACTTATTCCTGAAATAAAATAGCGCGGCGAGACGGTGAGCATGAGGAGACTCTATTGACCCAGAGGCTCAATGCTTATACGATCTTCCGTAGAAAATTTATTGTTACCCCAGAGTTCTATACCCGCCAAGGAAGCCAATGTCTATGCCAACGTTAGATCCATTAGTCCGCGCTAACAAGCCTCAATGTGACCCTGATGCTTGACCAAACTCCCAATAACCTCGCCGCTTACTGTTGGTCCATTGCAGACCTCCTGCGGGGTGATTTCAAGCAAAGCCAATATGGGCGGATAATTCTTCCGTTTACGCTCCTACGCCGCCTAGAGGGCGTTCTGGAGGACAGCAAAGACGCTGTTTTAGCTGAATACGAAAAGGTCCAAAAGATGGGCCTCCCCGAAGAGGCCCAAGAAAAGCTCTTGCTGCGCGCCACCGGTGGTCTGAGTTTCTTTAATACCTCAAGAATGGACCTTTCCAAGCTTGGCGAATCCGGAATTAAGGATAACCTTGAAAGCTACATTCAAGGCTTCTCAACGGATGCTCGCGAGATCTTCGAATATTTCAACTTTGGCGAATTTATTGGCCAGCTTAACGATGCTGACTTGCTCTATAAAGTAGTGCAAAAAGTACGTGCCACGGACCTAAGTCCGGCTGCTATTTCAAACCATGATATGGGCCTTACGTTTGAAGAGCTGATACGCCGCTTTGCTGAAGGCTCCAATGAAACCGCCGGAGAACATTTTACCCCCCGAGATATTGTGCGCCTTACAACTTCCCTCGTGTTTATGGAAGACGACGACGCCCTTAGTATGCCCGGTATTATCCGTACAATTTATGATCCCACCGCAGGTACAGGCGGCTTCTTATCCTCGGGTATGGAATATGTCCATGAGTTGAACCCGCAGGCGGTGATGCGTGCCTTTGGTCAAGAGCTTAACCCTGAAAGCTACTCCATCTGTAAGGCCGACATGCTGATCAAAGGGCAGGACGTTACCAATATCAAACTGGGTAATACGTTGTCCAATGATCAACTCTATGCTGATAAATTTGATTACATGTTGGCTAACCCACCGTTTGGTGTTGATTGGAAGAAGATCGAATCCTCAATCAAAGACGAGAACAGCCTTAGAGGCTTTGATGGCCGCTTTGGTCCGGGCTTGCCTCGGGTCTCCGATGGGTCTCTATTGTTTCTGTTACATCTGATCAGCAAACTCCGCGACAGCACTGAAGGTGGCGGCCGTATTGGTATTATCCTCAATGGCTCACCACTGTTTACCGGCGGTGCAGGGTCTGGAGAGAGCGAAATTCGTCGTTACATCCTCGAGTCTGACCTGTTAGAAACCATCGTCGCGCTGCCCACTGATATGTTTTACAACACCGGCATTGCAACCTATGTGTGGGTGCTATCGAATAAAAAGTCCGATGAGCGTAAAGGTAAAGTTCAGTTGATTAATGGGGTTAACCTCTGCGGTAAAATGCGCAAATCTCTGGGCTCTAAGCGTAATGAAATGGGCGCCGATGATATTGCCACTATTACCCGTAGCTTTGGCGCCTTTGAAGCTGAAGATGCACGTGAGCTTAATAAGCCAGTAGAGCAAAAAAGCAATCGAGGTCGTCAGTCAGCTAACCCCAAAACCGAAGCGCCAAAAACCTTTGCCAGTAAAATATTTGCCTCCCATGAATTTGGCTATCGCCGCATTACTATTGAACGTCCATTGCGCCAGAGCTATCAATTTAGTGACGAGCGTTTGGCGGAGTTGCGGTTTGCTAACAAGCCGTTAAACGCGCCTATGAAGTGGTTATATGAAACCTATGGTGAGTCATGGAGTGATGATGCGGGCTGCGAAAACTATGGCCAGCTCGCAGAGCAAAGCGTTGAAATTCGTGTTTATATTAAAAGCCAATTTAGTGAGTTAAAAGAAAAGCAGATTAAAGAACTACTCGACAGCAAAATTTGGCTAGCCCAAAAGCAAACCTTACTTAAAGCCAGACAGCTAAAAGCCATAATAGGGGGTCAGCAGTTTGATGATATGAATGGCTATGAAGATGTGCTTAGAACAGCGAGCAGAGCACAAGGCCTTAGCTTAGATCCCAAAGAGAAAAAACACATCACCGATGCGGTTAGCTGGAAAAACCAAGCGGCAGAAAAGGTTGTTAAGAAGATTCACCCAAAGGCCAAAGCCACCCCAATGTACGGTCTGTTTGAAGTGGATGGTGAGACGGTAGAGTACAAAACCGATGGCGATTTACGCGATAACGAAAACGTAGCCCTTGATCCCTCCCAGCCAGTGAACGATCTGAATGAAGCTTACTTCATAAAAGAAGTACAGCCTCATGTACCGGATGCTTGGATAGATGCCAACAAGACAGATGATCAAGACCAACAAATAGGTGTTGTTGGTTACGAGATCCCGTTTAACCGACATTTTTATCAGTATCAGCCGCCTAGAGACTTAGCGGATATTGATGCGGATTTAGATGCGGTTAGTGTAGAGATTATGAATCTGCTGCGAGAGGTGCATTCTTGATGGTAAAGCACCAAGGATATTCAGAGTACAAGGATTCAGGGGTTGAGTGGTTAGGAAATACGCCTGTGCATTGGGACGCTAAACCGCTTAAATTTTTGTGTACGTACAACGATGAAGTTCTGGCTGATTCTGTTAGTGATGACTATGAAATTGAGTATGTAGATATTGGTAGTGTGTCTGCAACCGAAGGTGTTACTAAAACTGAAAGTATGTTTTTTGGAAAGGCACCTTCTCGTGCGCGCAGAATTGTACGCGATGGTGATGTAATTATTTCGACAGTTAGAACGTATTTAGAGGCAATAGCGTCCATAGATAATCAGCCTGAAAACTTAGTCGTATCAACAGGCTTTGCGGTGATTCGGCCAAATAGTATTTTGCATAAAGGGTATGCTGCTTTTTGTTTAAGGGCTAGCGGGTTCATTAAGGAAGTCGTTGCTCAATCAGTTGGTGTTAGTTACCCCGCAATTAATGCTTCAGATTTGGTTAACATTAAAGTTCCTGAACCAACGCTTGAAGAACAACAAAAAATAGCCAGCTTCCTCGACCACGAAACCGCCAAAATAGACACCCTGATTGAAAAACAACAACAGCTGATCAAACTGCTAAAAGAAAAACGCCAAGCCGTGATGAGCCATGCCGTCACCAAAGGCCTCGACCCCAGTGCCCCCATGCGCGACTCAGGTGTTGAGTGGTTAGGGGATGTTCCGGCGCATTGGGATGTCAGTGCCTTGAAATACCATATTGATACTGTAAATGGTTTTGGGTTTAGCTCAACAGACGTGTGTGAAGAAGGGGTTCCGTTTATTCGGGCTGGGAATATTAAGAAAAAGAGCATTACCAAAACAGACTTGTATCTACCCCAGCGAGTAGTTGATAAGTATAAAAGAGTTGTTTTATCTGAAGGCGATATTGTTATAAGTATGGTCGGTAGCGACCCAAGGATATTAGATTCTGCTGTAGGACAGGTTGGAGTTGTGCCCAAATCAATGGCGGGTGCAGTTCCTAATCAAAACGTAGTCATATTACGAGAGAAATCGGATTCGATATTAAAGGATTTTTTGTTTTACATATTGTGTAGCGGGCCATATCGAAACCACTTGAACGTTTTTAGTCATAAGCTCGCTAACCAGTCGATCATTAGTTCGTCTTTGATTGTTGGCGCTAAATTTATGCTGCCGAGCACTTTGGAACAGAAGAAAATAATCGATTTTCTAGATAAGCGATTGGACAAGGTAGATGACCTTGTTTTACGGAACTACGACTCGTTGGAATTGCTAAAAGAACGCCGCACAGCTCTAATCTCAGCCGCAGTCACCGGCAAGATCGACGTCAGAAACTGGCAAGCCTCTGAGCCATTAAATATCAATAACAAGGAAACAGCCGCATGAGCCGCCTAGAAAACAAAATTGAGGCCAAAAACCGCTCCATTGTTGAAGTGCTGGACAGCAAAAAATATACAGTTGATTACTATCAACGTGAATACAGCTGGCAACAAAAACATATTGAGCAGCTAGTTACAGACCTAGCTACCGCATTTCTAAGCGAATATGCCCCACACCACGAACGGCCAGAAGTTGAAAATTATAATAGCTATTACCTCGGCCCATTTGTATTGAGCGAAAAAGCAGGTAAGCGCAGTGTGATTGATGGCCAGCAACGCCTAACATCTCTAACGCTAATTTTAGTATTTTTAAATAATTTACAAAAACGCTTTAATGTTGATGAAGCCATTGAAGGCATGATCTTTTCAGAAAAATTTGGCCAAAAGTCTTTTAATATTGATGTGCCAGAGCGCACAGCGTGTCTGCAATCATTATTTGAAATCGGAGAGTATAACGCTCCAGAGGATGCAGACGCCTCTACCATTAATATGGTAGAACGCTATGACGATATAGAAGACGCTTTTCCTAAAGAGATTAACGCCACGGTTTTACCCTTTTTTATTGATTGGTTTAAAGAAAGAGTGGTTTTAGTTGAGATTTTGGCTTATTCAGATGATAACGCCTACACCATATTTGAAACCATGAATGACCGTGGGTTAAATCTTACGCCAACAGAAATGCTTAAAGGGTATTTGCTGTCCCGTTTTAAAGATGACGCATTAAGAAAGAGCGCCAATGACTTTTGGAAGCAGTCAATAGTCACTTTGCAGGCGCTGGATAAAGAAGAAGATCAGCGTTTTATTCAGTCTTGGTTACGTGCTAAGTACGCTAACACCATTCGCGCGACTAAGGCCGGCTCGCAGAACGAAGATTTTGAAAAGATTGGTACTCGGTTTCATAACTGGTTTCGCGACAACTTAGGTTTAATAGGGTTAGATAAAAACGCGCAAGCAGGGTTCAGCCAGTTTATTAATGAAGACTTTAAATATTACCTTGCCGCCTATCTGCGTATTGCACAAGCTGAGAAAACCTTAGTGCCTGGTTTAGAATCCATTCATTATCTCGCGCAGTGGGGCATTGCTTCGTCACTCAAACACCCGCTTTTTCTAGCAGCTTTGTTGCCCAGTGATAGTGTTGACTTGGCAAATCAGAAAATGAGCCTAGTGGCCAAGTACCTTGAAATATTTTGTGTGCGCCGCTCAATCAACTTCAGAAATTTTGGTGCTACGTCTATTCGTTACACCATGTACACCCTAGTAAAAGAGTTGCGTGACAAAAGCTTAGATGAATTACAGTCGTTACTGCAGGACAGGCTGAATAGTATGGAAGAGGGCTGGGATGCCTTTAATCGTTTTCGACTTCATGGTCAAAATAAAGCATTTGTTAAGTATTTGTTGTCAAGGTTATCAGGTTATGTTGATGAGCTAGCGGGTGAGAGCACTAACTTTGCTAATTATTTTCATAAGGGCATGGGTAAGCCGTTTGAAATTGAGCACATTTGGAGCCAGCATTTTGTTGAGCACAGCGATGAATTCGATCAGCAGCATGATTTTGATGATTACCGCAATCGATTGGGCGGTTTAGTCTTGCTGCCGCGGGGCACTAACCAATCATATGGTGATAAGCCTTATGCGATAAAGCAGGGCCACTACATCAAGGAAAATCTCTTGGTTAAGTCTTTGTGTCCTCTAGCCTATGAGAATAATCCGAATTTTAAAAAGTTAATGAGCGAGCATGGTTTACCTTTTAGAGCGCATGACGATTTTAAGAAAACAGATTTAGAGAATCGCCAAGCTTTGTATCAGGCCATTTGTGAAAAAATTTGGACATTATAAGGAGTTAGTGTGAGCACAATGTCAGGCGACGGAAAGGCCAACGAGTTTACGTTCCAAAACGATATGATTCGTCAGTTAGTGGCTAACGGTTGGAAGAGAGGTAATCCTGATAACTATAATCGCGAATTAGCTCTTTACTCAGAGGATTTACTTGGTTTTGTTAAAGACACGCAAGATGAGCAATGGAAGAAGTTCTGTGGGCTCTATCCGAATGACCCAGAGACTAAGTTTTTAGAGCACGTTGGCGCGCAGCTAAACAAAGCCGACCCCAATGCTGCTAATAAGGAAATGCGCACCTTTGGTACCTTGGGCGTATTGCGTAACGAGCTGCGTATTCGCGGCACACGCTTTAAGCTATGCCAGTTTAAGCCTGAGCATGATCTAAACGCAGACACTTTAGCAAGCTATGAGAAGAACCGTTTACGTGTTGTTCCCGAGCTAGTCTATTCTCCTTGGGCAACCGACGAGCATGAGGAAGAAACCGGTAACCGGGCCAAGAAGTGGCGGATTGATTTGGTGCTTTTTGTAAACGGCTTACCGATAGCAACCTTGGAGCTAAAGTCAGAATTTAAACAGGCCGTACAAAATGCCATTAAACAATACAAGACCACGCGTTTTGCGGTAGATCCCGTAACCAAAAAGCTCGAACCGCTGTTGACCTTTAAGCGCGGCGCATTGGTACATTTCGCCGTGAGCCAATATGAGGTCTATATGACCACTCGGCTGGAAGGGAGTGACACATTCTTTTTACCCTTTAACAAAGGTACTAGCGAAGGTGCTGCAGGCAACGATGTACCAGCAGATATCAACCAATACGCGACAGACTATTTATGGAACGAGGTACTGCTGCCCGATAACCTATTAAATGTGCTTTCCCGCTTTGTACACCTACAAATTGATGAAAAAGAAGACTGGGAAGGGCGTAAATATAAGAAAGAAACCTTAATTTTCCCCCGTTATCATCAATGGGACGTGGTGAATAAACTGGTAAATGCCGCGCGTAATGAAGGCCCTGGGCATAAATATCTGATTCAGCATAGTGCGGGGTCGGGTAAGTCCAACTCTATTGCTTGGGCGGCGCATCAGTTATCGGCTATTCACACCGTAGAAGGTAACAAGCTATTTGATTCAGTGATTGTGGTGACCGACAGAACGGTGCTGGATGATCAGTTGCAGGAAACCATCTCGCAGTTCACGGCAGTAGAGGGCATGGGGGGGCGCATTA
>CAJWGN010000126.1 GCA_913031035.1 uncultured Gammaproteobacteria bacterium
TCTGGCAAGGTAACGATTGTTGCCACCACCACTGGTACCGCTAATGCAACTAATACAGTCATTACGGTAGTACCTGAAGCTAGTAATGGCATTCTTGCAACCAACACCTATGTATTAACGGGTACTCTTGCTAATGGTAAAGTGACGTAGACTGGTAACTGTACTACGCTTTGTTAATTTAATTTCAAATATAAAAAAGCTCCTACATTAGGAGCTTTTTTTATATCTAGGTTTTATCAGCACTTATTTATAACTGCACTTAAAAGTACGTTAATCTATTCTATTTGATAACATTACTAGCAAATACAAAACCCTACCCTTGGACTAAAAGATACCCAAGAAAAGTCTTCATTAGCAATCGAGCGTTTTATCGGCACTAACAAAAAATGACATTGCATCTGTTGGGATGATAGGCAGCATTAGTGCAAGTTTTATTCAACAATCAAAACGTTTTATTCGTTTCTTACTGAAGATAAAAGTATCGATGCTGATAACATTGCTACCATACCTTCAAGAACCTTTGGTTACCCACTAATTGTTCTAAATTATTTAGCTAGCGCAAGGGCCGCTACTGGAATCTATTCCTCGACTATTTGTTCTCAAACCTGAATTTCGAAGCCAGCTTCGCCCTAAAAAGCTACTCTCGCTAAAAAAATCCACACAATTTTTTGGCCTCTTTCTGCAGTGTCCACTATACTTATCAACGTGAAAACCCCTCTAGCAACGCCTTAAATCAATGTTATGACAGTTCAAATGAAAGGCTTGGCTAGACGCTTAGTCTCTGACAATCTTATAAATCAAACTCAGGCTATCGCTGCGCTTGAGCAAGCGGCCGCAGCTAAGCGGCCCTTTGTAACCCAGCTGGTTTCGAGCAAACTTTTAGGAGGTAAATCTATAGCAATGGCCACTGCTGAGGAATTTGGGGTTCCTCTGCTAGATCTTGCCGCCTATGATTTAAATCACATCCCTCGCCAGCTTGTTGATGCGAAACTAATAAAAAAACATAACGTCTTACCTCTTTTTAGACGAGCTAACCGACTCTACTTGGCCGTTTCAGACCCTGGCACATTAGTGCGTTCGACGAAATCAAGTTTCATACTAGCATCAGCAACGACATCATCGTTGTCCAAGAAGAGAAACTTGCCGTAGTTATAGCCGAATACATAAATCTAGAAGACGCGAAAGAAGGGTCTGTCGCCGAACTTGATGATGTAGCTCTGAATGAGCTTAGTGTCGAAACAGCCCCTCTTGAAATAGAGGAGGCTGACGCACCCGCGATAGATGAAACGCCTATAGTAAAATTTGTAAACAAAGTGCTGTTAGATGCTATTCGCATCGGCGCCTCTGACATACATATCGAACCCTATGAAAAGACTTATAGAGTGCGATTTAGAACTGACGGAATTCTCCATGAGGTCACCCGACCACCAATAAACATTGCCAGTCGAATTGCATCGCGAGTAAAGATAATGTCGCAGATGGATATTTCAGAAAAGCGCCTCCCACAGGATGGCCGCATAAAAATCAAAATATTTGAAAATAAAGCGATAGATTTTCGAGTTAATACCTTGCCCACACTATGGGGAGAAAAAATCGTCTTGCGAATCATCGATCCGTCGAGCGCAAAAATGGGAATAGATGCACTTGGCTATGAAGAAAGTCAGAAGCAGCAATACCTAACCGCACTCCATTTACACCAGGGACTGATTTTAGTCACCGGACCAACAGGTAGTGGAAAAACTGTCTCACTGTATACCGGACTTAACATTCTAAATACGCCTGAAAGAAACATATCCACAGCTGAAGACCCTGTTGAGATCAACCTGGAGGGAATAAATCAGGTCTGTGTTAACAAAAAAACTGGACTAGATTTTCCCGCCGCACTCAGAGCGTTTTTAAGGCAGGATCCAGATGTCGTTATGGTGGGCGAAATAAGAGATTTAGAAACCGCAGAAATCGCCATTAAAGCTTCTCAAACCGGCCATATGGTTTTGTCCACTCTTCACACTAACAGCGCACCAGAAACCCTTACTCGTCTTAGAAACATGGGTATACCAGCTTTTAACCTTGCAACCTCTGTGAGCCTAATAATCGCCCAGCGTCTCGCCCGCCGACTTTGTCCCCACTGCAAAGAAAGCGCGAAATATCCCAAAAAAGCACTTATCGAAGAAGGTTTTCTCAGTGAGCAATTGTCTACCTTGCAGCTGTTCAAGTCTGTTGGTTGTGAAAAATGCAAGAAGGGCTATAAAGGCCGTGTTGGTATCTATGAAGTAGTTCCCATTACAGATGTCATGTCTCGAATTATAATGGCTGACGGTAATTCTATTGAGATAGCTGATCAGGCTCAAAAAGACGGTTTTCATAATTTACGACAGTCAGCCTTGGTGAAGGTAGGAATGGGTCTGACCAGCTTAGAAGAAGCGAATAGATTGACCTGAATTGAATGAATACAAGGCTTTAGGACCGTGGTATCCTTTATCTCCGTAAATAGCGACATCTGATCTGTTTCCTGTTTAGAATCAGTCTATTAAAATCAGTTTTTAAGAAACGATCTGTACAAAAAGAGGCGGGCAATGGCTACTAAAATTTTACAAAGCGTGTATGTTTGGCAAGGGCTTGACAAGAACGGGAACAAAAGCCGTGGTGAGATCCCAGGCAACAGTCAGGCGCTTGTAAAAGCTCAACTCAGAAAGCAGGGAGTAAACCCTACCAAGGTTAAGAAAAAGTCAAAAGACCTTTTCGGCCCAAGAAAACAAGCCATTAAGCCGGGAGATATCGCTGTCTTTACTCGTCAATTGGCAACAATGATGAAGGCTGGCATCCCACTGGTTCAGTCGTTTGAAATTGTGGGTGAAAGCTTAGAAAACCCGTCTATGAAAGATCTAGTTATGCAAATCAGGGATGATGTATCCGCAGGAAACAATTTTGCTGATTGTATCCGCAAACACCCTCGTTACTTTGACGATCTTTTCTGCAACTTGGTAGATTCCGGTGAGGCCTCTGGCGCTTTGGAAACCATGCTGGAAAGATTGGCAACATACAAAGAAAAATCAGAAGCACTTAAAGCAAAAATTAAAAAAGCAATGAACTACCCTTTGGCCGTTGTTGGCGTTGCGCTTGTAGTGACCGCAATTCTCCTTATAAAAGTAGTGCCTCAATTTGCCGAAACCTTCGGCAGCTTCGGTGCTGAACTGCCTGCCTTTACTCAGTTTGTGATGATGCTATCTGATTTTGCTATTGCCCATTGGTGGAAAGTTGTCATTGCGGTTGTTGCTGGAAGCTTTGCATTTAAAGAAGCCCGAGTTCGCTCCAAAGCGTTCGTTAAGATAATAGACCGCGTTACCTTAAAATTACCTATTATAGGTCCAATAGTTAGAGCTTCTTGTTTTGCACGATTTACAAGAACTTTGTCTACAACCTTTAGCGCTGGTGTACCGCTAGTTGATGCACTTGATTCCGTTGCAGGGGCAACCGGAAACATTGTTTTTTACACGGCAACAAAACAAATCAAAGAAGGTGTAACCACAGGCCAACAACTTAACTTTGCTATTAAGAGCACTACTCTTTTTCCGACAATGATTACACAGATGGTAGGCATTGGAGAAGAATCAGGCGCCCTTGATGGCATGCTGGACAAATGCGCGACGTTTTACGAGGCAGAGGTGGACAATGCAGTGGACGGCCTCACTGCCCTCATGGAGCCTATGATTATGGCTGTGCTAGGGGTTTTAGTTGGCGGTCTAATGATCGCGATGTACATGCCTATCTTCCAACTCGGCGAGATAATGTAAATGACTTTTGTACATGAATTTATCTGCTGAATAAAGGCCAATCGCGTCTATGGAAATTGTAACGCTTGTTCAAGCAAGCCCAGCTTTGCTTCTTACCCTCACTACTGTGCTGGGCCTACTAGTTGGCAGCTTCCTCAATGTAGTGATTTACCGAATGCCAATTATGCTGCAAAGAGACTGGCGCGCTCAATGCCATGAGTTTCTGGATCTTAAAAACAAAGAGCCCGACACGAATGCAGCCACGGCAAAATTTAAAGTTTTCAATTTACAAAAACCCGATTCTCATTGCCCTTTATGTAACCATAAGATTCGGGCATGGGAGAATATCCCTGTCATAAGCTATGTCTTTTTGCTGCGCGGTAAATGCTCCAGCTGTAAAACCAAAATATCTATTCGCTATCCAACAGTTGAAACAGCCACCGGGATTCTGTCAGCTTTAGTTGCGGCAAGTTTTGGGGCCACCTGGCTAACATTAGCTGTTTTAGTTCTTGTTTGGTGCCTAATAAGTTTAACGCTTATTGATTTTGATCATCAGCTGCTCCCAGACGACATTACCATCCCCCTGCTTTGGCTGGGCTTAGCCGTCAATGCTGTAGACCTTGGTATGCAAGTGTCAATCACTGATGCCGTAATTGGCGCCATAGCCGGGTATCTGGTTTTTTGGAGCTTTTTTTGGCTTTTTAAGCTGTTAACAGGCAAAGAGGGTATGGGCTATGGAGACTTCAAGCTACTTGCAGCCCTTGGCGCATGGATGGGATGGCAGAGTTTACTGCCAATAGTCATTCTATCGTCACTTGTTGGCGCTGTTGTCGGACTCGGCATGATACTCATCATGGGCAGAGATAAATCAGTACCAATGCCATTTGGTCCTTATCTCGCCGGCGCAGGGTATTTGATGCTTATCTGGGGGCCACAGATTAATGGTTTTTACTTCTCAACGTTTGTGAACTAATCGGCATGTTTATTGTGGGCCTTACGGGCGGCATAGGAAGCGGGAAGTCAACGGTTACAGAATGCTTTGAGCAATTGGGTATTTGTGTCGTAGACGCAGACATTCTTGCTCGGGAGGTCGTGGAACCAGGCACTGCGTCATTAGCCTCAATAGCTCAAAAGTTTGGAAACAGCATTCTTGAAAAGCACGGCGGGCTAAATAGAGCCATGCTCCGAGAGATCGTTTTCGCCGATAGCACCAAAAAATCTTGGTTAGAAAAGCTTCTTCATCCGGCAATTAGAGATTTAATGCTCTCTCGCCTGCAAGCCTCACCTTCGCCCTATACATTATTGGTGTCACCATTACTTTTAGAAACCGACCAACACAAGCTCGCAAACCGAATTTTGGTCGTCGACGTACCCGTGAAAACTCAACTCGAACGCACCGAGAAGCGAGATGGCAGTAGTGAGGCGACTATTAAATCAATAATTAATTCTCAAATAGGGAGAGCCGAAAGGCTCTCCGCTGCCGATGATGTTATTTTGAATGATCAATCAACCGACACCCTACCAGCAAGGGTTTTGCTTTTACATAAGAAATATCTAGAACACAGTGAAGCATCTATATGAGCACAGTATCAAGCGTCAAAGCAGTATCTTGCCCTAACTGCGGAACTCAAGTTGAATGGATAGAAAAAAACGAATATCGACCCTTTTGTAGCGATCGCTGCAAACTAATCGACTTTGGTCAGTGGGCCACGGAACAACACAGCATAGCTGGAGCCCCATCGTTTCCAGATTTCGAAGACGATGACGGCGGTATCCAGTAGCTGCTTATTGAACTTAAAAACCTTGGGTGTATAGCTTGATTGAAAATCAGTCATCACTTTTAACTTTGTATCAATCCCACACAGCCATTTCCCAAACCTGTTTAGTTGCCCAAGAGCGACTCAGCTTTTGTAAACTAACCCGGGGGTAAAGGCGTCCCACTGATCGCAGGCATCGGCATCCAATAAAATTTACTATTGGGCTCATGAACCTCGTTATTTAGGAAGATATAGAGTAGGCCCCCGTCTTTGGATATCCTGATTTTTCGGATTTCTTCACCTTCCGGCAACCCTAACTCGACATTTTCCAATAACAAGTGTGTCACTACATCGTAAAAGAATAGCTTGTCGTTATCCGTAGCTATCAGCAAGGTCCCGGTGCTATCAAACGTGGAGCTTACCGGCTGAGCTCCTAGAAACCATTCACCGGACGAATTGAAATAGTCATCAGGTGCCATGTCTACAATACTAAAGTCTGGGTCACCAGGACGATTCCCCGTAGGGCATGTGTAAGCCAAGCGATTGCCGTCGGGGGATACATCAAAGTCTGTGCATCCATTACCCACAGGAATGTCAGTCCCGAATACGGGGGCCACTGAATTACGGTCAGCATCAAAATTAAATGTTACCAGGTTAGATGCCGTGGCTAAAAAGACATGATCTCTAACCGGGTCATACTCAACTCTAACTGGACTGATTAACGGTATGCTCTCCGTCAAAAACTCTGCTGTTCCTGACATTAAGCCTAGCCACAAGCCCGTCTGTGAAAATGGTAAATCATTCTCTGGGTCTTCTCGCACACTATCAAACATTAAAGCGAAAACATTACCGTCCTCACCGAGCGCTATATCCCGCAACATCCAAGAATACCGATGTGACGCGCCGGGGTTTGTAATAACTTGAGCTACTCCGTTTGAGGTGATCGAACCTGTGTTCAAGTCCAGGCGGTAAAGACGCTCAGTCTCTGGATACACTGTCATGTAAACCAGGCCGTTCGCTTCATCCAAAGTAAACTGGTCAGGGTTTTGACCAAATGAATATGTAGCTCCAGTCTGACCTGTAATAAGGTTTCGCTCGATCACGCGGTTAAGAGTAGAGTCGCCTATTAATACCCATCCATGGCACAAAGGAATGAAATCTTGCGAAGACTCCGTAATAATCCCTCCACCTAATGCCGTCCCGGTTGCATCCAACCTTGATTGCACTGGCTTCAATGAAAGAGTTTCAAAAACTGCAGGGTTACTGCCTTCCACAAGTTCTAACCTTATGGCTACTTGCTCACCATAGAAATCCACACTGGGGATGTCAAGGATGCCCGAATACACTGAATAGCTAGCGGCGCCTGACACAGCTGTATTTTTTGGCGGTCGCGAGAACGCACTGCAATTGAATAAATCTACTCCAGATAATGGAGGAGCATCAACATCTGTCGAAATCACCGCGGCTTCGGTTAATTCAAAGATCAAGTTATTCGGATCAATCAGCTTAAATTGAGCCTTCACCTCACCAATGCCAGCTGCATCTATGCTCGGCACTTCTAAAGTAAAGCCATCAAAACGAGGTGCATCTGAGGAAGGCAATGGCGCCGGACCAGGCACAAATTCTAACAAAGGATTTGGCCGCAATTTTATTCCCGTCCATGCAGGCAATGGTGTCGATGAAACTGAACCTGACTCAACAGCGCTTTGTACGCGGAACCCGACGAATCTGGACGTGCCCAAAGAAGCGTTAACTGCTGCGGTGACATCTACCCTTATCTCGGTGCGCCCAGCGGCATCGACCTGAACAACTGGATACTTAAAGCCAGCGGCAAAATCGGTAAGTTCAACGACACCGTTGTCCGCGAAGAAAAACACCTGAACTGGTGCCGCGCCGCTCTGGGCATAAACTGATTCAATAGGAAATGTTATCGTGGCGGCTGCAACGGTGGCTGTCTGATTAAGGTCAAAAATAAATGTCGCCGCGTCAACAAAATCAGGGCCGGTGACTGCCCAACCGCCCCCACTGACGTAGCTGGCATTGGCTCTCTCAACAACCGCGGATGAATAAGGAGCATCCCCGTCCTCTGAAACAACTGGCTCGACATCTGCCATCAGGCGGACCAGCACGGCTTGATCAACAAGCGGCGCCACCTCAGCCATGGTTGCTGATGCCCCAAGTGCATACAGTAATACCAGAGCTGCGCTCAAAGGTTGGTTGAGACGAGCAAATCGGTTTAAAGGCTTCATGTCTATTGACTCATTAATAACACTAATGTTGACGCAATTAATAACATTAATGTTAAGGACATTAATGCTATCTTCAATGACTTAGGATTGTTAGCAGTGATCCAAAACACCGAGCTGGGCTGAATTTGGCGTCAGCTCTGGGCTGCCAAGTTCAGCCTCAACCCGTTTATTCTGCGCGATAAGATAATAGTCTATCACAAATCACCAGCTTTGCCATTTTTGAAAAATTTAAGTCGATAGTTATCAGCACCTTGCCGCTCTAACTGAATTTGTCTTCTTAGATCTAAACGGGAGAATATCAAGTTAACGGACTTTGCTCAATGAGATCTATGACGACACGCTATTGAAAATAGTAACCCCTGCTATGCCAACGGCTCCCCGCAGCAATGCCTCATCCAAATCTGGCTCCGACACCCCCCCTAAAGCATAAGTCGGCAAACTAACAGTTTGCGCCAAACTCTCGAAGTCGGCCCAACTTAAAGACCCCAGCGCTCTGTCCCTTTCCTCGCCGATTGGTTTAACCGGCGACAAAAAAACAAAATCAACGCCTAACCTTTGAGCCCTTTCAAGCTCTTCCTGATTATGGCAAGACGCTGCAAAGAAAACATTTTCGGCAACCGGGCGCCCATTTAACATCACTAAAGCCTCAGGGTTTACATGAATGCCTCGCACGCTAAGATCATCTTTGTAAGAGTACTTTTCACCATCGGCCAAAAGCACCAATCCACTCTTTAAGCATAGCTGATTGGCGCGAACAAACCATTCTTGGTAAAGGTCTCGACCTAACTGGTTTTGGCAAAAATAGGCTACTGCGTGCTTGGCTCTGATCCATTGAAGAAGCAGCTTTTCCAGCGACTTGAAATCAGAAGATTGAGGCGTAATAGGCAGATACAAAGGGAGTCTGAGAGCATCGATAATTGGCCGATTAGCCTTTGGGAAATCGTCATATTTAAACATTTCCGCCGACTGCCACTGGATCTTTTGTCCTTCTAGGCCTTGGGGCTCCCCGTCGAATGCGGTGATTATCCAGACGTCTAACAACACTTTTTTGTCACTGTACTGATGCAAGATTTTCTTAAAAGGGAAAACCCGCGTTGGGCTAATCCCGAGTTCTTCTTTGAATTCTCGGCAAAGCGCCGCTTGGACATTTTCACCGGGCTCAACCTTACCACCGGGGAATTCCCATAATCCGCCTTGATGAACATCGCGGTGACGTAAAGAAATAAGCACTTGATTAAAATTGTTTTTTACAACGCCGACAGCGACATGAACTAGCTTTTGGCTCATCGACATTAACTTCTATAATCTGCATTGATCCTGACATATTCGATAGACAAATCAGACGTCCACACAGTTTCTCGCTCACTGCCTCGCCCGAGGTCTATACGAATGATTATCTCTTGCTTGTCCATTTCAGCTTGGCCTGCTGCCTCAGTGTAAAATTCGTCGACACTGCCCTGTGCGACTATACGAACATCACCAAGATAAATGGCAACCCTGTCGATATCCAGACCTTCGACACCGGCTCGTCCAACCGCTGCGAGTATTCTCCCCCAGTTGGGGTCTGAC
>CAJWGN010000127.1 GCA_913031035.1 uncultured Gammaproteobacteria bacterium
AAGCCAGACCCAAAAGAGCCTGGCTGCTTTGGCTCATTTCAGTTTACTGGCATGCTTCGCAATCGGCGTCATCTATTGAACATGCCATAGGGACCGGCGCTGCTGCGCTGGAAACTGCGTTCATGCTGTTATCTGAAACTGTCGATTTCTCAGTTGACGTTGCTGCCAATGCGCGCAAGTAATAAGTTGTTTTAAGACCTCTTAACCATGCCATGCGGTACATGACGTCTAGCTTTTTGCCGCTAGCTCCGGCGACATAAAGGTTAAGTGATTGAGCCTGGTCAATCCACTTCTGACGTCTGCTCGCGGCATCTACCAACCAGCGTGGTTCTACTTCAAATGCAGTTGCATACATTTGTTTAATGTCTTGAGGGATACGGTCAATTTTCTGCACGCTGCCTTCGTAGTATTTAAGGTCGTTAACCATAACTGCATCCCATAAATCTAGTTGTTTTAAATCTTTCACTAGGTAGGGGTTAACTACGGTGAACTCGCCAGACAAGTTCGATTTCACATAGAGATTCTGGTAAGTGGGTTCGATAGACTGAGAAACCCCAGTGATATTGGCAATAGTCGCCGTTGGCGCTATTGCCAATACATTCGAGTTACGCATACCAGTAGTCTTCATGCGGTCTCGAACTCCGTCCCAATCCAGTCGCTGTTCTGTATTGATCTCGAGGTAATCAGAGCCACGTTCTTCTTGAAGAAGCTTTAGGGAGTCGATTGGCAGTATGCCTTGGTCCCAAAGTGACCCCTTATAAGTTTCATATTGGCCGCGTTCTACAGCAAGCTCCATTGATGCATTTATGGCATGGTAGCTCACAATCTCCATAGACAAATCTGCAAACTGAACAGCCTTGTCGGAGGAATAAGATATCTTCTGTTTGTACAGTGAGTCTTGGAATCCCATGATTCCCATTCCAACTGGCCGGTGCCTCATATTTGAGGTTTTAGCCTGAGGTACGGAGTAATAATTAATGTCGATGACATTGTCCAACATGCGAACCGCCGTTGTGATGCTGCTCTTAAGTTTCTCTTTATTTAGGCCGTTCTCGTCAACATGATTTACAAGGTTGATGGAGCCTAAATTACAAACGGCAATTTCTTCTTCGCTTGTGTTTAACGTGATTTCGGTGCATAGGTTTGATGAATGGATGGCTCCAACGTGTTGCTGGGGCGAGCGCACATTACAAGTGTCTTTGAAAGTTATCCAGGGGTGGCCTGTTTCAAACAACATTGAAATCATTTTTCGCCAGAGGTCAGCTGCTTTTATAGTCCGGTAAGGATTAATGTCCCCGGCCATCGCTTTACGTTCATACTCAACATAAGCTGTTTCAAACGCACGGCCATGTAAGTCATGTAAGTCAGGAACAGTGTTGGGCGAAAATAGCGTCCATTCTTGATTGTTGAATACCCGCTTCATAAACAGATCTGGGATCCAGTTGGCTGTATTCATGTCATGGGCGCGACGTCTTTCGTCACCAGTATTTTTTCTAAGCTCTAGAAATTCTTCTATATCTAAGTGCCAGGTCTCTAAATAAGAACATACAGCTCCTTTTCGCTTGCCGCCTTGGTTCACTGCAACAGCTGTATCGTTAACAACTTTGAGGAAAGGTACAACGCCTTGTGACTTGCCGTTAGTGCCTTTGATGTGTGCGCCGAGCGCTCGCACTGGAGTCCAGTCATTGCCGAGTCCGCCAGCCCACTTAGAAAGCATCGCATTATCTTTAATGGCAGAATATATGCCGTGCAAATCATCGGGTACTGTCGTTAAGAAGCACGAGGACAGCTGCGGGCGTAATGTGCCAGAGTTGAAAAGCTGGGGCGTAGAAACCATATAGTCAAAGCTCGAGATCAAATTGTAAAATTCAATTGCTCGTTCTTCTCTATTTTCTTCGTTGCTGGCAAGCCCCATGGCTACTCGCATGTAGAAAACTTGTGGCAGTTCGAAACGTACGCCACCGCTGTGAATGAAGTAACGGTCATACAAAGTTTGCAACCCAAGATAGGTAAACTGTTGATCTCTGTCTGCTTGAAGTGCTTCGCCCAAGATAGTTAAGTCATATTCCAATAGGTGAGGTGAAAGAAGCTCTAGCTCAACACCTCTTTCGATATACAGTTTCAGCGCGGTTGGGTAGCGATAATGCATTTCACTATGAGTGGCTGCATCGGTAATGCCCAAGAAACCTAGGGCCTCTGCTCTAAGGGTGTCCAACAGAAGGCGGGCGGTAACAAAAGAGTAATTCGGATCTTTTTCAACCATTGTTCGTGCTGTCATTACTAATGACTCGCGAACGTTTGTCATTTTTACGCCGGGATATAGATTTTTAAGGGTGCTGTTGTAAATAAGGTCTGCTGAGACATCTTCAAGACCTTCGCAGGCCTCTTCGATAACGGTGCGAAGGCGTTCGGTGTCTAGAGGGCCTTGGCTGCCGTCTGCCAAAGTCACAAGAATTTCTGGTTGGCTAGACTTAACACTATCTTGCTTTTGTTCGCGCATCCGAGTGCGATCAGCTCTGTAAATGACATAGCTTCGAGCGATCTTATGTTCGCCAGAGCGCATAAGGGCAAGTTCTACTTGGTCTTGGATATCTTCGATATGAATTGTGCCGCCAGAAGGCATGCGACGATTGAATATCTGGCTTATTAGCTCGGCCTGTTGAGCGACAGATTCATGAATCCGTGAAGAAGCAGCGGCGTTGCCACCTTCAACTGCCAAATAAGCTTTAGTAATGGCAACAGAGATTTTCGACTCGTCATAGGCGACCACTGCACCATTGCGTTTGATTACCCGTAAATGTCCGGGTGCTGTCTGTGAAACAGACACATTGCTGTTGCTGGGAGTAGCGGCTACAGGTGAATTTCCTGCGGGGTGAACATCAGTCTGCATTATTTGCTCCGAAACGGTGAGCCCGGAACGTGGGCTCACCTTTGTTTATACTAAAGGTGTTACTTATGTTTATAAGTATTTTTATTTTTGGGCTGTGAGGCCGTAATTCGACTGGTCGCTTTTTCCAAAACTACAGCGATTTGTCATTGTTGACTTTAAGGCTTGCTCAGAACTCTGAAGGAATACCAATACGTGGTTTTCTGTTTAAGAATACTATCAGCAAAAAAGCCATATACTATATATTGTGCTTTTGCGCTCAGACTTTAATAGTTTTTTTAGTTTTTGCCGAGAATTTTTGAATTTCCTTAAGGCATGTTATTAAAGTAGAGCTGTTAGGCTTTGTATACAAAGCACTTTTCTTATTTCTTGAGTAATTTGGCTTTTTTGGCCACAACCGCTTTAAAACTTACTATTTTGAATCAAGTTATGTCCGAACTTTAACTTTACGTTTTTTTTACAACATATAGGTAAACAGTGATTCTATTACACAAGATAGTGAGGTTTGGAGGCTAATGCAAGTGATTTCTTTGTGTGCAGCTTGTGGACAAATTGTGGATAAATTGTTGTTGTATAAAGATTTTATGTAAATACGTGGTTTCGCGGAAAACAACGCGTATTTTGACTCTCTCAAAGCCGTAAAGCCACTTTGACTTGCCCCTAGTTTGGGCTATTAAAGGCAAATGTGGCTAACACTACATCTTGTGTTTTACATGTTTTGGTGGTGCGGTAGATTTAGCAGCTTAGTAGATGCTCTAAAAGCGCTTTTTGGGAATGCATACGGTTTTCTGCTTCGTCCCACACCACAGATCCTTTGTGATCTAGGACTTCAGCGCTTACTTCTTCACCGCGATGAGCCGGCAGACAGTGCATAAACAGGGCATTGGAATTGGCGTTAGACATGAGTTCTGTGTTGACCTCGAATCCGGCAAAGGCGTCTTCACGTTTTCTTTGTTGCGCCTCTTGCCCCATAGATGCCCAGACATCAGTGACCACCAAATCAACTCCCGTTACCCCAGCTATTGGATCTCTAACGATAGAGACGCGGTCGCTATTCGCCTCCACCAAATGAGAGGCAGGATCAAAACCTGCCGGACAGGCAATAACTAGTTCGAAATCGAATGCTGCTGCTGCATTGATGTAGGAATGGCACATATTGTTGCCATCGCCTACCCAGGCTACCCGTTTGCCTGCGATATTGCCGCGGTGCTCAATGTAAGTTTGCATGTCGGCCAATAACTGGCAGGGATGGAAGTCATCGCTTAGGGCATTAATCAGTGGCACTTTTGAGTATTCAGCAAATTTGACCAGCTTACCGTGCTCGAAGGTACGAATAGCAATGCAGTCTAGCATTCGGGAAAGCACGCGGGCACTGTCTTCGACGGGTTCGCCTCTACCAAGTTGCGAATCCGCTGTGGTTAAGAATACCGATGAGCCGCCAAGCTGGTTCATAGCCACTTCAAAAGCGACTCGGGTTCGGGTGGAGGATTTTTCAAACACTAACCCAAGAGTGTAGCGGTCAAATTTCTTCGCTAGATCTGGTTGCTTTTTAAGTTCGATAGCTCGGTGGACGATAGTGCTCAAATCGGCAGGACTAAGGTCAGCCAAGGTCAGGAAGTGTTGAATAGCCATAAGGTCTCGCGATTCCTAGTAGCTACAGATCTGCAAGTAGTTAGATTGGCAGATCCATAGCTTGAAAATGAAAAAGGTAGCTTGCGCTACCAGATTGTTTCGCATTTTAGACGTAAAGCAATTTATGGGCAATTGTCTTTGCCTGTGCGTTTGGGTAGTCTGTAAGACCCAATCAAGATCAGCCTTCCACTATGTCAAAAATGAACCCAATTGAACTTAGTTTGTTCTCTAGCAGGGTATCTGCTATCTGCGATGAAATGGGTATTGTCTTGAGAAGGACGGCATTCTCGCCGAATATAAAGGATCGATTGGACTTTTCTTGCGCGCTCTTTGGTCCGGCCGGTGAGCTTTTTGCTCAAGCCGCTCATATTCCAGTTCACCTCGGCAGCATGGCATTTGCCATGGGAAGTATAGTCGAAGCTGTGGATTGGCAACCGGGCGACTTACTAGCGGTAAATGATCCTTATCTTGGAGGCACTCATCTGCCGGATGTAACTCTTGTCTCTCCGGTCTTTTTTCAGGCTCAAGCGGGGTTAGAAGGGACTACTAAGCTGATAGGTTTTATTGCCAATCGTGCCCATCACGCAAATATAGGCTGCGACACCCCCGGCTCAATGCCGCTTTCCTCTACTTTAGAAGAAGAAGGAGTTGTTATTCCACCAACGCTAATTTTTCGGCGCGGGAAGCTGCTGCCGGGGGCAAGCTTGTTGCCGGGAATAGGCAAAACCTTAAGCGGCGATTTTGCCGCCCAGGCCGGCGCTAATCAAGTAGGGGTGGAGCGCTTAACAGAATTGGTAAATAAAATAGGCGATTTTGCCTATCAGGCTGCTATGGAGCAGTTGAATGACTATGCGGATAGAATTACTGAATCGGTCTTAGCCACCCTAAAACCTGGCCGAAGTGTTTTTTCTGACACCTTAGATGATGATGGCAAAGGATCAAAAAATATAAAGTTGGAGGTATCGCTTAATATCCGCAATAACCGTGTAGAGCTAGATTTTACCGGCTGTTCAGATCAGGTGCCAGGTAACCTTAATTGTCCAGAGGCAGTTGCGGCTGCCGCATCTTACTATTGTTTTCGGTGTCTAATGCCAGCAGACGTACCAGCGTGTGCTGGGCTTTTCAGGCGTATTACTTTAATAACTAGAAAGGGAAGTATCGTCAATGCCAACCGACCTGCAGCGGTAGCCGCTGGCAATGTCGAAACGTCTACGCGGCTAGTAGATTTGGTATTTGGCGCGTTAGCCATGATTTTGCCTAGGCAAATCCCCGCGGCCAGCCAAGGCACTATGAACAATGTAGCAATGGGCCATATAAACGCGAGCACAGGAGAGCGTTGGGACTACTATGAAACTATAGGGGGAGGTATTGGCGGAGGACCTAATTTCTCTGGTCTGCATGGAGTTCACAGTCACATGACTAATACATTAAATACTCCAATCGAAAGTTTAGAAATGAACTACCCCCTGCGTATTCATCGCTATGAAAAGCGTAAAGGCAGTGGTGGAGTTGGTCAGAATCCTGGCGGTGAAGGGGTTGTTCGGCAGTATGAATTCCTGCGCCCTGCGCAATTAAGTCTGCTCACTGAGCGTCGGCTAAAAGGACCTTGGGGATTAGCGGGCGGCGGCGATGGTGCTGTTGGAGTTAATCTGCTTAATGGTGAGACAATCCCGGCTAAATGTAATTTGTCTGTAGCCGCGGGCGACTTGCTAACCTTAATGACGCCCGGGGCTGGTGGTTGGGGAAAGCCATAATCAGCCGCTAATGATGATGTTAAAGAGCTGTCTTAAAGCCCTTGAAATAGCTGCCAAAGGCTCAATATATAAACATCTACAAAGCATTGATCGGCAACTAAAAACTATCAACAAATAGAGAACTGACACTCTGTCGGTGAATGTGTAGAATCCTAGTATAGCTACACCAGACACCAATTCGCGACATTATTGAGGCACTTAACATGAGTATCGAGACCACAATCCAGGAACAAATAGACGCCAACAGCATCTTGCTATACATGAAGGGAAATCCTGAGCAGCCCCAGTGTGGATTCTCAGCACAGGTGACGCAACTATTGATGGCCTGTGGAAAACGTTTTGCTTATGTTGATATTCTAAGCAATCCTGAAATACGGTCTAATTTGCCCGCTATCTCCAACTGGCCAACATTTCCCCAGCTTTATATAGACGGAGAACTGGTAGGTGGTTGTGACATTATTACTGAGTTGCATGAGAAAGGTGAACTGCAGACTTTGGTAGATAATTCAAAAGAGGGTACTTCACAGGACACATCAGCTTAAAGTGATATGCCTTTGATTGCTCGGAGACTCTGTCTCCGAGCTTGTCTTCCGTTTGACTTAAATCGTTTTTTATCAAAGCCTTGTCATTAGCTAAGGGCGCAGCCTTCTTCAAGCTCTTGTTTTATTAAAATTTTTCTTTTTTTACCTGCCCGGCTCTAGCCGCGTGGTTGTTTTCCATAGCGTATTCTCTTTGAAGTCTAATTAATTATCAAAGCCCGGCCGGTCAAAAACTACCACCCACCCTAGTTAACCCTTTAAAGGCCAGCCCCCGAGCCGCTTCCATTTGTTGACTATCTCGCAAAAAAGTTCCGCAGTTTTAGCCGCATCGTACCGTGCTGAATGTGCTTCTTTTTCATCAAAATCAATGCCGGCAACTTGGCAGGCGCGAGCGAGTACAGTTTGACCATAAACTAGACCGCTAAGTGTGGCTGTGTCGAAACTAGAAAAAGGGTGAAACGGATTGCGCTTGAGGTTATGGCGTTCGCTGGCGGCATTAATAAAGCCATGATCAAAGTGAGCGTTGTGACCAACTAATATGGCTCGTTTGCAGTGTTGGGCTTTTAAGGCTTCTTTGACCATCGTAAACATGTTCTGAATGACTTCTTTTTCAGATTTCGCGATCCGCAGCGGGTGGTAAGGGTCAATGCCGGTAAATTTCAGCGCGGCTTCTTCGAGATTAGCACCCTCAAATGGCACGACTCGATGGAAAAAGGTCTGCTCGATAGTTAATATTCCATTCTCATCCATGGCGGGAATTACCGCCGCAACTTCTAGAATGGCATCCGTTTTAGAATTAAAGCCGCCAGTTTCGACATCAATTACAACTGGCAGATAAGTACGAAAACGTCCGGATAAAAGTTCGTTTATTGGCTCTTCAGGTTCGCTAAAGCTCATTAAGAATCCTTGCCTAATTGCCAGCTTATTGTTTCGCCGGCGCGAATGGGGATAACGCAACTATTATCAAATTGAAAATCTTGATCCATAGTCCACGGTGTCTTTGTAAGATTAATTGAATTTTTGTTTCTAGGTAGGCCATAAAAGTCAGGTCCGAAGAAGCTGGCAAAACCTTCCAATTTGTCTAGTGCATTTAGAGATTCGAATACCTCAGCATACAGCTCTATAGCAGCAGGTGCAGAGTAGATGCCAGCGCAGCCACAATCACTTTCCTTACGGTCTTGTTCATGGGGAGCTGAATCAGTTCCGAGAAAAAACTGTCGGCTGCCACTGCTGGCGGCATTGAGAAGAGCTTGTTGGTGGGTATTGCGCTTTAGTATGGGCAGGCAGTAAAAATGCGGTCGAACCCCTCCTGCTAGAAGATCGTTGCGGTTATACAGCAGGTGATGAACAGTAATAGTTGCTGCTATGTTGTCTTTCTGTGAATTCACAAAATCTACCGCATTCTTTGTGGTGATATGTTCGAGTACGACCTTGAGTTCGGGATATCGCTGCGTCAAAGGGTCCAGCACTTCATCGATAAAGCACTGTTCTCTATCGAAAATATCAATTTCAGGATTGGTAACTTCACCGTGAAGAAGTAAAGGCATACCCTCGTCAATCATCCTTTCAATAACCGAATAACTCTTACTTATCTCTGTCACACCGCTATCTGAATTTGTTGTTGCCCCTGCTGGGTAATATTTTACGGCTATAATTAATCCAGACTCTCGTGCTGCAGTGATTTCGTCAGGGCTTAAGTCATCGGTGAGATACAGAGTCATTAGGGGCTCGAAGGAAAGGCCTTGGGGTATTGCGTCTAATATTCGTGCGCGATAGTCGCGAGCTGCGGCAACTGAGGTTATTGGCGGTTTTAGGTTCGGCATTACAATAGCGCGAGCGAAGCGCTCAGCTGTATGGGCCACTGTTGTGGTCAGCGCTGCACCATCTCGCAGGTGCAGATGCCAGTCATCGGGTTGAGTAATTCGTATACTTTGATCAGTCATTAGGGCGTTAGTCATATTCCAAGGGTTTCTATTGTAGCGGAATTTTGTAATGAAATATTGTAGTTGATTGAGGAAAAAGGCCTGTGCCTTTTTTGGTAAAGCTGGGCTTTTAATTCAAGAAATTTATTAGTTGAGAACAGGAAGTTCTAGGATGTGTTTAAGAAATAATTTTGCCAAGGTATTTATCGGTTTAGGCATTATCGGCGTTCAGTTCGGTGTAAATGGCGATGACAATACCCAGATTCGTTTGTATCAAGCGTCTATGCATGAAGCTTCCTGGTCTGTTGATGCTTCGGTGTTCGAATGCAGGCTAACACAGATAATTCCTCAGCTTGGAGAGGCAAATTTTTATCACCGGGCGGGCGAACAGCTCCAGTTTCGGCTCGACACGTTCGATCGGATACTCGAAAGTGACAGCCTCAGTCTCAGTAGCGTCCCCCCTCCATGGAATTTTAATTCAGCAGAAAAAGACTTTGGGCTTTTGGGGCTGCCTAAAGACAACAATATTCAGTT
>CAJWGN010000128.1 GCA_913031035.1 uncultured Gammaproteobacteria bacterium
CTATATCGGCTTGGTCGATGCACACACCCGAAGGCGCATTCTCTGTCTGCCTAATCGTTCTCCTTAACGGCGTGACTAATACCTTTACTTCAGACTTGGTTACTTGAGACAAGTCCCTGCAAATCACATCGATAACTTTTTCTACAGTATCAAAGCGTTCCTGATTAAATGAGTTTAAATACAACTTAAGAGATTTCGATTCGACGATGTTTTCAGATTCGCAGTTGACGAAGAATTCAGCAATGGCTACTTCCGGCTTACCTTTTGACGTCAACCAGGAAAGCTCATAAGCCTGCCAGTGATCCAGTCCGTACATACGGATTTTCTTATCGATATCGAGAAGCGAACGTGCTGGCCAACGTGGAATTGGATATAAAACTTCCGGACTGTATGTTTCCGGGTAACTCGTCTCACCGCCCAAAGGGTTTTCAATGGTCATTATTTGCTATCCCAGTCTCAACTTCTCAATCCTCGACCATTTCTTAACAACCAAATACAGGCTGTGAATAAGACGGCTATGAGTACGCTTAAAATAATAAAGGCCCAATAAACATCGACATCAGAACTACCTAAAATGCCATATCGAAAGGTATTTACCATATAGAATATTGGGTTAAGCCCAGACACAGTTTGCCAAAAAGGCGGTAGCAGCTGAATAGAATAGAAAACCCCACCAAGATAAATCAACGGGGTCAAAACGAAGGTCGGTATAATAGAAATATCGTCAAAACTATTTGCAAAAATAGCGTTAATAAATCCGGCCATCGAAAACACAGTCGACGTTAATAGAATTACAGAAAGCGTGATCAAGGGGCTCTCTATGGTAAGCCCCCCAAACAGAATCGCCACAGCTGTCACAATGCCGCCAACTGCCAATCCTCTGGCCATGCCGCCAACGATAAACCCCAGTAAGATAATATAATTTGGAACCGGAGAAACTAACAACTCTTCAATACTTCGCTGAAACTTATGACTAAAAAAACTCGACACAACATTAGAGTATGAATTTTGAATAACCGACATCATAATAAGACCAGGCACTATAAAATCCATATAGTCATAGCCGCCCATATTGCCAATGCGCCGCCCTACCAAATTGCCAAAAATAACAAAATACAGACCTATGGTGATAACCGGAGGCACCAAGGTCTGCAGCCAGATTCTTGAAAACCGCCTGACTTCCTTTATGACTATTGTCTCAAATGCTATGTATTTATGATTAGAAAACATGGCGGTTTTACTCATTGGTTTTGACTCAGCTTTGAGATAAAAAGCTGTTCTAAACGATTCGATTTATTTCGCATAGCCAGCACTTTGACATCCAAGGCTTCCATAATTTTGAATACTGAATTCAACTGAACCCCGGCTGTGATCGTCACTTCAATGCAATGCTCGTCTACCGGCTGATAAGTAACTCCAGTAAGCTCATACTCTGTGCCTGCTATTTGTTCGAACTTACCGGTTAGATCATTGCTGGTATCGATTATGTAAACTTGCGAATCCAGCTCACTTAGTAACTGCTTCATGCTGGTATTTTCAACTATCCGGCCCTTATCGATAATAGCGATGTTCCGACAAAGCTGCTCGGCCTCCTCGAGATAGTGCGTCGTCAAAATTATTGTAGTGCCGCTTTCATTAATCTCTGTTAGAAATTCCCACATTGATCTGCGCAGTTCAATATCCACCCCTGCAGTTGGTTCATCCAGAATAAGCAACCTAGGCTCATGAATCAGCGCCCGAGCAATCATCAACCTGCGCTTCATACCCCCGGAAAGCGACCTTGACTGGTCATTTCTTTTTTCCCAAAGCCCTAGCTTCCGAAGATACTTCTCGCATCGTTTATTGGCTAAAGCTCGTGGAAGCCCGTAATACCCAGCTTGAGTTAGGACAATATCTTTCACCCGCTCGAACTGACTGAAATTAACCTCTTGAGGAACAACCCCAAAATCTAATTTTGTTTCAAAAATATGGGTGTCAACGTTACGACCGAACACCTCAACCGAACCTCCCGTCTTGTTGACTAAAGTCGAAATGACACCGATGGTCGTAGATTTGCCGGCACCATTTGGTCCTAAAAGTGCGAAAAAGTCTCCCTGCTCTACTTCCAGAGATATTCCTTTAAGCGCCTCAAAGCCATTAGCATAGGTTTTACGTAATTCTGTTATCGCTATTGCTACAGTCATAAATGCTATCTAGGTTGAGAAAAGCGTGAGTATGTCTTTTACGCATTGCTCGTGCAAATCTGACGAGGCCAATGTCGAAATTACGGGCAAAAAAAAGCCCGGCTTGAGCCGAGCTTTTTAAATTGGCGTCCCCAAGGGGTTTCGAACCCCTGTTGCCTGGATGAAAACCAGGTGTCCTAGGCCTCTAGACGATGGGGACATAGAAGCTAGCCTTGCGGCGTTTTCGAGAGCGGGGGATTCTAAGAAGCTTGGCCTTCTCAGTCAAGAGTTAACTGGTATTTTTTCAATGAAATACTACACTTTTTTACAGGAATCCCTTTTTTGAGCTAAATAATGCCAATTTCACACTTAATTTCGATAAGCACCGGTGCAGCAAATGATATTTAGCCCTAGCATTTTTGGGATTATGATTGCGGCAGCCGTCACTATGATTTTTTTTGGCTATGTAAGTAAAGGTCATGAACGCCGCGCAGCAGCAAAAACTAACAAAATTGCCAGACTAAAGGTGAGAGCGCGCAAACTCGATAGCATAATCGTCGGATTGCCAGCTGCATACCTGCCGAAAACACTCAAAGTACTCATTTACACACGAATTGTTGATAGCCTTACACAAATGCACACCCTCTCTGGGATCCACAGCATTAATCGGCAAATAGAAAGTGTTCGTCAAACCTTAGGGACGCTTGTTGATCTCGAACCAAATGCAGCGCCGGCGCCCGCGCGTCAAAAGTCAAGTGCACAGCTCAAGGAATACAAGCACCTCCTCAAAGATCTCTACAGTTTGATTCTTGAATTTCACTCAGAAGGCACTCTGCCTAAGAATACCACCCACACCAATCTAGAGATTATTAAGTCACTAATGTTAAAAGTAACCTTGGATACGTACAGGACAGCAGCTAACGCCGCCTCGGCAGATAACAACGCCGGCTTGGCCCACCATTACAACTCAATGGCTTTGAACCGCCTAGACCAAGATCAAGCGATTTCGGGTTTTGATGAGGAAATACATTATTTTAAGGAACAAATTTCATTGTTAGATCAGAGGATGCGAGAATCTATTGCCCTTTTGGATAAACAAGACGGGTTAAAAGATGCGGCACTAGCCGAGTGGAAAGCACATGAATCAGCAGGCAACGATTGGAAGAAAAAACGGTTTTAATCTATGCCTAACGGTAAAAGGATTCTTTTATTAGAAACAAAATGTAGTAAAAAATGTTTATCGATCTGTAAAACGCAGACCTTATGCTAGCACTCAGCTGTATTATCGCTTACCTCAGCCTGCTAGGAATCGCAGTGTTTGTTTTGCATAGTTATCAGCTGCGAACAGCGTGCAACCGCCCTGAGCGCTCGATCCCCCTGATGGCAAATGAAAATAACTTAGACCTTCGGTCTCTAGAAATTGATAGCGTCTACGTGCCCACCCCAACCAGAACGATAAACTTGATGAGAAAAGCCCGCTTTTTTGAAGCCTGTTGATCTCGAATCGCTTTTGTCACCTCGTCGCTTACGCCTCAATTAAATCGAGACCAGAAGCTAAGAGCTTGCCGAATTTAGAGAAAACCAAGACCGGTTCTGATCGCAGCCGCCAACAATTGGCTCTATATCCCTTGCTAGGCGCCTACCATTAGCGCTGCGTAGAATTGCGACAGCGCCTCAATCCGATAAACGCGAACCGTCAACTGCTCGACACAACGTAACTTGAGCTCTACCGGACTGCAGCGATAGCTGAATTAATGAACAACAAGATACGTGAAGGCAAATTCTCTCTCGGACAGCTAAAGATGCTGGCTGATGAAGTTATAACGAAGCTCGATATGCCTTACCGCACGCTTGATTATTCTGAGCTTCGGTTGCTTCGTAAAAGCGACATCAAACGCATGCTACTGGTTTGGACAAAACCAGCGATCCAGAAGCGTCCGAGGAAATATCATAGCCAGCGCCGGCAAGAATTCTGCCACCGCTACGGCAGATCTTAACTGTGCATTCAGCGAATAAGACCCGCAACAAATCCTTAATCTGCGCTAACGCTAGTTTTGGCTCGTGAAAAGCACCCTGTTTCGAACAAAAAGGTCTATAAAGTGGCGTCCTAAGCACTTTTCAATCTTGACCGATCTTTTTCTCTATGACATCCTGATGACCTGCCGATAACCTTTGCATCGCAAAGTAACCGGCTGGATTTATTGCAGAGTTGTGGTCTGTTACCGACACTGATAGTTGCTAAAAGCGGGTCGTAGCCCGCGAGATTAAGTGTATCCCACTCAATAATACGACAGCACCATAAAATCAAACATGACTAACAAAACATCGAAGCCGACTGAAAGACGTTGCTAGAGACCAGCATGAGCATAGATCAAAAACTTATCGAAGAAGGCACCGCGCAGTTAACAAGCGAAATTGAAGTGCTTGAAGCCTGGTTAAGAGAGTTAGAGATGCTCAAGGGTAATGACATAGAGACAGTAGCGGCTAGAAAATCTTATAACGATATGCTGCGAAGTCGTCGGGAAATGCTCAGCAGCTTGGATCAACAGTCTACATTACAAACTGCTTCGCCCGAGTAGGCACTCAATACGGCACCCTAACAAATCAAGTTTCCACTAACCCACATTCTATTTGTAATCACTCTTGCCCAACAAAAACTTATTTGGCCCCCACAAGACCAATTTAGCCCTCAACCCCTAAAACAGAATTATTGTCCCTATGCTGACTGAAATCCAAGCCAACACCATGCTTTCTTTGCAAGCAAGCATGAATTTTAAAATCGATCCAGACTGGGTAGAAGCTCAATACCCTTATCTACTCGCAGTGGTGATTGAAGGCGCGGAAGCCATCGAGCATCACGGCTGGAAATGGTGGAAAAAACAGCACAAAGACTTGCCCCAACTACAGATGGAACTGATCGATATTTGGCACTTTATGCTGTCAGAAATCTTGCTTAGAAATGATGCCGATGAGGGCAAGGCCGTCGTGTCTTTAAATCAGGCTATAGCGGAGTCGAAGCATCTTCAGACTCTTCATTTTGACGGGCAAGACTACCCCCTAAAAGAGCTCGGACTTTTGCAGCAAATTGAATTACTAATCGCTTTGGCTGGTGCAAGACGAGTCGAAGTTGGGTTATTTTCGTCGATTATGGGATTGTGCGAGTTAGATTGGAACAGCTTGTTCTCTCAATACGTTGGTAAAAATGTACTCAACGTTTTTCGACAGGACCACGGTTACAAACAAGGCACTTATTTAAAGCAGTGGAACGGGCAGGAAGATAACGAGCACCTTGTCGAAATATTGGCCCAGCTTGATCCTGAGGTCGAAAGCTATAAAGAACAACTCTACGACCAACTTGAGTCCAGATATCCGGGTGAGGCCACCTAGGCGGCCTCAAACATCACCTGAATTTTCTGAATACAAACCATCTCAACCGTTATTTGTAGTAAGCATTCTCAGTGACAGTATGGTCGGTCACATCTCGAACTTCCCTAAGCTGTGGTATTTGCTCTAAGAGGGTTTTCTCTACCCCGTTTTTAAGAGTCATATCAACCATCCCGCAGCCCTGGCAGCCACCACCAAATCGTAGTACCGCAATGTCCTCTTCAAACAACTCTTCCAAAGTAACATTGCCACCGTGGGCGGCTAAACCTGGATTAATTTCATTATAAAGAATGTAATTAACACGGTCTTCAAGAGGACTATCATCGGATATTTTAGGTAGACGTGAATTTGGCGCCTTAATGGTTAGTTGGCCGCCCATTGTATCTTTCGCATAATCCACAACAGCCTCCTCTAGGTAAGGAATGCTCGGTTTGTCAATGTATGCGTGTAAGCTCGGGTACTCCTTCAACTCATCCCCAGCCTGTTCCTCGCCTGGCCTACAGAATGAGATGCAAGTCTCTGCTCTAGGGGTACCAGCATCAAGAATGAAAACACGCACAGCCATGCCCTCACATTCCTGTTTTTTAAGAAGCTCTGTTAAGTACTCTTGGGCTGAATCTGTAATGATAACCATAATAGATCTCGAGAATATTTTTAGACCTTGTAATGATACTGCAAGCGAAGGGAAACTTAAATACTTGAGTGCTTTACTGGGTTATTATTGTGATTAGTCATGAACAGTCACAATCATGTCTAAATGCCCCTTCTTTTGCTAGAATATCCCGCTATTTTTACTCACCGAAATTAGGCTAGCCAATGTCACGCGCTGCAACTCAGAAAAAACTTCACGATGCTCTAAATCAACGAATCCTTTTGCTGGACGGCGCAATGGGGACGATGATTCAAAATAAAAAGCTTACCGAAGCTGATTTTAGGTCTGAACGCTTTAAAGACTATGAGAGAGACATTGCAGGCAATAATGATTTGCTCACCCTAACTCAGCCGCAGGTCATAAAAGATATTCATTTAGCTTATTTATTAGCCGGCTCTGACATCGTTGAAACCAATACATTTAACAGCACAAGAAGCTCACAGTCCGATTATGGCCTGGAAGAACTTAGCTACGAGCTAAATTTTGCAGCAGCCCAGTTAGCGCGACAAGCCTGTGACGAAATAAATCTGCAAACACCAGATAAACCTCGATTTGTAGCCGGTGTTCTCGGGCCAACGAGTAAAACAACGTCCCTTTCACCGGATGTTAACGATCCCGCATTTCGTAATGTTAGCTATGACGAATTAGTCGACGATTATAAAAACTCAATAAGGGGATTAGTCGAGGGCGGCGTAGACATTCTTTTAATCGAAACCGCTTTTGACACACTCAATGCCAAAGCCGCTATTTTTGCTGTTCAAGATTGTTTTACCGAGTTAGGCGAAACTTTGCCTTTAATGATATCGGGAACCATAACCGACGCCAGTGGGCGCACCTTGTCAGGCCAAACCGTCGAAGCCTTCTATCACTCTGTAGCCCATGCCAAGCCGCTATCAGTAGGTTTTAACTGCGCATTAGGCGCTGACCAGCTGCGGCCTCATATTGCCGAGATTTCCGCCTTGGCAGACTCACTTATTTCTACACACCCCAACGCCGGGCTACCAAATGAGTTTGGCGAGTATGATCAAAGCCCAGAGGAAATGGCTGTAATCGTCGGGGAATTTGCTGCTAGCGGCTTCGTCAACATACTAGGCGGCTGCTGTGGCACCACGCCAGCTCACATAGTTAAGTTAGCAGAAGCTGTCAGTAACGTTAGCCCACGCAAACTCCCTAAAAACGACTCTGCCTGCCACCTTAGCGGCCTTGAAGCCTTCAATATCACAGGAGAGTCACTGTTTGTGAACGTTGGCGAGCGAACAAATGTGACTGGCTCGGCAAAGTTTGCACGCCTGATCATCGACGATGACTTAGAAGAAGCTTTGGAAGTCGCAAAACAGCAAGTTGCAGCCGGCGCACAAATAATAGACATCAACATGGATGAAGGCATGCTTGATTCTGAAGCTGCTATGGAAAAATATCTTAAACTTGTCGCTTCAGAGCCAGAGATTAGTCGGGTTCCGATCATGATCGATTCATCCAAATGGGAGATCATAGAAACCGGATTAAAATGTGTTCAAGGTAAGGCTATTGTCAACTCAATTAGCTTAAAAGAAGGCGAAGAAGAATTTCTGGAGCGAGCAAAACTTTGTCAGCGTTACGGCGCGGCAGTAGTTGTTATGGCTTTTGATGAGTCAGGACAAGCAGACACGCTTAACCGAAAAAACACAATCTGTAAACGTAGCTACGACCTCTTGTTAGAGAAGTTGGATTTTTGCCCTACCGATATAATCTTTGACCCTAATGTGTTCGCTATAGCTACCGGTATTGAGGAACACAATAACTATGCTGTCGACTTTATTGAAAGCTGCAAATACATCAAAGCAAATCTGCCAGGGGCTTTAATTTCTGGCGGCATCAGTAATGTTTCGTTTTCATTTCGAGGCAACAATTTAGTTCGTGAAGCCATTCACTCTGTTTTCTTGTATCACGCAATCAAAGCTGGATTAACAATGGGAATCGTTAATGCCGGTCAACTCGCGGTATATGATGATATTCCTGCAGATTTGAAGAAGGTGGTTGAGGCTGTAGTCCTAAACACAGACCCTGAGGGCACAGAAGCGCTAATGCTTGTCGCGCAGTCGTATAGTGGCAGCAAAGGTATGCAGGTCGTAGAGGACTTAGCTTGGCGTGAAAGAAACGTTGAAGACAGGCTTAGCTATGCCTTAGTAAAGGGTATAACTAAATTTATTGAAGAGGACACTGAAGCTGCACGACAACTTTTACCAAAACCTATAAAGGTGATTGAAGGGCCACTCATGCGCGGCATGGATGAGGTTGGAGATCTCTTTGGAGCTGGCAAAATGTTTTTGCCACAGGTGGTAAAAAGTGCCCGTGTAATGAAACAAGCAGTGGCCTATTTATTGCCCTTTATTGAAGCCGAAAAAGACGGTGGAAAAATCACCACCAAAGGCAAAATTTTGCTCGCCACTGTAAAAGGTGATGTTCATGATATCGGGAAAAATATTGTAGGCGTTGTTCTCGGCTGCAACAATTACGACGTTATCGATTTAGGCGTTATGGTGCCAGCTGCACGTATTTTGGAAGTCGCTAAAAAAGAAAATGTAGATATTATTGGCCTTAGCGGTTTAATCACACCATCGCTAGATGAAATGGTTCATGTCGCCAGTGAGATGCAGCGCCTAGATTTCCATGTGCCGCTACTCATAGGTGGCGCCACCACATCAAAAGCACACACTGCCGTCAAGATAGAAGAGCACTACAAAAATGATAGCACTATATACGTGCCAGATGCGTCTCGTAGCGTAACGGTAGTAAGCAACCTTCTTAACCCCGAGACAAAGAGCGACTACTGCGCAAATGTAGAAGAAGAATATGTTACTGTTCGCTTGAGAACTGCCAACCGAGCCAAGAAGCGTAAGCTATTGAGCTTCGTAAAAGCGAATGCTAATCGACCTAACTTGGATTGGAATTCTTATAAACCAACACAGCCGAAGTTTACTGGCACCAAAGTGTTTGAAAATTTCCCTCTCGAAACGCTGAGAAAGTACATAGACTGGACTCCATTTTTTATTACTTGGAGCTTGGCGGGTAA
>CAJWGN010000129.1 GCA_913031035.1 uncultured Gammaproteobacteria bacterium
AAAAATATTTTGGAAACGATGAGTTGTATATTGAAAAATATTTTAAACACCCTAGGCATATAGAAGTTCAAATAATGTCTGGTAAGAATAGAACAGTTCATTTAGGGGAAAGAGATTGTTCGGTTCAACGAAGACACCAGAAATTAATAGAAGAAACTCCAAGTCCAGTTTTAACTGAGGAACAAAGAAAAGATATACTAAATAAAACAGTAAAAATGGTTGAGCAAATTGGATACGAAGGTGCTGGAACTGTCGAATATATTTATGAAAATGGAAAATTTTATTTTTTAGAGATGAATACGAGAGTGCAGGTTGAACACCCTGTGTCTGAATTAGTCACTGGTATCGATATCGTTCAAGAACAACTGCGGATTGCGAGCGGTCTGCCGCTTTCAGTTAAGCAGGAAGATATTAAAATTACCGGACATGCATTTGAATGTCGTATCAATGCCGAGGACCCGGAAAATTTTCTGCCAAGCCCCGGCAAGATCAATCATTTTCATGCGCCCGGCGGTCCAGGTGTTCGAGTGGACTCTCATTTGTATAGCGGTTACACGGTCCCGCCCTTCTATGATTCACTTATTGCCAAGCTAATCACCTATGGTGACAGCAGAGAGCAGGCCCTAATGCGAATGCAGATTGCATTAGATGAGGTACTCATTGATGGCATTAAAAGTAATATTCCATTGCATAAAAATTTGGTCAGAGACTCGGGATTCAAAGAAGGTGGTGTAAATATTCACTACTTAGAGAAGAAACTAAAGATCTAGACTCACCAAACGCGGTAAGCCCAGCTGCCGCGCTTTTATTGCCAATATTATTCGTAAGACAGCGACGCTCTGAGCCCCGTGACTGCCGGCCTTCAATTTTTGGCCATTAACTATTAGCCGGCACACTCGGTTAATCGCAATTGCCAATGGCTGCTTCCAGCTGCTGCTATTGCCGGCAGCCTTTAACTAACGCTTTCAACGACAGCACTCCAATCCAACATCAAACTTAGCCCAAGCATTTGAGCTAAGTCCACGAGTCCATAAAACAATGTCCTGGCAACAAATAAAAGTAAATACTACGCCGCAGCACAGCGACGCTATCGAGAACTCGCTGTTAGATTTTGGCGCCGTATCCATTTCTTTCCTCGATGCTGAAGACCAAGCCGTTTTTCAACTGGAACCCGGCGGAACTATCCTTTGGGAAGCGACCGTTGTTGTTGCCCTTTTTGAAAAAACAACAGATCTGGCGGCTTGCATCCAGTCCCTTTCAAGCGATGAAAGGGTAACAAACCAACAATCATTGCTGATCGAAAAAATTGAAGACCAAGATTGGGAACGAGCCTGGATGGATGATTTTAATGCCATGCAATTTGGATCTAAGCTTTGGATTTGCCCGAGCTGGCAAACGCCACCTGAACCCGACGCCGTAAACATAATGCTCGACCCGGGCATGGCTTTCGGCAGCGGCACACATGCCACTACATCATTGTGCCTGCAATGGCTTGAGCAAGCTGACCTCAATAATGCAATCGTGATTGACTACGGCTGCGGCTCGGGGGTGCTTGCCATCGCAGCTATTTTACTTGGCGCAAAGCAAGCCCTCGGCGTTGATAACGACCCTCAGGCTGTTCTCGCCACAGTGGATAACAGTGCTCGTAATAATCTCGAAAAGTCTGTGATTGGCGCTTATCTGCCGGATCAATTGCCCTCGGTTCAAGCTGACGTGCTCATGGCAAACATTCTCTGCGCTCCTCTTCTAGAGCTTTCCAGCCTTCTCGCCAGCCTTGTAAAAAGCAACGGCAGTATCGTCCTATCTGGAATTCTCGAGGACCAAGCAGACAAAATTATTGAGCAATATTCACAATGGTTTGACCTTGCGCCCCCTGCAATCAAAGACGGCTGGGTACGCATCGATGGATTACGCAATACAATCCCGACACCTAGTTAGCTATCCGGTTCACAATCCCCTAAACTCTCACGCTAATTCTATTTCTCTCAACTTAGCGGCACTACTTTAAGTAAATTGCGCAATGGCTTTTCACGTCACACAGTGTCCTAAATGCGAATCCACATTTAATACCAACGCCCAAGTGCTAGAAGCTGCATCGGGGCAGGTGCGCTGCGGTTCCTGTCTTTGCGTGTTTGATGCCTTGGATAATTTTGTCCAAACCGATAATGCTGCCGAGCAAGAATCCGTTTTTGTGGGAAGTCATCCTGAGGATTATTTCAACCCTACCGCCTTTTTAACCCGCAGCTCATTGCAAGAAGATTCCAGCGAATCGCCTTCTCCAATCAAGCCGACTCTGGAAATCAAGCCCGAGTCTGATACAACCCTCCTCGCACAAATACCAAACGCACAACCAAACCCACAGCTTGACGTTAAACACGAAGAGGCAGAGGAAAAGACAGAAGCAGAGGTAACGCTAGATCGAGAAGAAGAGACAGACGCATCTGAACAGATACATGCAGGGACCGATGCAGAAATAGTTGCAAAGACAGATACAGTGCTCGAAGTAAACACAGAAAGCCACTTAGCCACAGATACCGATGATTCGGCGCCAGACGGCGATGCCAAGCCCAGCTCTTTGGAGTATCGAGACCCAAGTTATCATTCAGAAAATAGCGGCCAGAACCCCGAAAATGTCTCACTTTCTGTGTCGTTTTCGATGCAGCCAAGCAATGAGATGGCATCATTGGCATCTGGAATAAGTCCAGACCTTAACCCCCAACAAGAACCAGACACCAACCAATCTGACCCAGAGCCAGTCCCAACACCTTTAAGCGAGAACCTAGCGGCTGACGACCATACTGATAATGAAGAGGATGGGGGCACTTTAGTCCCAACCGCAGACTTCACATTTGAACCGGCAGACCAGCTCAGTGTTGAAGAACTTAGCTCCGATACAAGCAAAGATGAAGATATTGAACTAGAAGATGACGAGCTAACAAAAACCCCGTTAAAAGAGTCACGGAACAATGTTACCGGCGCCTCTGATGCGACAAAAAATGAATTCTGGAATTCAACCCACGAACTGCTCCGGATTCATGAAGAAGCTCTTAGGGACAATGGGGAATTAAATGTCAGCGAAGAAACAAACGAATTAGTCACCGAAGCCATTACCGAGCCCTCATCGCAGCTAGAAAAAAAAGCCCAAGCAGATGCAAATGCAAATAATAGTAACCAACCTGATGCCCTGCAGCTCGACGCCGGCGCAAACGCGGAGACAAACCAGACTTGGGAGCATCGAGAAGCTGATTTTTTTGCAGCGGCTGAGTCAGGTTTTGAACGGGAGCCTGAGTCCTTAGAGTCAGCGTTTTTAAGAGAAGAGTTAGCCCCCGGTGATGACAAGCAGAGGGACGTCGAAGTCGAAAGTTTGAGCACTGAAGAAATTCGTGCAAGAGCCCTTAATACCAAGTTTGAAGACGATGACGCGTTAGAAGTAATCCCCGAACTTAACCTAGAAGCGCTAGGCAAGATGGCTTCTACGCTGACGCTTACCACGACACAGCGGCTGCATTGGCGCTCCACATTGGCCCTCGCGTTTGCTTGCATAGCCTTATCCGCGACTTTGGTAGCTCAATATTTTTGGTGGTACCTACCTTTATACAGCCAACTAGACCGGTTTCGACCAGCCTATGTCTTTGTCTGCCAATACGTTAGCTGCCAGCTTCCACCCTATTCAAATCTTGACGCCATAAGAAGCGATGACCTCGCTGTTCGCAGTCACCCAGAACAGCGAAATGCTTTATCGATTAATATGTCGTTTAGAAATACAGCAAGCTTTCCCCAAGCTTTCCCAGTCGTAATATTAAGTTTCAATAGTTCAGCGAACGAAATCATCGCCTTGCGAGAATTTTCGCCGCAGGAATATCTGAGCTCAGGCCTGCAAAGTGTCACCAACATGCCACCCAACTCACCGATACAGATACAACTAGAAATAATGGACCCTGGCCCATTTGCAGTAAACTATACCCTCGCCTTTAGAAACCCTTAAGCTGTTTTAGTCCTGCACTTTAGACTCATTAGAGATCTCCACAGGCTACCCCTGCCCTTGCTAGCCAAGCGTGGAGCAAAGTTAATGCTACATTTTTTGTAAGAGAGCTATCTTAAAAATTCCTTCGCTCAGTAAAATAGTGGTGAATTATTAACCAAATGTCTTCCACTCAGTTAAGCTCCCAGCTATGATAGTCGGCCACTTGTGATTCGAGTTTCAAAGCCCAAATGTTCAATGTCGGCCCCTACAAACTTCGAAACTCACTTTTTTTAGCTCCCATGGTCGGGGTTTCTGATGCTCCCTTTAGAGAGATTTGCAGCCAGCAGGGTGCCGGTCTTACTGTCGGCGAGATGCTTCCTGCAAATAGCGAGCTTTGGAAGCGCGAACGCAACCGCCTAAAACAAGTAAAACCCATCATTGAAAGTCCTCATGTAATTCAAATCGCCGGATCAGAACCTGAAATGATGGCCGAGGCAGCCAGACTTAATGTTGAACTCGGTGCCGATGCAATCGACATCAATATGGGTTGCCCAGCTAAGAAAGTTTTGAAAAAAGCGGCAGGGTCTGCGCTGCTGAAAGATGAAAAGTTGGTGGCCGAAATTTTGAAAGCTGTTGTTGCCAGTGTCTCCGTGCCGGTAACGCTAAAGATTAGAACAGGCTGGTCACCGGACACACGCAACGGAGTCACCATAGCCAAGATTGCTGAACAAGCAGGCATTCAACTTCTCACAGTTCACGGTCGCACTCGAGCCTGCAGATTCATGGGCAATGTAGAGTACGACACAATTGCTGAGATTAAGCAGTCCGTCTCCATTCCTATCATTGCCAACGGCGATATCGACTCTCCCGCTAAAGCCAAAGCGGTGCTTAACCATACTGGAGTAGACGGCATTATGATCGGCCGCGCAGCTCAAGGCAGACCATGGCTGTTCAATGAAATAGAGCACTATTTGAAGACTGGTACAGTGCTGCCCCCACCGCCATTAGCGGTTCAAGCTAGAATAATCGAAAGTCACCTAAATAAACTATATGCCTTTTACGGCGACTACAAAGGCATATTGTTTGCTCGCAAGCACGTCGCTGAATATGTAGCTGACTTGCCCGAAGCAAAAGCATTTAGAGCACAGTTCAACCAATTCGAAGATCCACGAAATCAATTAGAAGCCCTGCAAGAATACTTCGCTATTCTGGAAGGGACAATCGGAGCCCTCGCTGCATGAACGAGCTAGAAGAATCATCAGAGATTAGTTTTCAAACCAATTCCCAAATCGAATCTTTTGCCGCCCAGGAGAGCACGCTTCGCACCGAAGTCGACAAGGCGCTGCGCCGGTATTTTATTCATTTGGAAGATGAGCCAATTACCGATCTTCATCAAATGGTTATGTCAGAGGTAGAGGCACCATTGCTGCAGGCAGTCATGCGCTACAACGGCAACAATCAAAGTAAGGCGTCTACCATGCTCGGCTTGAATCGTGGTACGCTTCGAACTAAATTGAAGCAGTACGGGCTTCTCTAACGCCGAGCAGCAAGGCAATAGACCCTAGTTAAAAAAACCGAAAAACAGTACCTAATTCAACAACCAACTCGAGATATTTAATTCTATGAGCTCAGAAAATTCTGGCGCCATTCGTCGCGCATTGATCAGTGTTTCAGACAAAACAGGTCTTATTCCCTTTGCCCAGTCTCTCGCGGCGATGGGCATAGAAATTCTATCTACGGGTGGAACCTATAAAAAACTGAAAGCTGAAAACATACCCGCAATCGAGATATCTGATTACACCGGCTTCCCAGAAATGATGGATGGCCGAGTTAAAACCTTACACCCCAAGGTCCATGGTGGGATTCTAGCAAGACGCGACCAAGATCAAGAGGTGATGGAGAAACACGACATTCCTCCTATTGATCTAGTGGTGGTGAACCTTTATCCGTTCGAAGCAACTGTTGCCAACCCTGGCTGCGACCTTCCCACTGCAATAGAAAATATTGATATTGGCGGGCCAACAATGCTGCGAGCGGCTGCCAAAAATCACCGCTACGTGTCTGTAGTAGTCAATCCAAGTGACTATAGTGGAATCATCGAGCTTCTGAAACAAAATGGTGGCGCCTTAACTCAACAAACACGCTTCGATTTAGCGGTCAAAACCTTTGAACATACGGCCGCATATGACGGTGCTATCGCCAACTATTTAGGCACTAAATTAGAACTTGAATTAAATGCCCAGCCCAATGAGGAAGTAGTGGCGGCGGATCCATTTCCGCGTACTTTCAACACACAATTCATCAAAAGCCAGACCATGCGGTATGGCGAAAACCCTCACCAAAAAGCGGCTTTCTATACTGAGAGCAATCCCTGCGAGGCGAGCATTAGCACCGCCAAACAACTTCAAGGCAAAGCGCTTTCTTATAACAACATAGCCGATACCGATGCTGCGTTGGAATGCGTGAAGTGTTTCGATGAACCGGCCTGCGTAATCGTTAAGCATGCCAACCCCTGTGGCGTTGCTGTAACTGATTCTATTTTGAGCGCCTATGAAAAAGCCTTTCAAACCGATCCTACGTCTGCCTTTGGTGGCATCATCGCCCTCAACCGCGAGCTGGATGCCGCCACCGCAGCACGAATTGTAGAGCAGCAGTTCACCGAAGTGATTATTGCGCCTAGCGTCACTGCCGAAGCACTTGCTATCACAGGAGCTAAGAAAAATGTTCGTGTTCTTAGCTGCGGCCAATTGTCTAAGCAGCGCTCAACAGGATTGGACTACAAAAGAGTCAATGGCGGCCTGCTGGTGCAAGATCGAGATATTCACCAACTCCAGTCAGGCGATCTTAAGGTTGTTAGTGCCCGCGCTCCTTCTGATAATGAAATCCAAGATTTGATGTTCGCTTGGTCAGTAGCGCAATACGTTAAATCAAACGCCATTGTTTACTGTAAAGACATGCACACCATTGGCATAGGAGCGGGTCAGATGAGCCGTGTTTATAGCGCCAAGATCGCAGGGATAAAAGCTGCAGATGAAGAGCTGGTTGTGGAAGGGTCGGTCATGGCCTCCGATGCATTCTTTCCTTTCCGCGACGGCATCGATGCAGCTGCAGCTGCTGGCATCAAAGCGGTAATCCAACCGGGTGGCTCGATGCGCGACAATGAAGTTATTGCTGCCGCCGATGAAGCAGGCATCGCAATGGTCTTTACCGGCGTTCGTCACTTTAGACACTAGGCAAAATTCGAGGCAGCACAATAAATGAACATATTAGTCATAGGCAGCGGTGGTCGTGAGCACTCTCTAGCCTGGAAGGCCGCCCAGTCAGCTAACGTCGGGAAAGTGTTTGTTGCTCCGGGCAATGCAGGCACAGCGATGGAGAAAAACCTGCAAAATGTGGATCTTGATCCAATGGATTTTGCAGCCCTCGCCGAGTTTGCAAGCAGCAATGATATCGGCCTCACCATTGTGGGACCTGAAGCTCCGTTAGTTGACGGCATTGTAGATTTTTTCACAGCCAAGGGCCTGCCATGTTTTGGTCCATCAGCTAAAGCAGCTCAGCTGGAAGGCTCCAAATCCTTCAGCAAAGAATTCCTTAGTCGCCACCATATTCCCACGGCTGCCTATAAAAGCTTTACCGAAATAGCCCCAGCTATTGATTACATTAAAACTAAAGGCGCCCCTATAGTTGTCAAGGCAGACGGGCTGGCAGCTGGCAAAGGAGTCATTGTTGCCAGCACCGAAGCTGAAGCGATCGCCGCGGTTGAAGACATGCTAGCGGGGAACAAGTTTGGCGAAGCTGGACATAGAGTGGTCATTGAAGAGTTCTTGGTAGGTGAGGAAGCTAGTTTTATCGCCATCGTTGACGGCCGCAATGTGCTACCCATGGCGACATCACAGGACCATAAAGCCCGGGACGACGGCGATCTAGGCCCGAACACCGGAGGCATGGGGGCTTACTCACCGGCGCCGGTTGTGAGCCCGCAAATTCATCAAAAAATAATGGATCAAGTCATCATTCCGACAGTGAAAGGTATGGCCGCTGACGGCAATGAATATAAAGGCTTTCTCTATGCCGGTCTCATGATTACGCCGGCAGGGGAAATCGCTGTCGTCGAATTCAACTGTAGATTTGGCGACCCCGAAGCACAACCGGTAATGATGCGCTTAAATTCGGATCTATGTAAACTCTGCCTCGCCGCCATTTCTGGAACTCTTGACTCAAAAACCATTGAATGGGACAAGCGCAGTGCAGTTGGAGTCGTTATGGCTGCTGGCGGCTACCCAAACAGCTATGACAAAGGCGACGTTATTAGTGGTCTTAACGCTCCACAATCCAAAGACTTTAAAATATTTCATGCTGGCACCACACAGTCAGACGGACAAGTCGTTACCAACGGAGGGCGGGTATTATGTGCTGTAGCCTTAGGCGAAACCGTCTCAAGCGCTCAGGCCGGTGCTTATGAACTTGTCAATACGGTGTCATGGAAAGACGTATATTTTCGCAAAGACATTGCCTATAGAGCAATAGACAGGGAAAATGGCTAGATGGATACTAAACAACGTCACTCAACTATAGACAAATTCCTGATCCAGTTTGATCAAGCACTACGCACTTGCTCGCCAGGCGCTGCTCAGGCACGCCGATCATCCCCTGCCGCTGGCTTGTCGGATAGCGAGCTTAAGCTCAGCGACAAGAAACATATCGCTGGCCTGATGCGAATCAACCATACCGGGGAAGTCTGCGCTCAGGCGCTTTACCAAGGCCAAGCGGCAACAGCGAAACTGGATCAAGTTCGGCAGTCTATGGAACATGCCGCAGAGGAAGAGGTAGACCACCTCGCTTGGTGTGATGAGCGATTGCAGCAGTTAGATAGCCGGCCCAGCCTACTTAACCCTCTTTGGTACGGCATATCATACGGGCTCGGTGCCGCAGCAGGTTTAGCTGGTGATAAATGGAGCTTAGGATTCGTTGCAGAGACAGAGCAGCAAGTCTGCGAGCACTTAGAGCAGCATCAGCAAGAGTTGCCAGAGGCCGATCAGAAAAGTCGCGCTATTTTAAATCAAATGATTGAGGATGAGAGGCAGCACGGCGAATCAGCAAAACAAGCTGGCGGTTCCGAACTGCCACTGCCTATTAGACAGGCAATGTCTGCTATGTCTGTCGTCATGAAAAAAATGACCTACAGGCTTTAATCTCTCTATACCCTACTATTTACCCCCCCCCCCTGTTTTTTTTTTTTTTTT
>CAJWGN010000130.1 GCA_913031035.1 uncultured Gammaproteobacteria bacterium
ATTTAAAGTATATATCTAACAGTTACTTTAGACTCTCCAAATAAGCCCTCAATTTTACTGAGTACGTAAGCTGACTACTGAGAAAATATAAATAAACAAACGAACAGATTTTTGATTTTTTTTGAGAGAGCTTTGAATTCCTTTGAAGTTGAGGTTGATAATCATTCAAGTCCAAGAAGTTATACTTGTCTAGAAATTTCAATAATAAAATGGCGACAAGAGTGACAAGTGTAATACTCAGGAGATTAAATGTTGTATCAAAATTAACGAGCAGTGTTCCCATAACTACAAGTTTTCCAAAGAAAATCGTTCAAAGTAGACAATATTTAGAACTCAATTCGTCTTTTTCCAAATTTATCGAAGAATTAAGTTGAGTTGCAGGTGGAATATTTTCTACTTTTTGATTGGATTTTGCAGGTTTCAGCTTGAATTTGAGCTCATTAATCAGAAGATTATTGCCTTGTTTCAACAAATTAGGTTTGGGTTCCGACTTTTTAGGGCTGATTGTAGCAGAATCCGGACTGTCATTGATAGATAATTCAGCTGACACTGAGTCATTTGAAGAATTTTGAGCATTTTCAAACAAGTTTAGACTTGCAGAGGCAGCTTGAGCCTTCAGTTTTTGGCGGGTTGGGGGTCTTCGTTTAGCATTTCCGCGTTGAACCCTATTTTTGGTAACTGAACTTAATAGCTGAGAATTCTCAGTTTGCAGAGGCATAATTACAGTTTGCGGAGACGTAATTTCAGTTTGTGGAAATAACTTCTCAAATTGCGGTGTTATTTTCTCAGTTTGTGGTGTTATTTTTTCAGTTTGCTGTGTTACTTTTTCTGTCTCAGCGAAGGAGCACCTCTACAGTGAGTCTAGACTCTCTGTCTTGGCGCCAAGCTCTTGTTATCGGTGTAGCTCAATCGATGGCGTTAATTCCGGGAGCGTCGCGCTCAGGGGTGACAATGACGGCTGCATTGTTTTGCAATATGAGCAAAAGTGACGCGGGTAAGTTTTCGTTTCTTCTGTCAATCCCAATTATTCTTGCCAGTGGCCTTTTGAAAGGGCTTGAGCTGTTCAATGACCCCGAGGTCTCTGTGGAGTGGCTGGAACTTCTTTATGGAGCAACCGTGTCAGCTGCAGTCGCCCTTTTTTGCATACATTGGTTCCTTGCTTTCATTGAACGTATTGGATTCTTGCCGTTTGTGATTTATAGAATTGTGTTAGGTGCATCATTGTTTTTGCTTTATCTATTATGAGTGCTGCTGTGGTTATTGTGTTTGAGAGCAGTTCAAATTCGCAAGAGCGTGCATTGGCATCTCGTTTAGATCTTAAGCTTGTCGAAGAAGCTGCGTGTAGTACCTTCGGAATACACCTTTATCTTAAGTACTTGCCCGAGGGCTTGAGCCTTTGTGAATTTGGAAAGAATGCGGCGGGACCGACCCGCGTAGACTTTTATGATCCGAGCTTAACCTCGCGAGCATCGGATTCTATAAAGCAGCAAAATTTGATTAAAGCGCTTGGACTTAAAAAGAATCCTAAGCCGCGAATTCTTGACGGAATGGCCGGCCTTGGCAAAGATGCATATCTGATGGCTTCTGCGGGCTGCTCCGTGCAGATGCTTGAAAAGTCTTCAATTGTGTACGCATTATTGGAAGATGGCTTAGAGAGGCTCTCAGTTGGCGCGGGTGGCGGGTCGAAACTACCCCTTGTGGCGCTGCAGGTAGATTTTCAAACCTGCAGCTATCAAAAAAATGATTTTGACATCGTCTACTTAGACCCTATGTATCCAATAGTTAACAGGAAGAGTAGGGCAAAAAAAGACATGGATCGTTTACATGATCTCGTCGGCATAAACATGCACGAGCGGGAGCAATTAGAAAAGGCCTTAGGTATTGCGGAGCGTCGCGTGATAATCAAACGGCCAAAGAATGCGCCGGATTTCGCAGCAGAAAAACCCGACATCACCTATCAGGGCAGCAGCTCTAGGTTTGATGTTTATCTAACTATATGAACCACAACTGCTTAAGCGTAAGTTGCTGAAACCTCAGCTGCTCAGACTAGCTCTTTAAGTATGTGGTAGTAAATCGATTCGAGGCGATCGATGTCGCTTATTCGGACACGTTCGTTAATCTTATGAATGGTAGCGTTACAGGGGCCTAATTCGACCACCTGAGTTCCTGTTGGTGCAATGAATCTTCCATCTGAAGTGCCGCCTGCAGTTGAGCACTCTGGAGTTACCCCAGTAACTTCGTTGACACTCCGGCTAACTACATCAATCAGGTCTGTTTTGGTGGTTAAAAATGGCTCGCCGGATAAATGCCAGTTTATTTCAAAGTTAACACCAGCATTAGTTAAAATTGTCTCAACGCGCTTGATGATGGTTTGGGAGTCCAGCTCTGTCGAGTAGCGAAAATTAAAATCCAAATCCAATGACTCAGGAATCACGTTATTGGCTCCCACCCCACCTTTGATATTGGATATTTGGAAGCTTGTAGGTGGGAATAACTCATTCCCCTCATCCCACTGTGTTTCCACAAGTGTTTTAAGTGCGGCAAGTGAGTTATGAATTGGGTTAGAAGCTAAATGTGGATAGGCAACATGTCCTTTGATGCCGATTACACGAAGTTTCCCATTTAACGAACCGCGGCGGCCAATCTTTATTGTGTCGCCGAGCTGATCTGTGCTGCTGGGCTCTCCTACCACGCAATAATCGATAGTTATGTCTTCTTTTTGAAACGTCGACATTACACGGCGGGTCCCATTAATCGCTTTGTCTTCTTCGTCACTGGTAATCAGAAAGCCAAGTCGAGCTTTAAGTGGCCGTTCGCGCAGTAGTTTCTCGGCGGCAGTAATCATCGCTGCCAAGCTAGCCTTCATGTCAGCGGCGCCGCGCCCGTAAAGGAAGCCTTCGTGTTCTGTTGCGTCAAATGGATCAAAAGTCCACTCGCTTACAGGACCCGTAGGGACAACATCTGTGTGCCCAGCAAAAACCAAGAGAGGACCTTGATCACCGAGGGTAGCCCAAAGGTTGGAGACATCTTCAAATGGCAGCCAGCGGATGTCGAAGCCTATAGAACTTAATCTATCAGCGAGAACCTTCTGACAGCCATTATCATCCGGTGATACTGACTTTCTGTTTATTAACGCTTTCGCAAGATCTAGTGCAGATGACATGGGAGTTGATTGCCTCACTAATTATTTGAATGTAATTCTTCGTTCAAGCTCATCGATGTTTTTAGCGGTATGCATTCCACCGCGCCACTGATCGAATTGCGTCTGAACAACATGTCGGTGAGGGAGGCAAGCTCCAAAGCTTTTGCCGTCTTACTTAAATTGCCGGTAGCGTCTAATAATTGCACCTTGGTGCCCGCAGTGACATAGAGACCAGCTTCGATAATGCAGCCATCAGCTAGCGGGAACCCAATTCCTGCGTTGGCGCCAATAAGACAGTTCTTACCAACAGATATGATTTCAGTGCCGCCACCAGAAAGAGTGCCCATTGTGCTGCAGCCACCGCCAAGGTCACTGTTTTCATCAACAATCACGCCAGCGGAAATTCTGCCTTCAATCATGGCAGCGCCTTTGGTCCCCGCATTAAAATTTACAAAGCCTTCGTGCATTATAGTTGTTCCTTCGCCTAAATGAGCACCGAGACGGACCCGCGCTGCGTCGGCGATTCGGATGCCACGAGGTACAACGTAGTTTGTCATTTTCGGGAATTTATCGACTGTTTCAACGTTAATGAACTTACCTTCCAAGCGAGCAGCAAATTGCAGCGCAGGGAGGTCATCAAGATCAATAGGGCCAAGGTTGGTCCATGCTAGGTTCTTTAAAACACCAAACATGCCATTAAGATTTAACTCCTGCGGCAACACGTGCCGGTGAGACAGTAAATGCAATTTTAAAAATGCCTCAGGTATAGATTGAGGGGGGGCGTCCACGGAAACCAAGCAGGCAATAACCGGTTGTTCGCTAGCTGACATTGCACTCAATTGTGTGGCCAGCTTATTTTCACCTAGCGTTTCTAACTCGCTCACCAAGTGAGCCGCGGTGTCAGGGTCGACTGTGTATGTGTTGTTACTCATCGCCGCTAGTTCAAAACTAGTCACAAGTAAGTCTGAAAGAGCCTCACTTGGTTTAAAGCATGGCATTGGGTAAAAAGCTTCGATTAGTTCGGCGCTGGAATTATGAGTCGCGAGGCCGAAAGCAAAGCTGTGCAAAGAATTCATGGTGAATAACCTATATTAATTTAATGTTTAGAATTTGAGTGTTTAGTGTTCAGAGACCCATTGCTCAGAAACGGAGTGCCCGGAGAAGAGCTACAGTGGTCCACGCCGTAGATCAGCTGCTCAACGACCTAAGCTGCGGCTCATCAAAGCCAATCAACCATTTGCTGCCAGTATGGATAAGCGGTCGCTTAATCATTGAGGAGTTGTCACTCATCAGCTCAATAGCTGACTCCTCAGTTAGATTGTCCTTGACGGAGTTATCAAGTTTTCGCCATGTAGTGCCTCGGGTATTGATTAGTTCGCCATGGGAAAAATTTTCCAAAAATAACCTTACTAGGGCTGTTGGGCAGCCCAATTTTTTATAATCATGAAATTGATACTCAATTCCTATTTCTTCTAAGAGCTTTCGAGTCTTTTTTATAGTGTCGCAATTAGAGATACCGTAAAGGGTCAGCATGGCTTTATTCATTCTTTGTTAGTGGATAAGGTCAATTCTGTATGGACTTGTTACGAAAATGTTTTTCTAGCTTGGCCTTGACGTCCTCTTGGAGCTGGTCAGAGAATTCGGAGCTGGTAATGGGCATATCGCGTTTGTCGGTGATGAAAAACAAATCCTCAACACGTTCCCCTAAAGTCGTAATACGAGCATCTTTTAGATTAACTGAATAATCAGCAAATACTTGTCCTACACACGCCAGTATACCTGGCTGATCAGGGCAGTTAATTTCCAGCGTGGAATAATTACGATTAGGAGGGTTTATTAGGCTGACTTTTACGGCTTGAGCGAAATACTTCTCTTTTCGAGTTTGTCTAAAAGCTGCAAGGGCTACCGCTTTGCTACCTCTATTTCCCCTCAATAAATAGCTTCCCAGGACAGATTCTATTTCTGTTCGTCGGCGCGGGTTTTTGCCGACTGGTTGCCCTGAATCCTCGAGAACAGAATAAGTATCCATGCAATAGTCATTGTCAGAGGTGAATATACGTGCCCCTTGAATATTGAGATTAAGCTTTTCAAAGGCGGCGGTACTGTTAACAAATATGAAATCTGCATTTCGTGTGTAAATAAACACCTGTGTTGCGCCTATTTCGCCATTGCTGTCAGTCACCTCCTGAATAGAGACCAAAGGGCTGTCACTCTCATGGAGTGCGATTGCCCGTGAATGCCAAACGATATTCGTAAAAGACTCTCTAACAAAGTACTCGTCGGAAGTGTGGGCCCAAACATCAGCAATTTGATCAACTTTTAGACCAAGCGTGCGCAGCCGCTCGCGTGCGGAATCTTTTTTGTCCGCAATTCGTTCATTTCTGTTTACGGTGTTTTCTAACCCTTGGGAGAATAACTTTTTAGTGTTGCTGTAGAGCTGATGCAGAAGTGAGCTGCGCCAACTATTCCAAAGGCTTGGGTTAGTCGCGCGTATGTCTGCCACAGTCATCGCAAGCATATAGTCAAGATGCAGGGTATCGCCCATTTGATTGGCAAACTCTTGAATAACGGCAGGATCGGTCAGGTCTTTGCGCTGGGCGGTCATCGACATCAATAAATGTTTGTCGACCAACCACGACACAAGCTTTCCATCCCACTCGCTAAGACGATGGCGACGGCAAAATTCGATAGCATCTACCTTGCCAAGTTCTGAGTGGTCACCACCGCGGCCTTTGGCGATGTCGTGATACAAACCGGCGATATAAAGTAATTCTATTTTTGGCAGGCGGCGGGCAACATCAGACGCAAACTTATAGGTTTCATGGCCTTCGGGCTGAAGAAACAGGCGCATGTTTTCAACTACTTGCAGGGTGTGGGCATCTACCGTGTAAATGTGAAAAAGGTCATGCTGCATGCGGCCGGCAATCTTGCCAAATTCGGGCAGGTAACGGCCTAAAATCCCATATCGGGACATGCGTCTTAGCTGCAACGTTAACTCATGTGGAGAACGGAGCAGTTCCATAAACAAGCTGATGTTACGAATGTCTTGGCGATAGTCTTCGTTAATGAGCCTACGATTGTCTCGAATCAATCTAATTGTCGATGCTCTCACACCACGGATTTCAGCGTTTTGGGCCATCAGCATAAAAATTTCAAGGAGTGCGGAAGGGCTTCTCTCAAAAACATTCTGAAATTTAGCTTCGATATATCCATTACGTATTTGAAAGCGGTTATTGAGCTGAACAATGCGCTCTTTTTCACCTGCACGTAAAATGACTTCATCAAAATATTGCAAAAGCACATCATTCAAAGATCGAAGGTTTGCCACGGCGCGATAGTACTGCATCATCAGCTTCTCGACTCCTAGGCTCTTCTCGTCATCTACATAGCCAAACATTTGGGCTAATTCCCTTTGCTTGTCAAAAAGCAATCGGTCTTCACAGCGTCCGCTTAGTATATGCAGGCCGTAGCGCAGTTTCCAAAGAAACTGTTGGCCACGATTGAGCATGGTTTCCTCGGATGCCTTTAAAAAGCCGAGCTGGACAAGGTCACTAAAGGAGCCTGCCCCAAAGTGTCTTTTGCTAACCCAAGCGATGGTTTGAATGTCTCTTAAACCGCCAGGTGAAGTTTTAACATTTGGCTCTAAGGCATAATCAACGTCGTGATATTTTTCATGGCGAGCTTTTTGTTCATCGATCTTGGCTTGGACAAACTTTTTGATTGGCCAGACTTTACTGCCACTGGTGGCCGCCATCATTTTTTCATACAAAAATGGTGACCCGACTAAGGTGCGGGACTCCATGAGGGCTGTGGCAACAGTTATATCTCGTTTAGCTTCTCTGACACATTGTGAGACGGAGCGGACGCTTTGACCGACCTGTAGACCTATATCCCAAAGCAGGGTTAAAAATTGACTGATAGGGTCTTTGTATTCTTTATTATTGTCTTTGCTAGTGAGAATCAGCAGATCTATGTCCGAATTAGGGAGGAGTTCGCCGCGACCATATCCCCCGACAGCGATTAAGCTTAGATCGCTAGCATCTGGCCAGGTTTGAGCATTCCATGCCAGGTTGATTATTTTATCTACCGCTTTGGCTCGATCGGCAACAATATCTGTGATTGCGAGGTTTTTCTTGTAGCGGGAATCAAGCTCGTTACTGGCAGAATTTAAGGCGCCGCTAAGTAAAGTAATGATGTTGCTGTTTGGTTTTGCCAGTTCGGTGGTCAGCGTTTCGAGATCTAAAACCTCATGAGAGTCACCATGGTAATCGTTACCGGGGGTGCTAGCCATTTGAGTTTTTGTCACAGATTTTCTTCAGACCTCAGAGTTAATACTTCAAATCCATCCGCGGTCACGGCAAGAGTATGTTCCCATTGGGCGGAGAGTCGGCGGCCTTTTGTTGTCACCGGCCAGCCATCCTTCTTAGACAATTTGGTATAGCGCGACCCGGCATTCAGCATAGGCTCAATGGTAAACGTCATTCCTTCCACAATTTTCATGCCTGTATCTGGTCTGCCGTAATGCAAAACCTGAGGTTCTTCATGAAAAATACGGCCGATACCGTGCCCGCAATATTCTCTGACAATGGCGTAGTTATTTGCTTCGCCGTGTTGTTGAATAATATGCCCGATGTCGCCAAGAGTGACACCAGGCTTAACGATGTTAATAGCTTTGTACATGCATTCTTGAGTGATGCGTATCAAGCGCTGGGCGTGGCTTGGGGTCTCGCCTACACAAAACATTTTACTGGTGTCGCCATGGAAACCATCTTTGATGACGGTGACGTCGATATTAATGATATCGCCAGTCTTCAATATTTTCTCATCACTGGGTATGCCATGACAGATAACATGGTTTACGGATGTACAGACTGACTTTGGAAAGCCGTTGTAATTCAGCGGTGCTGGGATAGCTTGCTGCGTATCAACTATGTAGTTGTGGCAAATTGTATCTAATTCGCCTGTGCTGACGCCTGGCTTTACATAGGGGCCTATCATTTCTAACACAGCGGCGGCCAATCGACCGGCAACACGCATTTTTTCTATTTCGTCTGGAGTTTTGATATGAATAGTCATAGTTTTGTTTACTGTCGCCCCAGTTTATACAGGTAGAAAGGCTTACTATTGTAAATCACGACGTCCGCCAATAATAGGGGGTGGGGTCGGTACAGTGGCAAGTTTTGGGGCTGTGAAAGATATCTTAGATGCTCAACTGTCTTTAATTACGGTTGGGATTATGGTATAAAACGGCGCGCTTCGGACAAGGTGAGTAATAAACTCTCCAAAAACTTAGCGTAACTAACGAAAGTCGTGGCAAAAGCCGCTGATTTTAACTTTATTGCACCACAACGTCGCACACACATCGTCACATTTGATCTGGGTGCCCAAAACTGCTTACTTAAGGAGATTTTGGGTTGATCTATGGGATGCGTGGAGGCCTAACCCGTATAGGAATTAAAATGACTGTAAGCATGAAAGAAATGCTCCGAGCAGGAGTGCACTTTGGGCACCAGAGCCGCTACTGGAATCCAAAAATGGAGCCGTTCATCTTCGGCGCCAGAAACAAAATTCATATCATCAATTTAGAGCACACCGTTCCTGCACTCAATACAGCTCTTGATGTGGTTACTGGTATGGCAGATAAAAAGAAGAAAATTCTTTTTGTGGGCACCAAGCGCGCCGCCTCAAAAATTATTCGCGAGGAAGCTGAGCGAGCAGGCATGCCTTACGTAAACCATCGCTGGTTGGGTGGAATGCTGACTAATTACAAGACTATTCGAGGCTCAATCAAGAAACTCAAAGATTTGGAAGCCCAAGAGTTGGATGGCACATTCAGCCGTTTAACTAAGAAAGAAGCTCTAATGCGAACTCGAGCAAAAGAAAAGCTTGAGCGCAGTATCGGCGGGATTAAAGACATGGGCGGATTGCCTGATGCGCTTTTCGTGATCGATGTGGACCATGAGCGTATAGCCGTAACTGAAGCTAATAACCTTCGAATTCCAGTTATTGGTATCGTCGATACCAACAGCAACCCAGATGGT
>CAJWGN010000131.1 GCA_913031035.1 uncultured Gammaproteobacteria bacterium
TGCGTTTATTTCTTTTTTTTTTCGAAACTATCTTCTGTTTTGGTGTTATGTTTTTCCTTTTTTCTCCTTGTTAAAAAAGTGTACCTATCATTTTGTTACAGTTTTTAGCGGTCGGATTTTCTGTTCAATAAAATATACTTAACGAAAGTATGGAGTATTTGGTATCGTTGGATTTGTAATGAAAAGATATGAAATACAAAATGCTGAAATTCACCAAAAATATTAGGATGAGTATGAAAAATACAGAATACCGCTTCATCCTGATTCAATACCTCAATTTAAGTCAATGAATAAAGAGGCACAAGGCATAATTTTGTATGACTCTGAAAACCTCATGAAACCAAGTAATAGGGAACTCATATTTGAATATCACAATTTTCTTGAAGCTATTGCTTGGTATTGTTCTACGTTTGCTCACGGATTTGGTCCTCTGTCATATAATAATCTGATCTTTCCCAATGCTCTAAACGGATGAAAAGTCTACATGATATGATTAGATTAAATATTCCAAAATGTACCCATGGTGTTAATATGGACCAAAATGAATTAATTACCAACCTGCGGGAAACGCAAGAAAATTGTACTCATCACCAAGTATCAAACGAATTTGTAGATTACTATTACAAATATGTTGATAGTTTTCAATTGGGTAATAATGACGTTAGGCATTATGGTTACTATCCAAAGGGCACGCCGCCTCATGACAAAGCTGTTAAGTGGCTTCGCGTATTCCCCTCCCCAACTTTAATCTGGCAGGTTGCAAATATAATTTTTTAGGACTTTATTTCAGTAGTATGGTTTTGATTCCGACTCGATGTTCTTCACTTACCAGGGTAATGCAGTTTTTCAGGATAACAATGTCGAAGACTTGTGATTCAGTTCACGGCGCAGCCAAAGGCTCGTTATATGCCGCATGCGGCTATCCAGCTCACTAGGATGCGATAGTAAATGGGGGTAAATAGAAGTAAATGGGGCGAATGGGGTAAATGGTATTCATATGCAATACATCCTGAGACAAGCCAATTGACTGCCCAGATCCCGGTCTCATTGGCTACCGAGTTAGATGGATAAGCATGGCCGCATCATGCAGTCATTACCTGCTACACTGCAGTGGCAGTAATTTTCTAGGCGCAGGAATCTGTCCTTCCTTTAACTAAGCTTCTTAATCACCCAATAGATACGTGCGATAAAAAATGGAGTAGCAAAATGAAAAATTTAGTAACAGTTTCATTCCCCGCTAAAGCCGAAACTTTAGATCAACTAAAAGAGCTGTTAAAAGCGGCATTGCCAGACACTCGGAGTTTTGCTGGCTGTATAAGCGTAAGCACATATATTGAGGAGTCATCAAATACAGTGCATCTAATCGAAGATTGGGAAACTTTGGATCATCAAGCAGAATATCTGTCATGGAGGGTAGAGACCGGGCTTTTGGAGTTATTGGAGCCTTTGTTAGAAGGCGGTGCAGCTAGTCTAAAGGCAACAATTTGTGGTCCTGAACACACAGATATTTAATGGTTTACCTTTTCTGAACTATTTTTTGTATTTGCGGCATTTATGTTTGCACTCTAGACGCCGTCTGAGGGTGCTACTTGCGGCCTTTCTTTTATTTATTAAATCGTTACCCACTCCCGTTAGACAGAAAAAACCTTAGTTCAGGCCTCGCCGCCGGGGCTCTTGCGAGTTGCCGAATTCAGTTCTATCGCTCGCTATATATACTAAAATTTGCTGACCATTAGCTAATTATCAGAAAAGTTCAGAGTGCCGTTGACGTAACAGGTTTCAGAGAAAACCAACGGGTATTTTTCGAGTAAATGTCTTTGGGTATTGGAAAAAAAGCGGTGGTGATACAGTAACAATAACTAATGATGTTACCGGATCTAGGAGTTAACTTGCCAATACCTATTGATCACGTTAACGACAGAAGGTTCGGACTAGCGATTAATCAAGAAAAACCACGAAAAAATGACCCTGGTCTGCTTTTCAGTTTCTGCTAATATTGATACAGCATGGGACTAGTGTTCTCAGGCAATTCGTTTTAGCATCAGGAATCGTACCTACTTTCCACGTTAGCGTTAAACCAAGGGAAGACGAAGTAGAAGTCTCTATATATTTCTACCTGTAGTGGCAGATCGAAAAGATACTTTTCAATTGCTATTGTGACTCCAAAAGCCCGATTGCTCGTCTACGGAGACTTTGTTATGTCAATTATTTTTAACACGCCTACCGTAATCAAATATCTATTTTATATTCTGATTGCTATTTCTTTTTTGATATTTATTTTCTTCAAATTCTCATCCGTTTTTGGCGCATCGCCAGACAAAGATAGCAAAATAATTATTGAAAGGTCAAAAAACTCTACTGCTGGAAAATTCCGTAATTTAGAGTCAGATTATAAAAACGCATTAATTTTTTCAGACTCTTACCCAAAGAGTGCAACATTAATGAACTGGTTGTTTCCTCCAAAAGATAAAAACCCTATAGGCGCTCTTCCAACGATTCAATTTCGAGGAGACAGTTTGACCGAAGGAAAATTTGTCTGGTTGGGGCACTCTACATTACTACTGAATATTGATGGTCTAATTGTAATGACAGATCCCGTCTTCAATAGAGCTTCTCCCGTGCCTATTTTTGGAAAGCCCTTCTCCTATGAGAACCCAATAAAAATCGCCGGCTTGCCGAAAGTTGATGTTGTTATAATTTCTCATGATCACTATGACCATCTTGATTTCAAGGCAATTAAAGACCTTTCAAAAACTGTTGATCGATTTTTGGTTCCATTAGGAGTTAAAGCTCATCTAGAAAGATGGGGGGTTGATACAAATAGAATTAGCGAGCTTGACTGGCATGACAGTGAGAACTATCGTAATGTTAAGTTCACCTTAACACCTGCTCAACATTTTAGCGGCCGAGGGCTAAGAGATAGAAATTCAACTTTATGGGGTTCATGGGTGGTTTCTTCAGACAGCATGCGAGCCTACTTTAGTGGTGATGGTGGTTATTCAGAAACATTTAAACAGTTAGGTGATCGATATGGTCCTTTTGATATAGCATTTATTGAAAACGGCGCTTACAACGCAGACTGGTCGCAAGTTCATATGTTTCCGTATGAAACCGTTCAAGCCAATATCGACTTAAAATCCAAAGTACTTTTCCCAATTCATTGGTCTAAATTTGACCTGTCCGTTCACCCCTGGGATGAGCCAATAATTCGCATCACTGAAGCGGCCAGTAAAAGAAATGTCAATATAGCTACACCAATGATCGGCGAAGTATTTGATTTAACCAACTTGCCAAATAGTGCGTGGTGGGAGGCACTTAGAAATTAGGCTGAGCTTAGGGGTGATCTTGATGGGACTAAGGACAAGAAAGTAGCAACCGAAAGGGTAGGAAGTTATCCTCATAGCAAGCAGCAGTGCTAGCTCCCAAATTACACGCCAAAAGCCTTCTTGAGCAAAAAAGTTAATCGTTGAGCTCTTGTATCGACGGAAGGGGCTGGGTGCGAGCTAGGAGAGACTGGATGTTGCCGGTATTTTTTGCAAAGCCCGAAGAAGGTAAAAAAAGCTCGTTAGATGTCTGCATAGTGGCTACATGAGAGTGAGTTTAGATTCGGATTTTTTGTAAGCACTTGATAAATTGGTGCTCAGGGGCGAAGCTGGACCACTGGCGCGAGGGTTTTCAGTCGCCAGCGCGTCCGATTCATTAATAGAATCAATAAGAAAAAACCACAAGATCAGGGTGTGCTAAGAAATGTGCTATGGATTCATCGAAAATGTTGCTCAAAGCTACTGTATTTTTACCCTGATCTCTATTTAATAAAAAGGGGCGCTTGCTATCGAACCAAATCGTGCTTTATTACGACTTTTTTGTATTCGATTAAACTCAACTGGTATATGGGAATCCTATCTTTGCGCGTATTAATTTTTGCTCTGCTTTGTATTTTATTGTCGCCTCTATTAATAGCTGGCGTGATTATATATACCTGGCGCCTGCGGCATAGCAGCGTCCGCCAGAACATATCAGGCACTGCCAACGAACCGCTCGGCGGCCGACTTGGAATGCACGTAGCAGGAACCCGCATCGATGATGCTGCCTATAAGATCGCGGGTCATCTACCTTCCTTCACCAAATTGTCTAGATTTTTGATTATCGATTTACTGGGATTCGCCAGTAAACTAAGCGGTTTTAAAGGTTCATTCCTTGCTTACCCAGGTGAACGACCTTCTAAGCTAATGTCCATGTTGTCACATCGGACATATTTTTTTGATCGCTCAGTAAATGATTCATTAAGCAGGAACGATAATCCGCCAAAACAATTTGTGGTGCTGGGCGCTGGCTACGATACGCGCTGCTATGACTTACCCAATGGTTTGGATATTCAATGCTTTGAGGTGGATATGACGCCGACACTTAACGCCAAGAAAAAAGCCTTGGAGCTAGCTGGTATTCCTCATGATCACGTCATTTTTGTCGAAACAGATTTCAATCAGGAAACTTGGATGGAGGCCTTGCTCGACTCCGGCTTTAATCCTAGTCTCACCACTTACATCCTGTGGGAAGGCGTCACCATGTACCTTGTTGAAGCGGCGATAAAGGACACCTTAAATCTTGTTTCTACCCTGCCTAAGGGAAGTGCAGTGGGCGTTGATTTTTTCTCTGAGGATTTAGTTAAGGGTAATGGCCCTTATGAAAAAATAAGTAAGGCTATGCACAAGGGTATTAGGTATTACAGTGAAAAAATAATATTCGGAGTATCGACTGGCGAACAGTTATCGGCTGGAGTGCAAAACCTGGCTCGGGAATCGGGGCTAACGGTTTCTCGATTCGAACACACAGGGTCCAAAGAAGACAAATTACCTCCCTGGTACTTCTTTGCCCATATCGATAATTTGTAATTGGATAAAAGGGAACATGAAAGGGGGAAGCTTAAACCCTTTTGATTGTTGGTTGGTGGAAGATTGTAGGTCGCGTTTACCATGTTGGAGAAAAGCCTTTTGGCTATGAGTTACAAGCTCTTCTTTGCATCAATAGAGTTGGCTGCGCTTAACGCCTAATTCTCTAACAAGTTGCGTTGTATTTTTAACGCATTCCCTAACAGCACGGCAGCTTCTCGCTTTAATTCAGGACTGAATGCCTGTTTTCCCTGATCGACACCCCCACTCTTCTTAGCATCTGAATGGGCGCGCACCGTCATGGGGAGTATGGCTTCGTCTTTAAATTCTGGTGAATAGCGTTGCTTGCTCGTCGGTCTTTCCTAAGCTCAAAGATAGCTCAAAACTGCCCACCATAGTCTGGGAAGTCCAGCGTCTCCTGTGAACATTATTTATTCACGCCAAAAAATAAACCTGGTCCCTTAAATCACACAGATTTTCCAGGTATTGGGTAAATATTATCCTGTTTATTGATCAGGTAGACCGGCAGCGCCTTGACGATCGTCAGAAACAGAATAAAGGCAATTATTTCTCATCCATTGTATGAATGATCGCCGAGGATCGAGTTTCGCTCAAGGCCTTAAGGTGGGGAAAGGGATAAGTGCGAACTAGACCGGTCCTGGGTTAATTTAAAAGGCGCTAAGTGGCTTTACAAGAGCGATGCAGTTCTACTTAAAGCCTCAAGCGGGTTGGACAGAGAAGGCCCGCGTTGAGCTGTCTAGGGTCGAGGAGCCAGAGGATAGGCATTGGACTGTAAAAGGTGTCGGCTAGTTAGGCTGCTACTCATTCTACAGACTATTATAAATTAACCATCCATGTGCTAGGGGTGCACTAATTAGCAGTTAACTCCTTCTGGCCATCTAGCTTAAGAATCAAATTAATAGGATCAATTAGGCTCCACTCAGTTTCAAGGATGCTGTCATCTACCATTATAATGTCGGTATAGACACCGGTGGTTGTCTCGAACTTGCCACTACAGTCAGGTGTTTGTGCGTTCTCGTTAAGAGCGCCGATGGCATTGAATTCCCGGAAAGTGGTTATTTGAACGGTAGCTTCAGATTGAGACACCACCTCTAATCCTATATCTAACTCTCTCATACCGTCTACTGACCCTGGCAGACCGTCTGTAAAAACCCGAAGGCAGGTATAGATTATCGAATCACTAGCACTAAACACTCCAATGTTATTAAACGCGAGCCCAAAAGTATGGTCCTTTTGATCGAGCATTTATTGAAAACGGCGCTTACAACGCAGACTGGTCGCAGGTTCATATGTTTCCGTGTGAAACTGTTCAAGCCAATATCGACTTAAAATCCAAAGTACTTTTCCCAATTCATTGGTCTAAATTTGACCTGTCCGTTCACCCCTGGGATGAGCCAATAATTCGCATCACTGAAGCGGCCAGTAAAAGAAATGTCAATATAGCTACACCAATGATCGGCGAAGTATTTGATTTAACCAACTTGCCAAATAGTGCGTGGTGGGAGGCGCTTAGAAATTAGGCTGAGATTAGTTTTGATCCTGATGTGACCAGCTACGAACGACAAGAAAGCAGCCACTGAAAGGTTAGGGAGCTACCCTCATAGCTAACAGTAATAGCAGCTCACGGATCACATGCTAAAAGCCTGCTTGCTATGATTTCTGTCCAAAAGTGGTCTTACGAATTCAATATTTGCTTTTTTTCTTCTGAAATAGCACCTTTCTTAAAAAGAGTTAGAAAAAAAATGGGTCGATGGGTAACGAATTTTGATTTTTTAAAAAATTTATCGAGTCGCCAGCCAACACCAAAAATGATTACTTTTTCGTCTCAATTTTGGAATCATTATTACAGGAATTTGAAGCGGATCCCTTGAGCGCCCGCTGCATTTAACCCAAATGTAACAAAATGAAGATTCTAAAAACCCCTTTGCACTAAATTGCACGCCGGCTGAGTAAGTACGCCAGAAAAAATTCACCCCCACTCGCCAATGGGCGTGAATTTTGGTAACAAAAAGAATGGTTCTTCCCAAATAAAGCTGTAGGAATATTTGTTGACGGGCGTCTGATCGTCCGATACCTTCGATCTATCGAAACATATAACTTTCGGTTAGGAGTTTCAAAATATTTGGAACAACTTGTTTTGTAATTTTTTTAATTGCAAAGAATCCTCGTTTATTAGTCAAAATATTCTGATCGTCAGTTAGCGGATCGACAAAAAGTATCTGAACTTTGAAGATAAAAAAGTAGGAGGGTACTTGGGCGTAGCTAATGATGAATTGTCTACCGATTACTTGATTTAACTTATAAAAAGAAGGCGTTAGCAGATTCTCTGTGGATTTTGTTATGAGCCAAGTAGAAGTTATATTCCCGGGGAGGGAAATATATGAAATCGAGAACCACTATTACGAAAGCTCTGACCTGTGCTTCAGCATTGTGCTGTGCGAGTTATGCACCAAACGGTCTGCTAGCAGCTGAAGCCGAGGAAGAACAAAGACGTATTGAAGAAGTCACGGTAACAGCGGAGAGAAGGGAAGCATCAGTTCAAGATACTTCTATTTCTATTACAGCGTTAACAGGCGAATCATTAGAAGACTTTGGCATTCGCAACCAAGAAGACTTACAAAATTTTATCCCTGCTACGACTATCCAGCCTTACGATGCGACGATTCGGGGTGTCGGTCGAAATTTCCGTGCACTTGGCGGTGATCCAGGTATAGCAACTTACATGAACGGTATTTACTCGGAGGATTTGTTAACTGCTACAGCTGCAACATTCTGGGATGTCGCGCGTATTGAAGTACTTCGTGGGCCCCAAGGAACTCTATACGGTCGTAATGCAGTAGGCGGTGCAATCAACGTGCTCTATAAAGAGCCCGCCGACGAATTAGACTTCGCGTTTAAATCTATCATTGGTAATTTTGGCACTAAAGAAGCCTACGGTATGTTCAACGTACCGCTGATTGAAGACACGTTATCAGCACGAATAAATTTTGCTATTCGCGACCGTGATGGTGTCATAAAGGAACTAGGCGCTGGAAGCGATATCGACGGCCTTGGCACCGAGAACGTCGCCATGCAGTTTAAATGGACACCAAGTGACACTGTCGAAGTTAATTTACGACAGAATTTCATGGAAATCGATCGCTCATTTGGTGGTGCTAATGGCGCTGGCCTTGTGGTGTTAAATGAAGACGGGGAAGGAAGTCGAAACACAGCAAACTTGGTTCCCGGTTACCGATTTATCGACACCACGAATACTGATCCTGGCAATTTTGATAACAACAATTGGTATGATTCGAGTCAGCCGATTTTGAACTTCACCAATCCGACTACCGGCGCAAATGATCAAGCTCAACGCGTTCGACCAGGAATTGATCCCGGCGCTTTTAACGGCATGCAAAATGCAGCGGCGTCATTGGATGGATTCAATAATACCTCGGACGCTTCAGCAGCCCGATATAATGAATGTGTGTTCCCTGGCGATATTGCCGGCGATGATCTTTGTGCAGCCACTAATGGCCTAAATAACGAAAATTTCGAGCAGCAAGGTACGCAGTTCAACATCTCTTGGGATGTGAATGATAGGCTTGAGCTAAAGTATCTCTTCGGCTACAACAAGTTGACCTACAAGCGAACGACCGATGACGACAACACGGCCAGTCAGTTTCATGATCGTCAGTTTTACGTGAACCATGAAGCGGACTATACCTCGCACGAATTTCAGGCTTTCTACGACATCAGCGACACTGTATCGATTACCTCTGGTTACTTCATTTATGATGCAACCATCGATCAACGGGGAGATTTCTACTCATCAGTTGGCGAATCGAGAATGCTAAATCCTTATGTGGATAATACTGCGATAAGCCCTGGCGTGTCGGACGCCACTGGGATCCCAGTTGGAACTAGTGCCAGCGCCCTAGCATTTGGTGGCAGGCCGATGGTTTCGCTGCTAAGTGCGAAAATGTCATGCAATGTTGCTACACCTGCTGCATCCTGTGCGCAGAATAACGGCGGCAATAATGTGCAAACCTCACCTTGGTATGGTGACAACGGCAGCAATCCAGACTTGAACGTTCTTCACGGCCCGCGAAATACAGCATCTGACTT
>CAJWGN010000132.1 GCA_913031035.1 uncultured Gammaproteobacteria bacterium
TTGTGCTCTAATACAGATATTTTACCGCCTTTAAAGGCAAGAAATGCAGAAGCTAGCGGCATGATTACGTTAATTTTTGAGCAATGGTGCTCTTACTCAGATTCATTATGCTTTTTGGTTGTGAAGCAACTGTCACTAGATTGACTATGCCACTGCCGTTATTTTCTCTAGCCTTAGGATAAGCGGCGCCCCCTCTGGAGTGTAGGTTAGGCTTGTTTGAAGGCCTTTTCTAAAAAATTGAGGATAAAGAACCCCGATTGTCAGTGACAAGTAAGCCCTGCTTTTCTGAACGGTCCCTCTTATCGATGACCTGCACTTGGCGCCTGGCTTACTTTTTGTCCCTCCTTAGTAGGCCCAGCAACAACTATCGCCGTTAGGCCTACCTATGGACTTCACCCTTAATTCTGGCGCTGAGCAAATTGACGCACAATGATAAAAACCTTAATCAAAAGATAGGCTTTCATCATGTTGGAAGGAGTCAGTCACGTCCTGCTTAATGTCGAGTTACTGCTACTAAAGTTCGAGAAATTGATGACGACGATGGAGTTGCCTTAATTGCGGCATCGAGAAAAGCACAGTATAAGCCAGAATAAAAGCACCTGGTTTTCGCAGACCGGCAAACTTGGTGGCATCTAAAGAGCTCACCCTAGCCTCGTTAATACGATACGGACCTTCGGTTAAAGTGATGTTTTCTGTTCGTTTTTCTGCTCGTTTTTTGTTCGTCTTTTTGTACATTTAATGGCCAAGCTCCAATGACACCCGCTTCGATCAACGCCTTGCAGGCCGCTTTAGTGACCGCTTTATCTTGGCTGCAACGAACCGGAAGCTCGACAACGTTGGTATTTAAACACCTTATTTTTCTGTTTCGGAACCTAAAAAAAATAGACGAGCGGGAAATGTCATATTGCAATAACCAGATCAATGACCTGACTATTGACCCGACTATTGATCTAGATATGGTCATCTACACAGAGCCGACTATGGTCATCCACATACAGCCAGTCGTAAATTTGCTGACCGTCACTATAAATAGGCGGCGCCCTCCCCGCCAAAATACTTAGTAAGCAAAGAGGTATAATTTTTTCGGGGAAGTAATAGGGGCCGCAGTTGTTTAAACAACTACTGGCGGTGACATTTAGACCAAAGGTGTGGTGGTAAGCCCGAACCAAATGGTCAGATGCAGCCTTGCTCGCGGCATAAGGCGAATTAGGCGCGTAGGCAGTTGTCTCACTAAAAGCCGGATCAGTGGGGCTTAAAGTCCCATACACTTCATCTGTCGAAACATGGTGAAAGTGATGAGGCTTATTATTTTCGCCGCCTAGCCAGTAGTCTTTTGCATTGCGAAGCAGCACGTGCGTGCCAACAATATTAGTGTCGATAAAAGCATCTGGTTCTGTGATAGATCTATCAACATGACTCTCTGCCGCAAAGTGTATAATCGTGTCTATATTGGCGCGGTCTAAAAGCTCCTTTACTAAATCATCATCACATATAGAGCCAACCACTAAATTAAGTTTTGAGTTTTCACTCAAGTCAGCTAGATTGTGTTTATTGCCCGCATAAGTAAGAGCATCTAAGATTGTGACATTGTGGTCGGGATATTTTTCTAACCAATAATGAACGAAGTTAGAACCGATAAACCCGGCGGCGCCTGTAATTAGCACATTCTGCATGTTGATTGATCATCTCCTAGAGCGCTCAGGGCTCTTTTACTTACCTAATTAGTTTCACTTTTGGTGGCGGGGGTAAATAGTTAAGCGTTTAACCGGTTGTCGCTGTCACTTAGCTCGCCAGGGTCTTGTTTACTGTTCCCCATCAGCACAGCTTTATTTTTACCCTAACCTAATTTCTCACACTGCTAATTTTTTAGCGTTTGAATGACCTGATCTAATTGAACTCGCCAATCGAACTGAGCCAATGACAAATCTACGATTGCTTGTGAACAGTCCAACACGCTGTAGCTTGGCCGCACTGCCGGGGTTGGATAGTCACTGGTCTTAATCGGATTGATTGGAATAGCTTTATCAAGCAGACCTGCCGCAAGCGCGCTTTTTTGAATCGCAACGGCAAAATCAAACCAGCTAATATCACCAGCATCACTCCAATGGTGGAGACCATGCACTCGCGGTTTGTCGATAGCTTTAAAAATAGCCTGAGCAAGGCTTGCTGTTGAGGTCGGCGCGCCGCGCTGGTCTGCAACCACGCCCAGAGAATCGCGCTCGGACATCAGACGCAACATCGTTTTAACAAAGTTGGCTTTAAAGGGGGAATACAACCAAGAGGTTCGGAAAATCAACCCTGCCTCTGGCAGCAACTCCATTATAGCAAGCTCACCTGCTCTCTTACTGACGCCGTAAACACCTGCAGGATTAGCTGCTTGTGCTAACGTAATCGGTTTATCAAACACGCCGCTAAAGACAAAATCTGTGGATACATGAATTAGACGCCCACCGCTTTTAGCACAACTTATTGCAAGATTTTCAGGCCCTTTTGCATTAACAAGAAAGGCATTTTTTTGATCGCTTTCCGCCTTATCAACAGCGGTGTAGGCAGAGCAGTTTATGACGAGCGCAGGGTTTAGTTCGGTAAATGTCGCCGCCACAGCATCCGCATTGGTAATGTCTAGCTGCGTCCGACTTGCAGGATGAAGCTGGTAACGATCTGCTAACCCCGATTCAGGCCACAAGGCTTGAATTGTCTGTCCTAGTTGGCCTGAGGCACCGGTAAGTAATGCATGCTGCTTTTCCATAAGAATTTTAACAATCTGTTTTAGAGGTTCTCAAAAATCGCTGCTTGTTGCAGAGTTTTGGCGTTTTGATCTTTGTCAGACAATAAAGGTGAGCCTGAAATCAACGGCCACTGTATTGCTATCACCGGGTCATTCCATAACAGGCTGTGGTCATCTTCTGGGTGATAGTACTGCGTGCACTTGTAAGACAGTTCAGCGAATTCGGATGTAACATAAAAACCGTGCGCAAAGCCTGGCGGTACCCAAAGCTGTTTGTGATTGGCCGCTGACAAAAGCTCACCAACCCATTGCCCAAAAGTAGGGGAGTTTTCCCGTATATCCACCGCCACATCAAAAACTTCGCCAGAAAGAACCCGCACCAGCTTCCCTTGGGGGAAGTTTAATTGATAATGCAAACCGCGCAGGGTTCCTTGGGATGATTTACTTTGATTGTCTTGCACAAAATTTAAGGCATCACCCGCCTCTGCAAAATCTGCAAGCCGGAACGTCTCCATAAAATAACCCCTGCTATCGCCGTGAACGGTAGGCTCGAAGACAAGGACTTCGGGTATTGACGTTTTAGTGATTTTCATCGCTTAGCGATCGTCTAAAAGCTGGAGCAGGTAGCGACCATAGCCGCTCTTTTCAAGCGGTTCCGCCAGCTTTCGCAGCTGAGTTTCATCAATAAAGCCTTGGTGATAGGCAATCTCTTCTGGGCTGGCAATCTTTAAACCTTGACGCTCTTCTAAGACTCGAATGAAATTAGCCGCATCGAGTAAGGATTGAATAGTGCCGGTATCTAGCCATGCCGTGCCTCGATCAAAAAGCTCGACCTTTAAAGTCTTTCGCTCTAAATACACTTTATTTACGTCGGTGATTTCTAGCTCGCCGCGAGGTGAAGGCTTGATGGATTTAGCAATTTCAATAACGTCGTTGTCATAAATATAAAGGCCGGTAACCGCATAGTGCGATTTGGGGTTTTTCGGCTTTTCCTCTAAATCGATCGCGTTTTGGTTTTTGTCGAGACTAACTACACCGTAACGCTCTGGATCGTTAACGTAGTAAGCGAAAATGCTGGCGCCCTGTTTCTGGTTGACCGCATTCTTTAGAGTTTCTTCAATACGATTGCCGTAGAAAATATTATCACCCAGCACCAAACAAACTCGGCTATCGCCAATAAACTCTTCGCCAATTAGAAACGCCTGAGCCAAGCCGTCAGGGTTGGGCTGTTGCGCATAGGTGATATCTATACCCCAGCGCTTGCCGTCACCCAGCAAATTCTCAAAGGCGGGGGCTTCGTGAGGGGTTGTAATAATAAGGACTTCCCGGATACCCGCTTGCATTAGCGTGGCCAACGGATAATAAATCATAGGTTTGTCATAAACAGGAAGCAACTGCTTGCTCACGGCCAACGTCATCGGATGAAGTCTACTGCCACTGCCGCCGGCGAGGATAATACCTTTTGTCATCTTTACTCTCTATATTGATTTTCTACTGTTAGAAATGCTGAAAGCTTTTTATTCACCAGAGATATCGAAGGCACGCGCGGTCCTTTCTTCTACAGCTGACTCTTTTTGCTGTCTGCTTTTTACATTCTTTTATGCCCGATTTACTTTTGCAACCGGGCTTTTTTACAATTAATAGCGTTCACGATAAGCCTTTCTTAAAATCAATTACCTTTTACAGTCAATCTTCTTTAGCGCGAATCGTGCTGATGATCTCAGGCAAGCAGTCGTAGAACGTGGTGCTCGGCTCAAAGCCCAGTTCGGATATTGCCTTATCGTTCGAGAAAAGATTATTGCAGGTCAAATTTCTATAGGTTCTGCGACTAATCGAGCCTCCGGTGATTCTGGAAATTAGACCTGCCACCGAGGCTGCGCAGTATAATACCACAGCGGGCGTCTGCCAACGGGCCATCGATCTACCAATATTGTAGTAAATAGATTTTTCTATTTCTTTGATGGAATATTGCTGGCCATCGGTCACGGTAATCGCTGAATGACAAAACTGTTTAGTATTCAAAGCGAGTAATAATGCTTGGGCGAGGTCTACAGCCGAAACCAATGAAATCTGGTTGGTGATTTCAGGCAGCGGCGGCATCCGTCCCTTGTCGATCATCCCTATCATACGGGCGATGTTGCCCTTCATCCCGGGACCATAGACGTTCACTGAGCGCACTATAACAACCTCGATCTGGCGCTGCTCGGCGGCCTGCAGCAGCAACTGCTCCGCGGCTAGCTTTGACTGACCGTAAACGGTGACATCACCTTTGCCGCTAGCTGCGGCTTCGGCTAATGAACTACTTAAAAATACCAGTCGCTTAACCTTGGCCTTTACAGCCGCCGCAAGTAAGTTCTGAGTTCCCTCAAAGTTTGTGGCTACAGCCTGTTTAGCGTGGCTTTTGCTGGCATGAGCCATTCCGGCCAAATGAAGGATTTGATCGCACCCGTGGCAAGCAACCGCAAGGGCGCTTTCATTATCTAATGCCCCTAAAACAGTGTTGGCACCAAGGCTCCGAGGTATCTTACTCAGGCCAGAGGGGTCACGCAGCAAAACCTTTACGTCAAAACCCGTATCAATCAGCGCCTGACAAACAGCTTGACCAATAAACCCAGTGGCGCCGGTGATAAGTATTTTTGGCCTGGCTTGGGTCATCGCTGAAGTATCCACTGTATTTCTTGGCTTAGTTCCTAGGTTAGGTGCCGACTCAGTTTTTGGGTTAATTCCTAGTTTATGTCTGAGCTTAGACTCCTCTGTAGTTACGGTCTTAACCAGCACCAACCATGGCTATTAAAAAAGCGAATACCAGAGCGCACAAACATAAAAATATGATTGAGACCTTTTTTTGCGGCATTGCCACCGCCGTGGATTATCTGCATCGAAGGAACATAGACTATTTTGCCTTGCCTGGCCATTCTTAGCGACAGATCAAAGTCTTCAAAATAAAGGAAGTAACGTTTATCAAACCCATTGATCGCATCAAGCGCGCGAGTGCGGCACAGCATAAAGCAGCCGCTTATGATAGGAACCTCCGACTCGGCTGACTCTTCTCGCTTGTGGCAGGCAAGCTCACGCATTTCATAACTGGCAAGTCGCTTCGCAAAGGGCTTATGCAGCCAAGCGGGCAAAAACCCCCTAACAAACAGAGTTAGGACACAGGGGTAGCGCTTGCAAAGATACTGCCTTTCCCCGTTTTCATGAAATGCCATAGGCGCTGCCATGACTGCGGTATCGTGTTTTGCAAGATAGATGATCCCCTCAGCCAAACATTGCTTATCGAGGGTGACATCGGGGTTTAACATCAAATGGTAATCCGATTTTACACTGGCTAATACCAAATTGTGGGCGCTGCCGTAGCCGATATTCCCATGGCCGCTAACTAGCTTTAACTTAACCTGTTGTTCCCGCATCTGCTCTTGTAAGTCATCAAAGGTTGCCAGGCTGAGCGCCGCAGCTGGTGTAGCAATTTCTTGGCTATTGCTGGTGGTAGTTTTTATTTCTAAGGGGGCTTTTTCTAACAGGGTTTTCTCAAAGCGAGTCCCCTCTTCGGTCGCCGCTTCCAAAGAATTCCCTTCTAGGCAATCCGTCTCTGAATTATCAATTAGCCACACAATTATCGGCTGGGTATTCATCCCTTTTTTAAGTTGTTCAACCGCGTTAAGCAAAGACATGATAAATCGCCTAAGCTCCAAGGAGTCCGAGCGGTAGCAGACGACTGCAATTGAAAGTGAAATAGGGGGATGCATAGCCACAGATGAAGTTTACAGGCTGCTACGGATTGTTCAACACAGAGATAACAAGCGCTGCCTTTAGAGTTATAATAATAGCATAGAGAAAGAGGTCGAATCGGCCTGAATCTCGGGTTCTAATTGCTCTTATTTCGGCTAATTCTGCCTTGCTACTAATTCTGTTTCCGGCTTGCGCTGCGCCTACTGTTCAACCAGCCGGTCACCGAAAGGGGTAGAGACCACGCGCATGCCAGGTGGCACATCCTCTGAGCTTATCCGACGCGGCGTGAACCGACTGTTCCTGTCGTCGCTCGTGTTAATTGCGTTATCTCGACCGGGGCTTGAATTAGCGGCCCGGGCTGCACGCAAAGCCTCAAAAGGGTTGCCAACGGCAGCCCCGGAAACCGAAGTCTCTGAGCTTGAATTTGAACTTTCCCCACCAGCATTCGGTATAGGTTCCGCTCTTGCTAGCGCCTGCGCGTTTACCAGCTCTAACAACGCCGTATTAGGGGTAGTAGAACAACTTACCCCTTTTTTCTTATGTTCAACGCAGGGAATATTGGGCGGATAGCGCACCGACAGCGTGCCAGCTCCCACATCGAAAACCGAGAAGTCCTCATGTCCTGCAATTCGGGTTGGGCTTTCAAGGTCTGTCGATACCCGAACTATCTCGCTGTTTTGGTGTCTCAATATCGCCGAGCGCTTGTCTCCGATTCGGCTTGTTCCGACCAAGGTGAATATAGGCTCTGACATGGTTGCACGCGACTCTCTAATCGACTGATTAGGCGTGTTTGGCGGACTTTCAGCGAGGTCGATATTCTCGAATAGCGAAAAAGCGCCTCGGCCTGAGACGTTTGGGCTGGTCTCTTGCGCGATTGCTCCACTTGCTGTCAATAAGCTGACCGCCAAGGTAACCAACAACTTTGAGAACATCGCATTTTCAATCATCTGTATAAGTCGGTCTTTCTAGGGAATTAGTTTTGCAGGCACTTGAAAACGTCAATAAGCCTTTCTCTGGATGATTTGGCGGTCTAGTTACCGTCTCTAGATCAGGTTTGACGGCTTTGTGGACTGCGGTAATTCTAGTGAAATCGATAGAACTTTGTCCTCAAATTACTTCTGCCAGTGGGACCAGCCGAACTAAGGGAAATGATTGTTCTGAAGTTTTGCATTAGACTCGCGTTTCAGCGCTTTCTTACAGGTAAAAAATGATGACCTAAAAGAAAGCACGTAAACGCAGAAAACGAAGTTAACGCTTTAGCTTATGAGCCTGTAGTGATTGTATCAGCACCACCTTTATCTAACTCAGCTTTTAGTGCAGCGCTGTAAGCTACGCTAGCGGTTTGCATAACTGCGGCCTTGGCTTGCAGGCGTTGCATCTCTGCATTCACAAACTGCAAAGATTGCAGCTGTGCGTTAGCCTCGTCGGACAAGTCGTCGGTTTCGTATTCTTTCTCATCAATTGTAACTTTAGCCATAACTATATTCCTTGCGATATCAAAAATTTAACGTAAGGATATAGACACCGTTATGACTTGGCAAACTCTTAGATGATTTTCTTAAGTTCTCTCGGTCACGAAACCTGCACGGATTGTTTTACAACGCTCGTGAGCAGAGCTTGCGCTCAAGACAAAGGTTGGTTCTCTACATCGGTCTTTAACCTAGCCTACGATTTGGCGGTATTTTTTAAGCGCTTAGAGGTCGGAGCGAGGATTTTCAAAAGCATGTTTTACGAGCTTTCGATTCCTCATCATTGCCTACTTCAATCAAAATTAAGTGAGCCTTCATCCTCGACAAGGGAAAAGCCGGTTAGATTGGCGGCCTCTGACTTCGCAGCCTGCTGCGCCAGTATCTGACCTTGCAACTCGCCCAAGCGCTCCAGCACGGCTATTTGGCTCATCGACAAAAGTTGCGCGTAGGCTAAAGCCAAACCGCCCGCCTTGCGCAAGGTCGAAAAACCCTCATCATCGAGTTTGTTCAAGGCCGCTTCGTCAACGTGAAACAGCCCCTGCACTGGCACAACTTTCTCATCCTGCTTGAGATTCAGCGCCCACGGGGTGATGAGCCCGGCGTCAGCCAGCGCGTTCACGGCCCCCTGGGTGGCAGTCCGGCTAACCTCAACTTTGGAGAGAATACTGAGGATATCCTTGATTCCCTGAGCGGGCTTGTCCTGATCGTCGAAGAAAGCATTTCCATCTTCTGCACTGTCCACCACCAGACCGCTGGCTTCGTTGATGCAAAGAATCGCTTCATCAGAGCCTTCTTGCCGCGCCAATTTAAATGGGTACGTTCGCAAGGCGGCAGGGATATACGTGCCTAACCACTTTCCGTCAGGCGCTACGTACAGGTTAGTTCCCGGCTGCAGCGAGTTGATCGCGACCAACTGGTAACCGGCGTCCTGCTTAATAAAGCCGATGGGCATCGCCAATGCCGCCTTGCCGAGTTCGGCACCCACCAGTGGGATCACGGTCTCG
>CAJWGN010000133.1 GCA_913031035.1 uncultured Gammaproteobacteria bacterium
AACGGTGTCCCAAAGAAGCATTTTGGGCTATTCTTGAAGGAATGTGAGTGGCGTTCTAACAACAGTGACCCGCCAAGACAGCTATCGCAGTTAAGACAATGGGTTAGAGTGTATTTGAACTAGTTATCTAGGACAGCCCCAGGTAAAATATACTGACGGAACAGTAAAAATTGACAGGTGCATAACCCCAAACTCAAAGTCTTACCGCTTTCACCCAACTTCAAGCTTACAGGACCGGGTAATCTGGAGAACAACTGTGACCAGAAGACAATACATATAAATACGGAAAAATTGATCATGGTCAAAGAAAAGACCACGAGTTTACTGGTAGTCTATTCAGGGTCGTTCATAAATTCATGCACATTATTGCTACCAGCACTGATATGCGCGCGCATTTTTTGCTCTGCGAGATGCGGATTGCTCTGTTCGATCGCCTCCAAAATGACACGGTGTTCGGCAAGCGCCTCACACGACCGCCCCGGAATTTTACTCAGTCGCCGCCGATAGAGCCGTAGAATCGAATAAATTGGACCAGCCAAACATTCGCTTAACCTTTTGTTACGCGATGCTTTAGCGATTTGAAGATGAAAATCGGTGTTATCAGTTCCTTGAAAGTAACCAGTCCCACTTCGAATGTTAGGATCTTTTTCATGATCGTCCAGTAGTTTATGAAGACGCTTGATGTCGGCAGGCTTGGCATTAAGAGCGGCATATCGCGCAGCCATGCCCTCCACGGCTTCACGGAAAACAAAAAGTTCGAGCAATTGTTCCTTGGTAAGAGCAGTCACGTGTGGACGCTGGTTTGCCACTCGAGTCACAAGCCCTAGACCCTCGAGACGACCGATCGCCTCACGGAGAGGCCCACGGCTGATGCCCATTTGTCGTGCAAGTTCAGCTTCGCTCAACTTCTCCCCTGGCTCAACCTCGCCAGATAAAATTGCCTTTTCCAATCGATCGAAGGCTAATTGGCCCAAGTTTTCAGCCTGTAAGCGTTTTAGCAATTCCTTCACTCCAGTTCACGTTTTCATAAATTACGCACTGATGGAAAAAAGAGTAGTAGTCCAGCCCCATTCCTTTATTTTTTTCTCCACGAAACTAATTTCAGAGAGAGCCATTGCCCATCCATATGTTTTACCAAAAAACCTGCCCCTCGAATAACCTGCGTGCCGTTCGTAAGACACTTGCCAAACGTACACTCTGCCCTTCGGTACATTCCATAACGTCTGCGGCCACTTGAGTAATTCCCGAAGGATGACCGATACGCAAATCAGATCTGCTGGTGGTTGAGATGAAATTGGGGACCGTCTCTCTGATTTGAGCCAAAGCGGCCAGACAAAGGGCGGCTGTGATGGGTACGGCACGGTGCGGGTCCCCCATCGAGATCATACAGAGACCGATATCCATCTCATCTATCCGAAGCACCTTTCCCGACAAAGTGACGTGGGACGTTGCGGGATAGACAAACCCGATTCTGGGAATACTTTTTAGCTCGGCGGCGTCTTCCAGCGTTGCCGTAATTCCCATGCGGATTGAGGCTTCGCAACGTAAATTTTCCAGCCTCATCATCAAGCTGCTATTCTTAGCCATATCGTCTGGGCCTGGGGGGTGCTTCAACCCGAGTTCTTTCATCGACAAAAAAACGCAGGGGCTTGCGATATCTGCAAGTGTCGCCGTTACACTGGCTTCGCCAACGCCAAGAGTATCACTGCGGTTGCCCGTTGGAAACAAGTGTCCAGTCCGGCTCCCGGCTGGATACAAGAAATCTAGCCACACAGGCGATCCAGTGCCTGCAACACCATCAATTAAAACTGTTCCTTTGACGCCAGGAGCGCCGCCTTCCATAATAAACCTCGTTCGGATGAGCTTCCCCGTGTTCGTATCATGAATGACAAGGGAGACTTCCCCCTCGTCCATAACGGAAACCAGAGAGCGCTGAACCGCGAAAGGCCCAACTGCAGAAGACATATTTCCGCAAGCGCCAGCATACTCCACTCGCGCTTTGTTGACAGATACTTGCGCGAAAGTGTAGTCGATGTCAGCATCTTTATGGCTAGGTTTTCCCAATACGCAAACTTTAGAAAGGGACGAAATCCCGCCACCCATCCCGTCAAGCTGGCGGCAATTTTGGTCAGGCGACCCCATTACAGCAAGAAAAATATCTTCCCAGTCAGCCCGATCTTTAGGCAAGTCATCACGAAGGAACATCACTCCTCGCGAGGTGCCGCCTCGCATATAGGTTGCAGTCAGGCTTCGCCTACCTTTCGGCATCGGTTTGTCCTTCTTCGGCATACCGCTTTTCCATATAGGAGAACTTCTCCATTCCAAGAACAACCTGCCGCTCGTCGAAGGATGCAAGTCGATCTTCGAATCCTATCAGTGATCCTTCACTCTGGAGAAAATTCAGTAATTCTTGGATGGAAGAGATGGTGATCTGAAGACAAGCATTGGCGTATAGCACAATGGAAAACCCCAAATCGTTGAGCTCAGACATAGATAGCATCGGCGTCTTACCACCTATTACAATATTTATAACTTTTGGAATTTTCAAGGCACCGACCCGTTGTATGTCCTTGCGACTGCGCGGTGCTTCTACAAAAACAATATCAGCCCCACATTCGATAAAGGCTTGCGACCGTTCTAGCGCTTCATCCATGCTCGTTACTGCGGCCACGTCAGTACGGGCGATCACAAGTAAGTTCTGATCCACCCGGGAATCCAGCGCCGACTTTAGTTTACCAAGCATTTCATGCAACGGTACAACCTGTTTGCCATCGAAATGACCACATTTCTTTGGGAAAACTTGATCTTCGATCTGCACTGCCGAGGCTCCTGCTCGCTCCATCAGCTTTATTGTGCGATGGACGTTTACCGCGTTTCCAAAGCCAGTATCGATATCAACGAGTAATGGCAGATCGCAGACATCTGCGATTCGCGCCGTCGTTTCAGCCAATTCAGTTGGCGATAGTAGAGCAAGGTCGGGCATGCCAAGGTGACTGTTCGTTACACCCGCGCCTGTGATGTAGGTTGCCTCAAACCCTGCCTGCTCAACCAGACGTGCACCAAGAGCGTTGGCAACGCCGGGGACAATCACCGCTTGTTTTCGATCAATGAGTTTGCGAAGGCGCTGTCTTGGCGTCAGCGAGGGCTGACTATTACTCGCCTTATTTATTTTTTGCATCGCGTTTCCTATATCCGCTTTAGAAAAGCCTAATTAGTCCACCCTATAATGGTCAACTGTTGACAGATTTAAACTTACCTTCATAGCCATTATCAAGAACTCAAAAATTAGGCACACTTATAACTTAGCTTGCGATCTCAATAAAATCTCAAATAGTGTAACTGTTGCATTTCTGCGAAAAGCCAGCCTGTTTAAACGCTCCCACTTCAGTGATGCTATTCAGGGTCTCTCTCATTTACTTTCGCAAAATGCTGCTGCCGATAATAAATCCGCTTCCCCGAAGTGTCGACCAACCATCATGAGCCCGACCGGTCTGCCATCTACTTCGCCGCATGGTAAGGAGATTGCAGGATGTCCCGAAGCGTTGAAAGGTGCCGTGTTACCAACCATAGGAAGCGAGAGCTCTATGATATTACGCAGGCTTGAGTCCTCAGCTGGCATAGCAGTCGCGCTGAAGGGAGTAGTTGGCATTGCTAATACATCAAAGGTACTGAATGCCCTGTCATATGCCATACGCATTGTTCTAAGTAGAGACTGTGCTTTTGCGTAGAACCTATTATGATACTTCTCGGCAATATAGCTACCCATTAGCAGCGGCGGTAACGCCGTGACTGAGATGTCCTCGGGACGATTGCGCCAGGTCGAGATAACTTGCATCATATCCGGATCTGCATAACCTTCGCCAAAACCTGCCATACCATTCTGCTTGAACATCAGTTCTGAAGTGCCACCAATCACAATAGCACTCCAGACGTCGAAGCACTCGAGGTGGCAAGGCAGGTCAATCTCCGTGACTTCAATCCCCATCGCTCGGTACCGGCCAAGAGCATCACGGACGACCTCATCGGTCTCGGCTTCACTTTCAGGACGCCCGAAGCCCTGTTTAACTATTCCTATCTTACGGGGCCTGTTCTCTTCCGTCAGAGCATCCAAGTAAGATTTCCTCTTATTGGGAACTGCGCGCTGGCGTGGATCCAAATTATCAGATCCAACAATCACCGTTAGCAGACGCGCGACATCCTCAACAGTGGCTCCCATCGGGCCACAGTGATCAATGGCAGCGTCCATAGAAAAGGCCCCGGTGTAGGGGACTAAACCATGGGTAGGCTTCAGACCGACGATACCAGACCAACTTGCAGGAATGCGAACCGAGCCGCCCTGATCGCAGCCAAGCGCCATGTTTACGTCGCCGGCTGCAATTGCGGCTGCACTGCCACTAGAGGAACCTCCTGCCGAGTAACCGGGCGCCCGTGGGTTCTGCACCGGCGGAGAACTTGTGTGACTATGGCCTGAGAAGCTAAGATTTTCGCAGGCAGTTTTACCCTTGATCGTTCCGCCTGCTGACAGCACACGGGAGACGACCGTGGCGTCGAAATCGGGCACGAAATTCGCCAGTAACCTTGAGCCATTGCGAGCAGGCATGCCAGCCACGCAGATAGCATCTTTCACGCCGACCTCTATCCCATCGAGTATTCCCTTCCCCGTTGGCTTGATCGGTCCTAACCAAGCCCAAGCACCGTGTGGATTTTCTGCCTTGGTGGGCGCCCGTCCAATTAGTCCACGGCCCGGCTTTTCAGGGCTAGGGGATTCCATAGCCTCAAGCCGTTCATAGCTTCCAACCATGGCCTCCATAAGTTTGGCGTAGGTGTCGAAATCAGCCTCAGCGACCTTTAACCCCAGCCGGTTCGAAAGATCTCGAACCGTATCTACTTTAGGCTTCAAAATTGTCATTGCATGCTTTCCTTTTAGACCGTTTACGATTCTTTTGTGAGAGTTAAGAAGCCAAGCCGCTAGCATGGCGCCCTGCAATACGTCCGAACACAGCACCCCGAAGAACGGAAGTCGCGCCTGTATAACTCTTGTAATAAAGCCCCATCGTCTCACCTGCAGCGTAGATGCCTGGAATAGGGCGACCATCACCATCCAAAATTTGAGCGTTTGCATTACAACGCAGTCCGCCAAAGGTAAAACAGTTGGCCGAACTAACCGGCCAAGCGCGGAACGGACCGATCGCAATCGGCAGTGCCCAGTTCGATTTGGGCGGATTAAGGTATTCAGTTGCAAGCCCGTCCAACTCGAAGGGGCTGAAAGGCCCGTCTGAGGTAGCAGCATTGAACTCGACCACGGTTTTTGTAAGCGACGCCACTGGAATCTCAAGCTGAGTGGCCAGATCTTGCAACGTGTCTGCCATTATTGGCTTTTGGTCGCTGCGGACACTCCGTTGCCAGTTGTCCACTTCGTCAAGTCTCGCGTCACAGATAAGATAGGCCACACCGCCTGGCAGTTTGTTAATGGTGCGCGCCACATTTTCATAGATAGCATCCACCGTATTAGACGCTTCGTCGATGAAACGTCGCCCCTCTCTGTCCACAAGGATACCGTAGGGAAAGTTGAATACGATGGGTTCAGAAACACCCGATCGTGGGTCGATGGGTTGCGCATGATATTCAGAGAAATCTCCACAGGTCGAGGCTCCAAGATTCAAGGCCATGCGCAATCCTTCTCCGCGATTGTAATAACCGCCTCGCGCTACGGGGCGAATATAGCGGGCACGCTCTCCATAATACCGAGCTTGCATCTCGGCGTTACCCTCGAACCCACCACTGGCTAGAATTACCTTTCCCATCACTTCAATCGGCTTAATGGTATCTTTTCGGGCCCGGATTCCCGCCACGGATCCATGGTCATCGCAGACAAGGTCAACAGCGGTTGTCTCATACTGGAATTTAACACCAAGCTTTTCAGCTCTATCTGCCAATGCTTCAATGAGGGCGAGGCCCCCGCCAACAGGACAAATCCGAGTGGTAGACTGTGTTAGCAGATAAGTTGGCATGACAGAGAACTGGATACCGTACTCCTTGAGCCAGCTAAGTGTTGGTCCCGCTTCAGTCGCCAAAGTACTGATAACCTCTGGATCCGCAAAAGACAGCGCTTTGACGATAGACGGCCACTCGGAATAATTACGCGCAGTCTCATTAATCAGCGACGGATCAAGGTGACAGCCTGCATTGGCTAAGAAATGCTCGATAAAATCGTCTGCGACTTCTTTTTCATTCTTCATCCTCATGAAGGCTTCCGTCCAGCGGGTATTGCCACCGCGCTCTTCCTTTGTTGAACGTTCCAGAAGAGTCACGTCCGCCCCGAATTCTGCAGCTGAGACTGCCGCTGACAGACCCGCAATGCCGCAACCCACCACAACGACCCTATTTTTTTCAACCATTCAAAGTGTTCTCCTTCAATCAGTCTAATTCACCCTTGTTGAGCGACGCATTACGCTTTTATTGCAAACGGATCGCGTTCTTCATCTGAGTAATCAATCATGACGTTTTTCGTGTTTGTGAACTCGTCCAGTGCTATCTCACCACGCTCGCGTCCAAAACCACTGTCCTTGAAGCCACCAAATGGCGCCTGAACAGCCACTGAACGATAAGTGTTAACCCAAACTGTTCCTGCACGGATGGCGTTCGACATGCGCATCGCGCGGTTGAGATCTGTCGTCCAGATGCCTGAGGCAAGGCCATACTTGGTGTCGTTGCCGATTGTGACAGCCTCCTCCTCTTCATCGAAGGGTATAATCGATAACACTGGACCAAAAACTTCTTCCTGAGCAATTTTCATGGAGTTCGATACATTAGTGAAGATCGTGGGCTGCACAAAAAAACCGTTTTCAAGACCTTCACCTTCGGCACGACCACCTCCAGTTGCGAGTTCCGCACCTTCGTCGATAGCACCCTTAATGGAAGCGAGAATTCGGTTGAATTGCGGTTCGTTCGCAGCTGTTCCCATCTCAGTAGCAATATCAATCGGATTGCCCATCCGGATCTGTGTTGCCCGTTCAATAAGGTTTTCAGCCACATGATCGTAAATCTTCCGTTGCACCAAAAGCCGCGACCCAGCAATGCAGGTCTGGCCTGTCGCGGCGAAAATGCCCGCCAACGCTCCAACGATGGCCTTCGGTAGGTCAGCATCCTCAAATATGATGTTCGGGGATTTACCTCCAAGTTCCATCGTCGACGGAACAAGCGCTCGCCCAGCATTCGCCGCAATCTCTCGTCCCACACCCGGACTTCCGGTAAAACTGACCCGATCAATGCGACCGCTTGTCAGAAGCGCCTTGCCCACAAGGGCGTCTCCCGCCACCATGTTCACCACTCCAGGCGGGAAACCCGCCTGTTCGACTAACTTAGCAAATTCGAGTGTGGTTACCGAGGCATGTTCAGAGGGCTTAATAACAACGCAGTTACCCGCCGCTAGAGCTGGAGCAAGCTTGTTAGAGAGACAGCCCAGGGGCGAATTCCACGCAGTTATCAGCACTGCTACGCCAATTGGTTCGCGCTGCGTATAGTCCAAAATATTAGGCTGATCGAGCGGTATTACCTTCCCCCAAAGCTTATCAGCATAACCGGCAAAAAACCGGTACTGGCGGGCAGCAAAGTTCATCTGGCTGCGGGTTTCACGAATCACCTTGCCATTGTCTGTACTCTCCAGCAGCCCCATGCGATCACCATTCTCAACTAATAGATCAGCCAACTTATTAAGTAGCCTAGCGCGCTCGATTCCGGAAACCTTCGACCATGTCGTCTCAAACGTAACACGCGCAACTGAGATCGCATCTGCAACCTGGGATTCACTCGCCTGTGGGATGTTGGCCCACATCTTATTTGTATAGGGGTTGATAGTCGGGAAATATTCTTGATTAGAATTTTTGACGAATTCGCCCCCAATAAAAAGCCTGTAGTCCTGCATAACGTACTTTTTTCCTTCTAAGTTAGCCTCAAAAAGGGGGGTAAGCCCAACAATCGCTTGCTAAACTTTAATTTTGCATTTTTTAGGAACCTGCATGTTGGACTTGAACGGGTAGCATTTGGGTACTCCTTCAATGTATAGAATTTATTATGCAATACATCTGTCATCTGTCAACACTTTAAGTATCTTGAGACCTCAGTATAAGACCTATTTTCCGGCTTAATATTACCGAGGTTTCAAAAGACTTCCGTTTAAATCAGTTATTTGCGTATTATACAGTTGGATATAGATAATTTGGCGTGGTTTGTTGCCCCATTTCTGGGTTTTAGCCGCACTTATCCAGCACAATTCAGGTCTGGCAGGCCGTAGAGGGTCAAGAACTTGGCCCCTTTACGGATGTTATGGGCAATGGCTGCAGTACCCTAGGAAGTCATATTCTTGGCCAATCCCATAAACCGTGTTCGGGCTAAGCCATAGCACCTTCTAATAATTCAAGATGCGTTCACATATGATCCATTACTTTTTGATTAGATAAATCCCTACCGCCGGAGCCATTTAACAAAAATACCCTATTTTTAAAGTTTATATTGATTTATAGACTATCTAAAACAAGATACAAAAAGTGTGCCGTTGCTATGTTAGGCTTATGTTTGGTGTCAGCAAAAAGGTTACTACCCCCTTAGGGCTTAGCGTCACTTTATCTACAGAGTGAAATGTATGCGTATATGCATAACTTAAGTTCCCCACTTCTAACCATCACTCCAATAGCTACTACTTTGTCGTTATAATCTTAAGTAGGGAACTTTAGTTATGCCTCTCCCATTACTAGGACAAATAGGAATATCATGCCCACACAAGAGATGGTGATGTTGTTGACCCTATAGGTGGGTTCAACGGCGTTATCCCGAGCAAGAAAGTGTATTAGCACTGGTTTTAAGGGGTGGTTTGTGCAACTATGCTAAA